>NZ_JBWKPX010000026.1:0-72425 GCF_059418465.1 Caulobacter sp. GW821-FHT09A05
CCACCATCGACTTGACCGACCCCAAACCTGTCAGTCATGTCCCCGAACAGGTGTCCGCCATGTCCCCGAACTGAACAGTAGCGAAGCGGAGACCCGGGACCGCCGCAAGCGCTGAGTTCACGCCCCGGTCCCGGATCTTCGCGCTACGCGCTCGTCCGGGATGACAATCCCTATTCGACCGCCCCACTTCAGGGGACGCACGGTTTCGCCGCCTCACGCGGACGCCCGCTGAGCGGATGGGGAAGGGTGCGAAGCGCCCGGGCTTCGCCCGGAGGATTTGCAGTTTTGAATACCGTTTCGACGAAGTGCAGGCGCTCCGCGCGGCCGTTATCCGGAAGCCTTCGGGTCGCGGATTCTTAACCCGCTCCGATGGAGGCCCCCGACGGGCAGGGACTTGGCGTTCCCTGGACCGCGCGGGCGATTTCAGCCCGCGCCTGCCGCGTCCGCCGATCCTTCGCCGCCTGGGCTTCGTCCTGTGTCGCAAGGAACCCGACCAGACCGCCGCGAAGGCGTCACTTAAAGACCACCGGCGAGCGCTTCCCGCTCGACCACCCCCAAAAGCCGTCTGGTCGCCGGCCGGACGCCCTTCCCATGCTTTCAGGTGCAACCAGGATAAGGGCGGTTCGAGGGGGTGCTGACAAGTTCAGGTCGAAAAAGTTCAGGGCGTTGAAATTGCCGGACTTCGTTCTCTATCCGCCGAGGATGGAGGGCCTTCTGGCGGGCCTCGAAGGACGCACCGCGCTCGAAGAGTCCGACTGGGGTCGGGTCCGGCAGTTTGCGATTAGGACCTTCGGCTCCGCCGAAGGCGGGCGTGCGAAACGTCAGCTTGGGGGCTATCCGCCCGCGTGGTTGTCGCCGCCGTGCGCGGCGATGAACAGGGCGACGGCCGACCGGCAATAGGATTCGATTTCGTCGTCGTCCCCTGCTCTGGCTTCATCGAAGCGTGCGATCATCAGCAGATCGGATCCCTTGAAGAGCGCGGCGAACAGGCGGGCGGACTGGAGCGGATCGGGCACGTTCAGAACCGCCTTCGCGTGCAACCGACGCAACAGGGCCTCGATCTGGGCGATGACATAGGCGGGGCCGGCCTCGTAGTGGAGCTTGCCCAACGACTTTTGATTGGTCTTGTCGGCCATGATCATGGCTTCGACACCGCGGACGTCCGGGCTCAGCAGCGTGCGAAGCAGGGATGATCCCACCGCCATGAGCTGATCCTCGGCCGAGCCATCGACACCTTCAACAAGAGCCAGTGGGGCAAACTGACGGCAGTGGGCCGCGATGGCCGCGCCGAACAGCGCCTCCTTGTTCTCGAAGCGCCGATAGATGCTGAGCTTGGATATCTTCGCCCGCTGGGCGACCTTGTCCAAGGTCGTCGCCTGAAAACCCAATTCCACAAGGAGGTCGTACGCGGCGTCGACGATCGTTTGGCCAAGGGCCTCGTTGGCGGGCCGGCCGCGCCGGGCCTGGCTGTTTTCGGTCACGAGCATTCCAGTACTTGACGGTATCCTAATTCCTGCATTACGGTACCACGCAGTATCGCAAATGTGCAAGCCAATGGATAGGTTCATCACCATGGATGACGTCATCATCATCGGCGGCAGCTTCGCCGGTCTCGCCGCCGCCCTGCAGCTGGGCCGCGCCCGCCGCAAGGTCACGGTTCTCGACACCGGCCTGCAGCGCAACCGCTTCGCCGGCCACTCGCATGGCCTGCTCGGTCACGATCACAAGCCGCCGCTGGACATCCTGGCCGAGGCGCGGCGGCAGCTGGCGCGCTATCCCACGGTCAAGCTGGTCAATGCCCGCGCCGACGGCGTCTCCGGCGCCATCGACGATTTCTCCGTCCTCACAGGCGATGGCGAAAGCCTTGGGGCGCGCCGCCTGATCCTGAGCTATGGCGTTGTCGATCAGATGCCCGACATTCCGGGGTTCGCCGAAAGCTGGGGCAAATCCATCGTGCCCTGTCCCTATTGCGACGGCTTTGAAGTCGCCGGCCAGCATTGGGGCCTCGTCTGGTCCGGGCCACAGTCGATGAATCAGGTCAGGCTGTTCCACGATTGGACCGACAGGTTGACGGTCTTCGCCGATGGTCACGACATTCCGCCCGATGTCCGCGCCGATCTGGCGCGCCGCAACACGCCTGTCGTCGATGGCCGGATCATCGAGATCGCCCGTCACGGGGACCATAACGCCACCATCAATCTCGACACCGGCGCCAATGTCGCGGTCGACATCCTGTTCGCCCATCCGCGCAACAAGCCGTCCGCGAGCCTGCATGAAGCGTTGGGCCTCGCCACGGTCGATACGCCCCTCGGCGTCATCCTCAAGGTCGACGAGCGCCGCGAAACCAGCATGCCCGGCGTCTACGCCGCCGGCGACCTCGCCAACCCCATCACGCCGCCATCGGTCACCCTGGCGTCATCGCACGGCGCGATGGCGGGCATCTTCGCCCAGCAGTCGATGCTGGTTTGAGAGGACGGAGTCCAGGAGCACGCTGGAGCCGTGGCTGGTACGCCGCTGTGAGCTGGCCCGGCCTCACGCTCGATTAGGTCGGGGCCGGGAATCAGCTCCACGTCTGAAACCGGACCCTGGCGCCCGCGCCGCCGCCGCCTCGCTACAGCCCCTTGGCCACGCCCTCGCGCCGGGGATCGGCTCCGCCTTCCAGCACGCCGCCCGGGCGCACGATCACGCCGTGCAGGCCCGAGGTCTCGTTCTGGCCGGTCCGGATCGCCACGCCCCGCGCCTGCAGGGCCGCGGTCATCTCCGGCCCGAACTTCTCGACGTCGGCCGAGAAGCTGTCGCCGCGCGCCACCAGGTTGGGCAGGCTGATCGCCTGCTGCATGGTCAGGCCCCAGTCGAACACCCCGACCATGGCCTTGAGATTGTAGGACAGGATCGCCGAGCCGCCGGGCGAGCCCACGGCGGCCAGGAACTTGCCGTCCTTGTCCAGCACCACGATCGGGACCATCGACGAGCGCGGCCGCTTGCCCCCGGCCACGGCGTTGGCGCCCGGCGCGCCGTCGCCGTCGTGCGGGTCGAAGTTGAAGTCGGTCAGCTGGTTGTTGAGGAAGAACCCGCCGACCATGCGGCCCGAGCCGAACACGCTCTCGACCGTGGTGGTCATCGACACCACGTTGCCCATTGGGTCGACGATGACCATGTGGGTCGTCCCGGCCGGCTCCTGGGTCTTGTCGGGGCCGACGGCCGGCGCGCCCTTGGGCAGGCCGAAGCTGGGGGCCGGGCCGGCGGTGTCGCCGATCAGTTTGGCGCGCTCGGCCACGTAGGCCGGGTCCAGCAGGCCCTCGACCGGCACCTTCACGAACGACGGATCGCCGACATAGCGGTCGCGGTCGGCGTACATCACCCGCTCGGCCTGGGCCAGCAGGGTCCAGGCCACGGGGTCGGTCGGCCCGCGTTTGGCGATGTCGGTGTGCTCCAGCATCTGCAGCGCCTGGATCACCGACACGCCGCTCGACGACGGGTTGGGCACGCAGACGGTGTAGACCTTCCACGGCCGGCACAGGGCGTCGGCCGAGCGCGGCCTGTAGGCCTTGAGGTCCGCCAGGGTCATGCTGGAGGCCAGGTCGCCCTGGCGCAGCCGGTCGACGATCTTCTGGGCCAGCGGGCCCTCGTAGAGGGCGCCAGGACCCTTGCTGGCCAGGTCGCGCAGGGTGGCGGCGTAGGCCGGGTTCTTCAGGGTGTCGCCGGCCTGGTAGCGCCGGCCGTCCGGCTTGGTGAAATAGGCGATCACGTCCGGCGCGGCGTTCTGCGGCACGCGCGGGCTGTTGATCATGCCGGCCAGGCGCGGGCTGACCGTGAAGCCGCCGTCGGCCAGGCGCTCGGCGTCCTTGAACAGCGTGCTCCAGGCGGCCCTGCCATGCTCCTTCTGGGCCTGGGCCAGCATGCCCACCGCGCCGGGCACGCCGGTCGAGCGGCCCGACAGCACGGCGGTCACGAAGTTCAGCGGCTTGCCGTCCGGACCCATGAACAGCTGCGGCGTCGCCGCCTGGGGCGCCTTCTCGCGACCGTCATAGGCGGTCACCTTGCCGGTCCTGGCGTCGTAGAACACCATGAACGCGCCGCCGCCCAGGCCCGAGCTCTGCGGCTCGACCAGGCCCAGCACCGCCTGCACCGCCACCGCCGCGTCCACCGCCGTGCCGCCGTCGCGCAGCACCCGCAGGCCGGCCTCCACCGCCAGCGGGTTGGCCGCCGCCACCATGCCGCGGGGCGTGTAGGCGGCCGCCGCCGCCGGGGCCTGGACGGGCGGCGCGGCCTCCGTCGAAAGGGGCGCGCAGCCGGCGATCAGGATGGCGAGCAGAGGGGCGATCAGACGCATGACGAACTTTCTCGAAGACCCCGGTCACGGAAACGAGGAGCGCGCCGTTGCGATCCCGCGCGACCAAGGTCGTTCCTCCCAAGAAGGGAGCGGAGCCTTGCGGGTCAAGGCCTGGAGGCCGTCCTCCACAAACTTCGCGCGATCTGCATCAAAAGGCGCTTGCGTCCCCGGGGCGTCCGGGCTATCTCCCCCGCCTCGCCGAAAGGCAGTGCGCGCCCGTAGCTCAGCTGGATAGAGCATCAGACTACGAATCTGAGGGTCGGACGTTCGAATCGTTCCGGGCGCGCCATTTCTCCTAATCATTTCAAATGGTTCGCGAGGGGTCGGTTACGCCGCGCGCTTCGCTGGCGGCTGTAACAGCTGTAACCAGCTTCGTTGATCCGCCGAATGTCAGTCGCTGGGCATAAGATTTCGCTGCACAATCAATCGCATAGCCAGTTTGATGTAGTCTGAGGCTCATTTTGCGCAGCATCTTCCGGTAGAGGCGATGTGATGCTTGCCCTAGGCTGTCCACTGGCGTCGCATTGTCGGGGTGATCGTTTGGAAGCGTTTGATCTGGACTTCGGGGCCGGCTCTCGCGGCGGGATGACTATCCAGATCGGGGCTGGTCCAGCTTCAAGGGGAGCCATGGCCCCAAGCGTCTATCTCACCGATGAGGCCTATTCGTTAGTAGAGCCAATCTTGGTGCGCGCTGCACCCGGCTATCACCCCGACACTCGATGGGGCATCGCCGAATTCAGCGCGGACATTTGGCGTGAGGTGATCGGCGAGCTCACGCTTATGGCGGAGAGACTCGAGGCCGGCGGCAAATTGGCCGGTTCAGATATCGCGTGGGTCCATTCCGTAGATTTGGATAGTGGCGTCGAAACGGACGCTGGCATGTTTCTCGATCAGCTGAACGGATTTGAAGGCAAGAAAGCTGTCGTGCCGTTTCTGCTGAGGTTGGCCGAATGGATCCATGACCAGGTCCGGCAAGAAGGCGCTCTCACAATATACGGCTACTGAAAGCGGACCGTAACTCGTGGGGGCGGGTGCTGGCCCTATGTTGTTTGGTTACAGGTGTCGCCAAACAAGTCTCTGATATCGCTATGCTTGTAGCAGGGCTACGAATCTGAGGGTCGGACGTTCGAATCGTTCCGGGCGCGCCATTTCGGTTTAGAATCGCGAACTTCCAGAATCGCAGACTGGTCGCCGCCTGGCCGACCGCGTTCAGGACGCCGGTCACCAGCAGGGTCTCCGCGGCCGCGAGCCGGCCGACCGTGACGATTGCCGACCAGGCGGCGACGAACGGCGCGCAGACGGGGGCGGCCTCGTCCATGGAGAGGCCTTGGGGTTTGTCCGAAGGCCAGTCGGCGGGTCTTGCAAACTCTCTTCGGCGCTGATCACGCGGACGGTTGGTCGGCCATCCTTCGCCTCTTGTGTCCAAGGGAAGCCGCGCGGCGAGCATGAGGTCGGCCGCAAGCGATAGGAAGTCCACGGAATCTGGGCGTAGCCCAGGCTTGATCTCGCTACCGGGGTCGGCGGCAATGACGGCGTCGACATCGGCCCTGTTTGGCGGCCCTTTCAGGGACGCGAGAGCGCTCGAGCGAGGCTTGCGCGGAGACTGCGCGCCTGCTCCGGACCGATCGGACCAAGCACCCCTCGGCTCTTGGGCGGCAGATGCTCGCCGGGGTCGCCCTGGGCCTGGAAGACATAATGAGAGAATACCGCCTGCCACGCCTGGCGATGGGCGGGCGGAAGCGCCTTGATCGCCAGGATCGCGTGCATCATCGCGTCGCGCGGCGCGCCATAGACCGCCGAGGGCGGCGTCCACCAGTAGTTGACCAGTACATTGATCGGCTCCAGCGAACGGACGTGGTGCCACCAGAGATAGGGGATGTAGATCGCGTCGCCGGGCTCGAGCTCGGCGGTCATGGACGCGGCGCGGGCGGCGGCGAACCGCGGGTGGAGTTCGGGGTCGGTCTCGTCCAGCGCCACCAGGCTGATGGTCGCCCCGGCGGGCGTCATCTCCATGGGGCCGACATAGAGGTTGCTGATCTGCTCCGGCGGGAACAGCGTGAACTCCCGCCGGCCCGCCACCACGCACGCGATGTTCTCGGCTGGATCGTAGTGGGTCGCAACGGTGACGGCGTTGCCGATCCACAGTCGCGGATCGACCGTGTCGGCCACGAGCCCCAGACGGTTCTCGGCCGAGAACCCAGGCAGGTTGTCGCGCGAGGTGATCGACTGGGCGGCGAGAGCCGGCGGACGTTCGTCGTCCAGATGGTCCAGCAGGAAGTCCAGCACGGTCGATACCCGCGCCGGCTGCTGCTGAAAATTGAAGCCGCTCAGGTCGTCATTATAGAAGAACCGGCCATTGATCCGCGGCGGCCCCGAGACGGTCTTGATCTGTTGGCCCTGGTCGAACCGGCGCAGGTAGTCGCAGATGGCCGCGGGCGAGGTCCGCCCGGCGGCCACCACCGGCCAGTCGCCCACCAGGCCGCGCATGACCACCGGCCGCGCGGCCGGCACGACCTCGTCCCGGAAGCGCTCCGGCGTGACGTTGTCCAATTCGGGGATCTGTGTGGGGATGGTCATCAGGACTTCGGTCTCTGGGTTGATCGCGCCGACGATAGCGCGGCCAAAGGACGCAGACCATCCGGCGGGCCTGGCCTTTCAGGGCCTGACAACGCTTTCTGCAATTTGTTTTATTTAATTCCCATTGCGCTTCCATTACGATGTCGTAACGTAGCTGTCGGGACAGCGTACGTAGGTAAGCGTGTTGAGACAGCGCTGTCCGAACGGCGGGGCTTGAGGGGTTATCGAAAATCGCGCGGGCAAACGCGTGATCCTGGGGCGGGAACAACGGATCGATCCGACTTCGTCGGCCATCGCGACGCCAGCCCTTTCAGATTGAAAAAGCGACCATCATAGGTCGCGATGAAGAATGACCGCGCCCTGGCGTTGAAAAATGGTCTCTGTGGGAGGAGAGAGGGAATGAAGAAAACAAGGTTCAAGCGCGCGTCCGCGCGACAGGCGATGCGCTACGGCGCCTCCGCCCTGGCGCTGGGAGCGGTCACGTTCGGCCTGGCGCCGACCGTCGCCTTCGCCCAGGCCGCCGCGCCGGGCCAGGAAGCCCAGGCCACGGTCGCGGATGACACCACGGTCACCGAAGTGGTCGTCACCGGCGTCCGCCAGGCGCTGAAATCGGCGCAACAGCTCAAGCGCGACGCCGATACCGTCGTCGACTCGATCACCGCCAGCGACATCGGCGCCTTCCCCGACAAGTCGGTGGCCGAGGCCCTGCAGCGCGTGGCCGGCATCACCGTCAACCGCTTCGCCGCCACCGCCGACACCGCCCACTTCTCTGCCGAACCCTCGGGCGTCATCGTCCGCGGCCTGCCGCAGGTGCGGTCGGAGTTCAACGGCCGCGACAGCTTCACGGCCAACTCGTCGCGCGGTCTGGGCTGGGGCGACATCTCGCCCGAGCTGATGGCGGGCGTCGACGCCTACAAGAACCAGACCGCCGAACTGATCGAGGGCGGCATCGCCGGTACGATCAATCTGCGCACTCGCACGCCGTTCGACTCCAAGGGGCGGCTGTTCGCCCTGTCGGTCGACGCCACCTACGGCGACCTGGCCGACCGCGTCACGCCGAGCGTCTCGGGCATCTGGAGCGACCGCTGGGACACCAAGATCGGCGAGTTCGGCCTGATGGCCAACTACGCCTATTCCCAGGTGATCACCAATTCCGAAGGCATCCAGTACGGTCGGACCGCCATCTTCGACGAGGGAATCTATTCGGGTAAGGGCCTGAAATACATTCCCTCCAGCGTCGCCTATCGCGACAATACCTATGACCGCACCCGCAACGGCGCGGCCTTCGCGGCCCAGTGGCAGGACCATGACCACAAGTTCCTGGCCACGCTCCAGTACAACCGATCCAAGTACAAGAACGAGTGGGAAGAATATGTGATCGGGGCCAGCCCGTTCAGCCTGTTCGCCTTGCCCACCTCGTTCCACGTGACCCCGGGCAGCCTGCTGATTCCGCAGCCCGCCCCCGGCACCCCGGACTTCACCTTCGACGACCAGGGCAACTTCCAGAGCGGGGTGATGACCTCGGATATCGGCTGGTGGGGCGCGGACAACGCCGGATCGGCGCAGGTCGCCCGGAACAGTTCGGGTCAGCAGATGGTCGAGGCCTGCTACGGCTGGAACGGTTGTACGCCGGCCCGGCGCGGCGGCGACTTCACGACCGACACCCGATACAATGTCGGCACCAACATCACCGAGGATCTCGGCTTCAACCTGAAATGGAACCCCACTGAAAAGTGGCGCTTCAACTTCGACGTCCAGAAGGTCGAAGCCACCGTCGACAACTACGACATCGGCGTGGGCCAGCAATCGTTCGCCAATATCGGCCTGGACGCCACCGGCGACCACCCCAAGCTGACCCTGCTGCCCGGCACCAACATCAACCTGGCGCCCGGCGGGCTGCTGAACCCGAACGCTTATCGCTACAACTACGTCCAGGACCATATCGAGAAGTCCGAGGGCGACGAGTTCGCGACGCGGCTCGACGTCCAGTACCTGTTCGAGTCGGACTGGCTGGATTCGATCAAGGTGGGCGTGCGCTACGCCGACCGCGACCAGACCGTGCGCTGGGGCAGCTACAACTGGGGCAACATCGCCAACACCTGGAGCAACAACGCCGCCTGGTACAACATCGACAGCTATGCTCCGGCGCCGAACGGCGCGGGCGGCACCTTCACCGGCTATCAGCGCGGCCTCAGCGACACCCGCCGGTTCAGCAACGACTTCTTCGGCGGCGGCCTGCTGACGCCCCAGGAGTTCGTGTTCTTCAACATGGACAAGCTGAAGGACCACGCCGGCATGCAGCAGGCGCTGGGTTCGGCCTCGACCGGCGTGGGCGACTGGAACGCGCTGTGCTCGGGCAAGGGACGCCGCGCGGCGGAGACCAACTGCTTCCTGCCGTCCGAAATCCTCAACGTCTCCGAGGAGAGCAAGGCCGCCTACGCCATGCTGAAGTTCGGCGGCCGCGGCGGCACGCTGTTTGGCCACACCTATTCGGGCAACCTCGGCGTCCGCTATGTCGAGACGACGGTGGAAAGCAAGGGATCGACGGCCTTCCCCGTGACCCTGAACGCCAGCCAGCTGGTCTGCGAACCGCGGGGCGCGCCCCAGCCCGGACAGCCGACCCCCGAGATCACCCAGACCATCGGCTGCTATATTTCGGCCGAGGATCGGGCGTTCAACTCGGGAGCCACGACCCCGAGCACGATCTCGACCAAGCACGAAAACTGGTTGCCGAGCTTCAACTTCAAGTTCGACATCAACGACAAATGGCTGCTGCGCTTCGCCGCCTCACGTTCGATGGCCCGCCCCGACATGGGCAACCTGAAGAACTACCGGTCGATCAGCATCAACCTGCCCAGCGTCGACAATCCCGGCGATCCGCGCTGGCAGCGCAATTCGGCCGGAGTCATCACCGGGGTCGCGCCGCGCTACACGGCCAGCTCGCAGAATCCGCGCCTGAAGCCGATCACGGCCGATCAGTATGATCTGTCGCTGGAGCATTACTTCGCCGACGTCGGCTCGTTGTCGGTCGCCGTCTTCCACAAACAGTTCCATGACTACATTCAATTCGGGACGTTCAACGAGACCTTCACCAGCAACGGCGTGACCCGCACCGTCGAGGTGAATGAACCGGTCAACGGCAAGGGCGCCAAGATCCAGGGCGTCGAACTGGCCTACCAGCGCTATTTCGACTTCCTGCCCGCGCCGTTCAACGGTCTGGGGATCCAGGCCAACTACACCTATGTGAAGAACAAGGGCATCGTGAACACCAACATCACCCCCGTCTCCGGCGACGGCGGCGGCGGCACCGGCGGCGGGGGGCTGCAGGCGGTCGCCGACAGCATCAAGGTCGATTCGCTGGAAGGCCTGTCGGAGCACGCCTACAACGTGGTCCTGATGTACGAGAAGGGTCCGTGGGCGGCGCGCGCCGCCTACAACTGGCGCTCCGAGTACCTGGTGACGGCGGTGGACTGCTGCGTGGCCTTCCCGGTCTGGCAGGACGCGGCCGGCTTCCTGGACGCCTCGATCCGCTACAAGGTGAACGACAACGCCGAGATCAGCCTCCAGGGCAGCAACCTGCTGGCCACGGAGACGGTGCTTCGTCAGCAGGTCACCGACTACGACAAGGGCGGGAAGCTCACGCCCAACGCCTGGTTCAAGAACGACCGTCGCATCCAGATGGGCGTGCGCCTGAAATACTAGCCTTGGCACTGGGTGCGCCGCGAGCGATCGCGGCGCATTCCCTCCCCTCGGGGCGTCGGAACCGGCGCCCCGATTTTTTTGACAATGCCGATCGCGCGCTCGATCATCCGCCCGCGTCGGTCGGTGGGCTCTCGAATCGGAAATCCTCCGGCGTCCGAGCGGCGGCGGCGAGGATCGGAGTTTTCTTGATGCCAGCACCTCTGAGGGTGGTGATCGTCGGTGGCGGGACGGCCGGCTGGATGTGCGCGGCGGCCCTGGTCGGCGCGGTCCGCCCTGGCGTCTGCGAGGTCCGGCTGGTGGAGTCCGACGAGATCGGCATCGTCGGCGTGGGCGAAGCCACCCTGCCGCAGATCAAGGAATTCAACGAATATATCGGCGTCATCGAAGCCGACTTCATGCGCAAGACCAACGCCACGTTCAAACTCGGCATCGAGTTCGTGGACTGGGGCTTCAAGGGCTCGTCCTACATCCATCCCTTCGGCGTGCACGGCAAGCCGATGGGCGGCGTGCCGTTCTATCAGTACTGGACCAAGGCCCGCCAAGGCGGCCGCACCGACGATATCGAGGACTTCTGCCTGCCGATCGTCGCAAGCCGCCTCAACCGCTTCGACTTCCCCACCACCGACGAAGGCGGGATCAACTCGACCTTCGCCTACGCCTATCATTTCGACGCCAACCTCTATGCGGGCTTCCTGCGGGAGTTCTCGGAAGCCCGGGGCCTGCGTCGCACCGAGGGCAGGGTCGTGGACGTCACCTTGCGCGCCCAGGACGGTCATATCGCCGCGATCACCCTGAACTCGGGCGAGGTGATCGAGGGCGACCTGTTCATCGACTGTTCGGGCTTCCGGTCGCTGCTGATGGGCAAGGCGCTGGAGGTGGGCTACGAGGACTGGACGCCGTGGCTGCCCTGCGACCGGGCCCTGGCCGTGCCTTGCGAGCGCACCGGCCCGCTGACGCCCTACACCCGCTCCACCGCCCGCGAGGCCGGCTGGCAATGGCGCATCCCGCTGCAGCATCGCACCGGCAACGGCTACGTCTATTCCAGCCGCTTCATCAGCGACGACGAGGCGGCGGCGACCTTGCTCGCCAACCTGGACGGGGCGGCGCTGGACGATCCACGGCCGCTGCGCTTCCAGGCCGGCCGGCGGGAGAAGTCCTGGCATCGCAACTGCGTCGCCGTGGGCCTGGCCAGCGGCTTCCTGGAGCCGCTGGAGAGCACCAGCATCTACCTGATCCAGGTCGCCATCACCAACCTGCTCAAGCTGATGCCCGCCAGGACCATAGACCCGGCGCTGGTCGAGGAGTTCAACCGGCTGGTCGACGTGGAGTACGAGCGGGTGCGCGATTTCCTGATCCTGCACTACCACGCCAATACCCGTGACGACGCGCCCCTCTGGACCTATTGCCGCGAGATGGACGTACCGGAGTCGCTGCGTCGGCGGATGAGGTTGTTCCAGCACCGGGGCCACATCCACAAGTACGGCCAGGGGCTGTTCGCCCCGCCCAGCTGGCTGTCGGTGTTTGTCGGCCAGGGCTTGCGCCCGGTCCACTACGACCCGCTGGTCGACAACCTGCCCTATGAGCGGATCGTCGCCGAGATGGACGCGCTGCGCGACAGCGTCGCGCTGGCCGCCCGGAGCATGAGCGATCATGCCGCCTTCGTGGACGACTATTGCGCCTCGCCCGCCGCGGTCCGCCTGCGGGAAGGCGTCGCGTCGTGAGCCGGCCGATCCGCAGCGTCGCCGTGGTCGGCCGCGACGTCTCCGCCTGGTTGACCGCCCTGGCCCTGCAGCGCGCTTTCGGCCGCCAAGGCGTCAGCGTCACGGTCGTCGAACTGCCCTCCGCCCTGCGGGCCGTCGACGCGGTGATCGCCCTGCCGGCCCTGGAGGGGCTCCACCGGCTGCTGGGTCTCGACGAGTCCGAGGTGCTGGCCGCCTGTTCAGGCGTCTACGCCCTGGGTCAGCAATTCGCCAACTGGTCGCGTTCGCGCCCGCCGTTCGTCCACGCCTATGACAGTCAGGGCGCGGCCCTGCGCCAGGTCCCTTTCCTTCACTACTGGCTGAAAGCCCGCGCCGAAGGGTTGAACGTGGCGCTGGAGGACTTCTCGCTGGGCGCCGCGGCCGCCAAGCACGGCAGGTTCATCGTCCACAACGACGCCACCGACAGCTTCTCCAAGGCGCGCAACGGCTATCACCTGGACGCGCAGTCCTACGTCCGGCTGCTGCGCCACAAGGCGATGGCGGCCGGGGCGCAGCGCGTGGCCGGAACGCTGGATCGCGTGGCGCGCTCCCCCGCCGGCGTCGCCTCGGTCACCCTGAACGGCGGGGCGAGCGTCGCCGCGGACCTGTTCGTCGACGCCTCGGGCCCCGACGCGGTGCTGGCCGGCCAGGCGCTGGAGGTCCCATTCGAATCCTGGTCGTCCTGGTTTCCCTGCGACCGGGTCCTGGCCGCCTCGGGCCCGCGCCTGAAGCCGCTGCCGGCGATGAGCCGGATCTCGGCCTTCGGCGCCGGCTGGATGGGGATGTTCCCGCTGCAGGACCGCACGCCGGTTGTCGCGGCCTACGACTCGCGGCGCATCTCCGACGAGGAGATGGCGCGGACCGCCTCGGTGCTGGCCGGCATGGCGTTGGGCGACGCGGTGGTCAGCCCGTTCGCCGCCGGCTGCCGGGCCGCGCCCTGGACCGGCAACTGCGTCGCCATCGGAGAGGCCGCCGCTTGCCTGGAGCCGCTGGACGCCGCGCCGTTGCACATGATCCACCTGGGGATCTCGCACCTGATCACCCTTTTCCCGGTGGACGCCGACAACCTGCTCGAGGCCCATCCCTACAACGAGGCCGTGCTGTCCCACGCCCGGAACCTGCGCGACTTCCAGATCGCCCACTACCGGCTCAACGAGCGCCTCGACGAATCGTTCTGGGACGGGGCGCGGGCCGCCGAGCCGCCGCCGGGCCTGGCCTACAAGCTGGACCTGTTCTCCGCCCGGGGCGCGGTGGCGCTCTACGAGGACGAGACGTTCCAGGAGGAGAACTGGATCTCGATCCTGATCGGCCACGGCCTGATCCCCCGAGGCCACGACCCCCAGGCCGACGCCATGCCGAGGGAGGAGCAGATCCAGAGCTTCCAGCGCATGCTGGGCTTCATCGCCGCGGAGGTGCGCGAGATGCCGTCCATCGAGGCCCAGTTGGAACTGTTCGCGCCCCCGCCCTCATCCGCCTCGTTCTGAAGGTCGCCCGATGTCTAGCCTCCCGACGCCGCCCGTACGTATTCGAGACATCGTCATCGTCGGCGGCGGCACGGCGGGCTGGATGGCCGCGGCCGCCCTGTCCAAGGTGATGGGAACCCAGGCCTATACGATCACCCTGGTCGAATCCGAACTGATCGGGACGGTGGGGGTCGGCGAGGCCACGATCCCGATGATCACGATGTTCAACAGCGTGCTCGGCATCGACGAAAACGAATTTGTCCGCGAGACCAACGCCACGTTCAAGCTGGGCATCGAGTTCGCCGGCTGGCGCCGCGAGGGTCACAGCTACTTCCACCCGTTCGGCCAGTTCGGCGTGGACATGGACGGGATCAACTTCAACCACTACTGGCTGCGCTGGATGCAGGCGGGCGGTGGAACCGACCATGGCCGCTTCAACGCCGAGACCGAGGCCGCCCGCCAGGGAAAGTTCGGGCGCACCGGCGACGGCCGCTCCCCTGGCCTGCCCAACATCAACTACGCCTTCCAGTTCGACGCCAGCCTCTATGCCGCCTATCTGCGCCGCTACGCCGAGAAGCGCGGAGCCCGCCGGACCGAAGGGCAGGTCGTCAAGGTCGAGCGGAACGGCCAGAGCGGCCTGATCGAGAGCCTGCTCCTGAAGGATGGCCAGACGATCCGCGGCGACCTGTTCATCGACTGCTCGGGCTTTCGGGGCTTGCTGATCGAGGAGACGCTGAAGGCCGGCTACGAGGACTGGAGCCACTGGCTGCCGGTCAATCGCGCCGCCGCCGTGCCCTGCGCCAAGGTCGAGGACCCCGTCCCCTACACCCGCGCCACCGCCCGCGAAGCGGGCTGGCAGTGGCGCATCCCGCTGCAGCACCGCACCGGCAACGGCTACGTGTTCTGCGATCGGTTCATCAGCGAGGACGAGGCCGCCCGGCTGTTGATGACCCGGCTGGACGGCGCGCCCCTGGCCGAGCCGCGCATCCTGCGTTTCGTCACGGGCCGCCGCCGCAAGTCGTGGATCGGCAACTGCGTCGCCCTGGGCCTGGCGAGCGGCTTCATGGAGCCCCTGGAAAGCACCAGCATCCACCTGGTGCAGGTGGGCATCTCCAAGCTGCTGGCGATGTTTCCCAAGGGCGGTTTCAACCCGCTGATCACCGACCGCTACAACGCGGAGATGGAAGCCGACTACGTCAATATCCGTGACTTCCTGATCGCCCACTACAAGATCACCGAGCGCGAGGACACGCCCTTCTGGCGCTACTGCAAATCGATGAGCATCCCCGACAGCCTGGCGACGCGGCTGGAGATTTTCCGCACGCGCGGGGAGGCGATGGTTGTGCACCATGAACTGTTCAAGGAACAAAGCTGGTTCGCGGTGCTGGTGGGCCAGGGCCTGACGCCCATCGATCACCACCCGGTGGCGGACCTGCTGTCGGAGGACGAGCTGAAGCTGCGGTTGGCCAAGGTTCGCACCAGCATCCAGGATCGAGTGAATGGCCTCCCCGGTCATCAGCAGTTCATCGACAAGAACTGCCGCTCAGCGGCGGGGTGAGGCTTGGCGCCCTGCATGCTGGAATTTCGTGAAAGGGGCGTTCGTGATTGGCTGGGCTCCTTGGCAGAAGCGACCCATCATTGAACGGCCGTGGCCCATAGCGGGCGTTCTCCAAAACCTACCGCAACGAACCGACAGAATCAGGCTCTCTCGGGATCGAGCCACCCAGGCGGAAGCCGAAAAGGCGCCGTTGCGTCTAGCGGCTCCAACTTTCACCTGTGGTCATCAGCGTGGCCCTGGACGGCAGAAACTGATCGATGAACGGCAGGATGGCCGCCCCGATCGCGGGGCCGTCGTTCGCGGTAGCGGCTCGTAATACGCGCGTCGGAGCCGACAGTGTGGTGGTTTGACTCAGACCGCGACTGAGCGCCTCGACCAGATCGTCTATGATCCAATTGGGCAGGCGCCCCCCGATCAATAGCGCCTCGGGGTCTATCACGCAGCTAAGATGAGCGAGGGGTTCGGCCAAAAGATCAGCCGCCAACTCAACCCATTCGGCGACTAGAGCGGCGATTTCCTGAGAAGGATGGCTGAGCACGTCGATGCCATCGCGCCTATGTCCAGCCTCGCCAATCTTCTTAAGCAAGGCCGACAGCGATACGACGTCCTGCAGGGGCGCCGCGTTCGCTTCGGTGGAGCGGGGGGGTAGGAAATCGCCCTCGAAATTGGCTGCCTTCGTCGGGCCGTCCTTTTTGTAACCCTCGCCATGTTAATCTCGGAAATCTGTCGTACAGATTTTCCTAAGGTTGCTTGCGACCGCTGGGTCTAAGACCGCCCTCCCTCCTTCCCCCGGGCGCCTCTTTTCTCGACCGGTCGGCCCGGCGGCGTTCGAAGGGGCTCCCGGGCGTCCCGACCCAAGCCAGGCCGTGGCGCCGCGCCGGTCGGCGCCCGCGCCCAGGTGGCGACCCCCGCGCCGCCGCCCGTGGCCGGCGCGAAGTCGGCCGTGGTCCAGAAGATCAAGGTCCATTCGATCGCCATCGCGGGCAATCTGGAAGGCGAGAGCGCCGACCGCGACGTCTTCGTCGTGCTGCCCGACAGCAAGACCGTCCCTAACGGCTCGATGTATTCGAGTTCCCGAGCGGCGGGTGATTTCGAGACCTGCATCGCCAGGGATCTGGTCGCCTATATCGACACGCACTATCGCACCCTGCCGGTCCGCGATCGCTACGGGATCGCCAACCGCTTCGAGGTCTACGCGGGCGACCACACCAGCGGCGTTGCGGTCGATCTATAAGTGTAACCCGGTGAGGCTTGGCAAGTTGTCAGGCAATTTGGCGACCGCGACGTCTCGCTCAACCGGTCGCGCCGCATTGAATGTCGGGGGATATCGCTCGCCGGCCTTGTCGCGGGGAGGGATGCGCCACCGCCTCCAGGATCCAAAGGTCATACCTCAGGCGCCGCCCGGGACAACCGGGATGACCCAGCGGGAACTTCGAGCGTGAGGTCCCTTGGCGGACGCCGCGGCCGGGTACGGCTTGGAGGCGCCGTCGCCCGGCGCCAGGGCCGTGATGGCGCCTGGCGGCCCTGGCGGGGTGGATATGCCGGCGACGCCGGATCCGGGGGGGCATGGTGCCCGCCCCCAACACGTCTTGGCTGCCTATGGCTCGGCGGCGGGGAGGGGAGTGACCTCGATCGCCGAGACGATCGCCTCGCCCTTGGTGGGGACGAATTCCAGCGTCAGGCCCTGGTCGCTGGCGCTGGCCTCGAACGTCTTGCTCAGCGCCTTCAGCGGACCGCCGGCCTGGGCCGAAACATCGAGGTCCGCCAGCGTCCGCGCGCCGCTGGCGACGACGTCGAAGCGCCGCTCGCCGCTGGCCAGCTTGGGCTCGACGAAGGTCAGGCTCACGCGGTAGCGGCCCGGCGCGGCCGGGATCGCGTAGGCGAAGCGGCCCTGGCGATAGCTGGCGGCCACGTCGATCTCGTCGGTTCCGCTGATCTGGGCCCGTACGGCGGGACGTCCGTAGTCGGCCGGGGTATTGGCCGACTGGGCCTCGCCGCCCTTGAAGAAGGCGTCGGAGCCGAAGGTCGTGGCCTTGCCCGCGCCGACGATGGCGCCGGCGTCGATGCGGAACGGCGCGGCTGCGTCGGCCGGGCGCTTCCAGGTGATGCGGTCCTCGACGGGCCGATCGCCGAACCGGGCGCGGGCGACCAGGACGTTTTCGCCCGGCGCCAGGCGCACGGCCGGCCAGACGCAGATCCGTTGCGGGCAGTCGCCGCGCGATCCCAGCGAGCGGCCGTTCAGCGTCAGTTCGGTCGTCGCGCCGTTCGAATACACCCGCACGTCGGTGACCGGATAGGCGCGGTCGACATAGCGCCGGCCATTGATGTGCACCGTCGGCGTCGTCGCCCAGTTGGCCTTGTAGAAGTACCAGGCGTCCTTGCGGATCCTGCGGTCATAGGTGACCAGGCCCTTGGTGTTGATGTCGTCGGCGTCGCCCTCGTGACGGATCGTGGTGGCGAAGTCGAAGGCGTTCCACAGCCACGTGCCCCACAGGTAGGGACGCCGCGACAGGGCCGCCCAGGCGGTCTCGTGAATATGGCTCTCGTACTCCTCGGGCTGGGTGCGGCCCCGGGAGTCGATCGGGCCGCCCAGGACGTCGTCGGTGTGGAGGGTCACCGCGCCGCCAGCGCCGTATTCCGTCACCGACAGGGGCTGGCGCGGGCGCTTGGCGCGCAGGGCGTCCAGGTGCGGGCCCAGGTCGTCGGGCGCGCCGAAATACCAGCCGAAATAGCGGTTGGCGCCGCCCAGGTCGGCGGCCTCGGCGGTGGTCGGCACATCGACGCCGGCGGCGAAGACCCGGCCTTCGCAGCACGTCGCCAGCGCCGTGGGGCGCCCGGGGTCTTCCTGGTGGGCCAGGGCGTTCAGCGACTTCAGCAGCGGCATCGGATCCGGCGCCTTGCCGTCCTTGTAGCCGGTCAGGAAGGCGGGGAACGAGTTGCCGAAATCGACCTCGTTGGCGACGCCCCAGGTGGCGACCGAGGCGTGATTGTAGTTCTGCCGGATCAGTTCCTTGAGCTGCTGCCGCGCGTTCTCGACCAGGGCCGGGGTCGGCTCGAGCGCGCCGCCGAGCGTCCAGGCCGAGACCAGCGGGATTTCGTCCCAGAGCACGAAGCCATACTTGTCCGCCAGGTCGTGGATGACCTGGCCGTGCTGGTAGTGGGTCAGGCGGATGGTGTTGGCGCCCATTTCGCGCAGGATCGCCATGTCGTCCTCGACGTCGGCGGGGCTGATCGCCCAGCCCTTGCCCTCGCGGTCCTGGTGATAGCCGACGCCGTGCAGACGATAGGGCTTCCCGTTCAGCAGAAAGCCCCGGTCGGGGTCGAACGCCATCTGGCGCACGCCGAAGGGCGTCGTCACCCGGTCGAGCACCTTGCCGTTCGCGGCGACCAGATCGGTCTCCAGTCGGTAGAGGTACGGATCGGCCACGCCGTTCCAGAGATGCGGATCGGCCAGCGACAGGGTGAGGGTCGCCTCGCGGGCGCCCTTGGCGGGGAGGGCCGCGGGGGCGCTGGCCTGGGCGGCCACGCGGCCCGTGGCGTCATGGAGCCTGGTCACCACGCGGGCGGCTAACGCCGCGGCCATGTCGTTTCGGAGTTTGGCGCGAACCTGGATCCTGGCCTTGCCCGGCGATAGCGCGGTGGTGGTCGCATAGACGCCCGCGCCGCCGAAATCGAGCATGTCGAAATGGGCGGCGTTGGTGAGAACCAGGCTGACGGGGCGGTAGAGGCCGCCATGCACGAAGAAGTCGCCGGTCAGGGGCAGGTTGTCGGCCGTAGAGGAGCCGGGCGCGGGCTTGCTGTTGTCGGTGCGCACGACCAGCAGGTTCTGGCCCTCGCCGCGCAGGGCGTCCGTGGCGTCGAGGCGGAAGCGCGAGAAGCCGCCCTGGTGTTCGCCCAGATAGACGCCGTTCAGCCAGACCTTGGCGGCGCGACTGGCCGCGTCGAACTGCAGGTAGGCGCGCCGGCCCTCCAGCCTCGGTGCGGAAAACGTCAGCCGGTACCAGCCTACGCCCTGGGCCTTGTTGATGGTCTCGGCGGTGTGCGTGCGCTCGACCGGACCGGGCAGGTAGAGGCCCACCCGGTTCCAGGTGTGGGGCACGGCGACGCGTCGCCAGTCGTGGTCGTCGAAGCTCGGGCTTTCGACGCCGCTCAGCGCGTCGTCCTGGCGAAAGCGCCAGTTCTCGGCCAGGGCGGTCTCCGCGCGCACCGGGGCGGCCGGCGACTCGGCCCGGACGATCGCCGGCGCGACGAGGATCGCCATCGCCGTGGCCAGTAGCAGTCGTCTCATCGGCAAGCCCTCCCTGGTCGCCACCTGATGGAGGCGTTGGGGCGAGCTTAGCGCCTTAGGTTAAATCTGCCAGATCAATTTCAAAAAATTGGTCAGTCAGATTATTCGGCGATGGTGGAGAAGCGCGCGCGCACGCCGGCCGCGGTCTTGCGCGCTTCCTCCAGCGCCAGCTCCTCGGTGGTGAAGAGCAGGTGATCCATCACGGCGGCGAGGTGGGCGCGCATGGCGGCTCTCGCCGCTTGCGGGTCCCGGGCCTTGAGCGCTTCGACGATCCGGCGGTGTTCGGCGACGACGGGGCGGATCTTGGCGCTGCGGGCCTTGTTGTGAAGCAGGGCGCAGGCCGGCGATGTCGAGCGCAGGCGCCACAGCTCTTCGATCGTCAGCACGATCCCGGCGTTGCGGGTGGCCTGGGCGATGGTCATGTGGAACGCCCGGTCGGCGTCCTCCGTCACCTTGGCGCGGAGGTTTTCGGCCGTCATGTCTTCCAGCAGCCTTTCCAGCCGGGCGATCTCGTCGTCGGTGATGTGATTGGCGGCCAGGGCGGCGGCCTCGCCTTCGAACGCCAGGCGCGTCTCGGTCAGTTCGAAGGCCGTGATCGCGAAGCCCGGGTGGTCTTCGCGGCCGGGCAGGCGCCGAACATAGGCGCCCGATCCCACGCGAATATCGATGTAGCCCTGGACCTCGAGCGCGATCAGCGCCTCGCGCACCGCGGGGCGGCTGGCGCCGTACTCGGCGCAGAGCTCGCGCTCGGCGGGCAGGCGGCTGCCGATCTCGTAGCGTCCCGCGATCAGGTCGTCGAAAACGTGGCGGGCCAATCTCTGGTAGATGCGGTCCCCGCTCGCGCCGCCGTCGTCCGCGGGGCTCGCCCTTTCGGCGCTCCCCTTTGCGCGAGCCGTCATTCCGTATCTCCCGGTCATCGTCAGTGTTGCGTGCGCTCGCCAAGGCCGTCGCTGGAACGGCCGTCAGCTGATTGTGGTCCGGATCGGGCGAGTTGTCAGGCAAAAAGAGGTTGACGCTAAAGTCCCAGCCCCAAGAATTGGTCAGGCAGATCAAGCGTGACCGGACAGACCGCTCGCGAAAAAAGATACAGGAGGGGAAATGAACAGGCGTCTTCTTTGGATGGCGAGCGCCGCCATGATCGCGGCTTCCGGCCAGGCTTGGGCCCAGACCGCGCCGGAGCCGGCCAATCAGGCCGTGGCGCTCGACGAGATCGTCGTCACCGCGCAAAAGCGCGAACAGAACCTGCAGGACGTGCCGGCCGCCGTCAGCGCCGTCAGCAGCGAGCAACTGGAAGCGCGCAACGTCGTCCAGGTCACCGATGTGGTCCGCGTCTCGCCCAGCCTGACGGTCACGGAAAACACCAACGCCACCGGCAACAGCATCAACCTGCGCGGGATCGGCACGTTCTCGTTCAGCATCGGCATCGAGCCCAGCGTCGCGGTCGTGGTCGACGACGTCGCGCTGCTGCAGCAGGCCCAGGCCTTCTCCGGCCTCAACGACATCGCCCGCCTGGAAGTTCTCCGCGGTCCGCAGGGCACGCTGTTCGGCAAGAACGCCGCCGCCGGCGTCATCAACATCGTCACCCAGAAGCCGACCAAGACCCTGACGGGCTCGGTCGGTGGAACCCTGACCAGCGACGGCGAAAAGCGCGTCGAAGGGATGATCTCGGGCCCGATCTCGGACAAGGCGGGCTTTCGCCTCAACGCCTTCTACGGCGATCGCGACGGCTATGTCCGCAACCTCAACACCGGGCACAAGCTGAACGGCGACCGCTCCTACGGCGTCCGCGGGCGTCTTGAGCTGGATCCGACCGACAATCTCAACATCGCCCTGACGGCCTCGCACACCAACACCCGGACCGACGGCCAGGTTCGCACCTTCCGCAGCATCAATCCGGGCGCCAGCGCCTTCGGCGCGCCGCTGGCCCTGTCCGCCGTCGGGCTCACGCCGGGCGACGGCAACTACAGGATCCGGCTGGACACCGAGCCGAAGAACACCAGCAAGCAGACCATGCTGAACGGCCGCGCCAGCCTGGACCTTGGCGGCGCCAACCTGGTGTCGATCACCAGCTACCAGGACTGGCGCTTCCGCTTCCTGGAGGACCTGGACACGCTGGGCACGCCGACGCTGCTGAACACGGCCGACCCGACGAGCATCCTGCCCAACGGCTCCACGGCCGGCGGCCCGTTCCACTCGACGAACTTCACCCAGGAACTGCGGCTGGTCTCCAGCGGCGCGCGCAAGCTCGACTACCTGTTCGCCCTGTTCTACGCCGACGGCGATTCCGACCGCTCGTTCTCGCGCGGTCCCAACGCCGCGACCAGCTGGGCGGCGACGGCGGGCACCAGGACCATGGCCGCCTTCACCCAGATGACCTACCACGTCGGCGAGAAGACCCACGTCGACGGCGGCCTGCGCTTCAATCACGAGGTCATCGAGGCGACCTTCCTGAACCGCACGCCGACCGCCACCCCGCCGGCCAACAACGCCTCATGCCTGTCGGTCTGCTCGGGCAAGGCCAAGGACGACCACGTCACCTACAAGGTGGCGCTGCGCCGGGACCTGGCGGACAACGTCATGGCCTACGCCTCGTTGTCGACCGGCTACAAGGGACAGGGCTTCGACATCAGCACGGGCTTCAATCCGGGGCGCGCGGCCAAGCCGGTGCGTCCCGAGACCAGCAAGGCCTACGAACTGGGCCTGAAGAGCCGGATCCTGGAAAGTCGCGTCCAGCTCAACGTCACCGGCTTCCTGACCGACTTCACCGACTTCCAGGCCCAGGGCGGCGTCACCCAGCCGGACGGCACCATCGTGCCGCAGCTGAGCAACGTCGGCTCGCTGCGGAGCAAGGGCGTCGAGGTCGAGGTCTCGGCCAAGCCGGTTCGCGCCCTGCGCATCGACGCCTCGGCCGCCTATACCGACGCGACGATCCGCGAGTTCGCCAACGCGCCGTGCTACACCAACCAGACCCTGGCCCAAGGGTGCCGTCCGGTCGGGGGCAGCAACTTCCAGGACCTGTCCGGCAAGTCCTTGGCCAACTCGCCGAAGTTCAAGTACTCGCTGGCGGGCGTCTATGACGTCGCGCTGCCGAGCCTGCCCTTCGACGGTTTCGTGACCGCCGAGTACACCCATCAGAGCGCGGTCATGCTCGACCTCCTGGGCACGCCGATCTCGCGCCAGAAGGCCTATGGCGTGGTCAACGCCAGCATCGGCGTGGCGGGCCGCGACGAGGCCAACTACCGCGTGGCGCTGTTCGTCAACAACCTGTTCGACCAGCACTACGCCAGCTCGCTCGGCTACACCGGCTCGTCCAACGCCGGGGCGGTCGCGCAGCTGCTGCCGCGAAACTCCAAGCGCTATGTCGGCATCCGCGCGCGGATGGGCTTCTAGCCCGGTCTTCGCGCGGCCGATCCCGCCCGCCTCCGCCCAGGATTTCTCCCCCCTTGTCCTGGGCTCCTCGTCGCCTCGGCGACCGGCGACGCGCCTGAACGGCGCGTCGCCTTTTTTGTCGTCGCGGGCGTGCGGCGGGCCAGGCCGGGACTCGTCCTGGCGGCAATTCCTGCTAGACGTCGGGCGATGGGGAAAAGCAAGGACAAGGGCGTCACGATCATCGACATCGCGCGCGAAGCGGGCGTGTCGATCGCGACGGTCTCCCGTGTCCTCAATCGGGGGGAGGGGGCGGGGCCCGAGGTCCGCGCCCGGGTCCTCGAAATCGTGGATCGCCTGGGCTACCGGCCCAACGTCTCCGCGCGCGCGCTGTCGGGGCGGCGCAGCTACCTGATCGGCGTCATGTTTCTGCGCCTGGGCGGCTACCACTATGTCGGAGAGGTCCAGCTCGGCGCCATGAACGCCTGTCGCCGCGCCGGTTACCATCTCGTCGTCGAGCAGATCGAGACCCCGCAAGGCGTCATCACGCCCGAAGCCCTGGGGGAAATCCTGCGGGACGCCGCTTTCGACGGCCTGGTCCTGACCCCGCCGCTCTGTGACGATCCTCGTCTCCTGGCCGCCGTCGAGGATGCGGGCGTCCCCTACATCCGCCTGGCGCCCAACAGCGATCTGGAACGTTCGCCCTATGTCTGGATCGACGACCAGGAGGCCGCCCGGGAGCAGACCCTGCGGCTCTGGGACATGGGTCATCGCCGCATCGCCTTCATCGGCGGCCCCGCGGGCCACCGCGCCGCCGTGCGCCGACGCGAGGGCTACCTCGCCGCCATGCGGGAATGCGGCGTCGTGGTTCCCGACGACTGGATCGTCCGCGGCGACTTCTTCGGCATGTCGGGCTTCCGCGCGGTCGAAACGCTTCTGGCCCTGGACGCGCCGCCGACGGCCATCTTCGCCGGCAACGACGAGATGGCGATCGGCGCGCTCGCCGCATTGGCCAAGCACGGGGTCGGCGTGCCGGAGCGTATCTCGGTCGTCGGTTTCGACAATTCACTGGCGGCGCAAACCTCCTGGCCGCCGCTGACGACGGTTCACCAGCCCATCGCGGAGATGGCCGAGGCGGCGGTGGACATGCTGATCGCCGGCTTTGGCGACAAGAGGTTCCGCGCGCGGATCCACGAACGCAAGCTCGACTATCGCCTGGTTTCCCGTCAGTCGGCCGCCCCGCCCCCTCGCTGAATCCCGCGTTTCGCAAGCTCCAGGCATCGGTTCGCAAAAAAGAGGCCTGACCAATTTCGATTGTTATAGAAAACGTTTTCGTACGGAGTTACAAAGCTCTCCGTCGTCGTCACGGAAGCGGCGAGTAGCGAGGCCTTCATCGTGGAGGCCAAGGGAAACCAGGGGACTCATGCCGCGCGCGCGACATTCTGCGCCAACTGGTCAGGCCTCTTCGTGGCGTCGGTGGTCGCTCGGGTCGTTCGGGCTTGGCGCGCGCGTCCCTGAAGCTCGGAGTTCTCGCGGGCGGCGCCGATCGCCGCGGCCACGCCTACCGGCGCATTTCTTGGAGCTGTTTGCATGAACATGGTGCTCGTCGATCAGGAGAAGGTCCTGGTCCTTCGCAGTGCGCTGCCGGCCGTGACCAAGGTCTGGCTGCAGGAGGTGCTGGGCGTGAGCGAAACGACCTGGCGATCCCTGCGTGATGGAAGGCCGATACGGCAATCGACCTACAATCGGTTGCTGGCCAAGCTCGAAAGAACGCGCGGACGCGTGGTTCGCAGCGCCTAGGAGCGCCCGCCGCCGCCTCAGCCCATGGCCGGACCGCCGATCGCCCGCCTGATCTGACGGACATCCCGCGCTGGCGGCGCGCCGAACTGCCGCAGATATTCGCGACTGAATTGCGAGGCGCTCTCGTAGCCGACCGCTTCACGCTGCCCGGCTACAGCCTCTATGCGGCGACGAAGGCCGCGGTCGAGGCGCTGACCCGGTTCATGGCGGTCGAGCTTGGCGCGCGCCGTATCCGCGTGAACGCGATCGCGCCCGGGGCCATCGCGACCGACTTCGGCGGTGGCGCGGTGCGCGACAACGAGACCGTGAACGCCTGGTTGGCGCAAGGCATCGCACCGGGCCGCGTCAGCCTGCCGGACGACATCGGCGGCGCGGTCGCCGCGATCCTGTCCGACGAGATGGGGTGGGCGAACGGCACGACCTTCGACATTTCGGGCGGGCAGTTGCTGTAGGGCCGGATCATCGGCCGGGACGCGCGGCGGGTTTCCCGCCCGCTATTCGGTGGCGACCGCCATGCCGCCAAGCCGCCGGCTGCGGGCGGCGTTCGAGCGAAGATCCGAGAAGCTCCGCGCCACCAGCGGATAGTCGTCCGGCAGCCCCCATTTGGCGCGATACTGGTCGTCGGTCAGGCCTTGCTGCTTCAGATGGCGGCGCAGCGAGCGATAGCGTCGACCGTTCTCGAAGCTGACAATGGCGTCGCGGGTGACGCTGGCGGCGATCTCCTCCGGGGTCGGCGGCATGACCGGCGCTCCGCCGCGCGCGGAGGCCAGCACCGCCTCGAGGGCCGTGTAGGTGCGGGCCGCGAGGCTTGGCAGGTCGTCGGGCGGGACGGCGTTGCGGCTGAGATAGGCGCAGAGGACCTGGGCGGCGATCTCGGCGGCGCGTTCCTGGGCCTTGGTCATCGGGATCTCTTGAAAAGGCGGCCCAGGGACGGAAAGCGTCCCTGGGCCGAGCGCGGCGTGGATCAGTGCGCGACGGCGGCGCGGAGCCGGTCGCCGAACGCGCAGGGGCTGGGCAGTTCGACCTTCACCCCGGCCCTGGCCTTGCCCTTCAGCCAATCGCCAAGGGCTTCGGCGCAGGTGTGGTCCAGGCAGGTGAGGGCCCGGGTGTCGAGACGGACAAGGCCGCCATTCGGCGCGGCGTCCAGGACCTTGGCGATCTTGGGCAGCTGGACGAAGGTCGCCGCGCCTTCCAGGCGGATTTCGCTCTCGGTCTCGCTCAGCGCATGCTGGGCGACACGGAGGCGCATCTTCCGCAGGTTGGGGACCAGTTCCAGCAGCGTCAGGGCCATGCCGACCAGCACGCCGGTCAGGAGGTCGGTGGCCACCACCATCACGAAGGTCGCCGCCCAGATCATCGCCGGCAACAGGCCGTAGCGGGCGAACAGGTGGCGGACGTGGTCCAGGCTGACCAGCTTCCAGCCGGTGACGACCAGCACCCCGGCCAGGGCGGCGCTGGGCACCTGGCGCAGCAGCCAGGGCAGCAGGGCGACGAAGGCCAGGATCCAGGCCCCGTGCAGCATGGTCGACAGCCGCGAGACGGCCCCGGCCTGGACGTTGGCCGAGCTGCGCACGATCACGCCGGTCATCGGCAAGGCGCCGACCGCGCCGCAGAGCATGTTGCCGACCCCCTGGGCGAACAGCTCCTTGTCGTACTTGGTGCGCGGACCGTCGTGCATACGGTCGACGGCGGCCGCCGACAGCAGGGTCTCGGCCGAGGCGATGAACGCCACGGCGAGGGCGGTCAGCAGCAGCATCGGGTCGGCCATCCGGGCGAAGTCGCCCGCGCCGGGCAGGGCGATGGCCGCGGCGATCGATTCCGGCACGGCGATCTTCTGCACGTCGAGCCCGAAGCCCACGGCGACCAGCGTCCCGGCCAGGACGCCGAGCAAGGCGCCGGGAACCAGCTTCAACTTGGCGGGGCGGAACTTCTCCCACGCCACGATCGAGCCGATGGTGACGAGACCGACCACCAGGGCCGCCTCGACCGCGCCGAGGCTGGAGAAGGAGACGCCGCCCAGGGCGGCGGGGATGGCGGCCAGGTTCTCCAGCCCGTGGGCCTTGGGCTTGTCGGCGAACAGCACGTGGAACTGGCCCGCGACGATCAGCACCCCGATGCCGGCCAGCATCCCGTGGACGACGGCCGGGGAGATGGCCCGGAACCATTGGCCCAGCTTCAAGGCGCCGGCGACCAGCTGGATCAGGCCGGCCACCAGCAGGAGCGGACCCAGCATCGAAAGGCCGTGCTTGGAGACGATCTCGAAGACGATGACGGCCAGGCCGGCGGCGGGACCGCTGACCTGGAGGGGCGAGCCGGCCAGGGCGCCGACGATGATCCCGCCGATGATCCCGGTGACCAGGCCGCGCTCGGCCGGGACCCCGGAGGCGACGGCGATGCCCATGCACAGCGGCATGGCCACCAGGAAGACGACGATCGAGGCGGTGAAGTCACGTGACAGGATCGCCGGGAGTCCGAGCTTGCCGCCCGGCGATTCCTTGGGGGAGGTGATGGCGGCCTGGGTCATTCGGCGGCGATGCCCAGGTGGTCGGCGGCGACCATGCGGCGGGACGGGCGCTGGGCGACCGGCAGCGGGGCGCCTTCATAGACCTGCTCGAACTGGCCGGTGTCGCCGTTATAGGCCTGGATCTGGCCGGTCTCGATCTCGAAGAACCAGCCGTGCAGGGTCAGCTCGCCCTTGGCGATGGCCGAGGCCACCGAGGGGTGGGTGCGCAGGTGGTTGATCTGGACGACGACGTTCTCGAGCGAGAGGGCCCGCGTCCGGCCGTGCTCGTCGAGGTTCTGATAGCACGAGCAGACCACGCTGTGGGCCGCATGGGCGTGGCGCAGCCAGGCGGCGACATTGGGCATCTTCTCCAGCGCCTCGGGGTGCGAGAAGGCCTTCATGGCCCCGCAGTCCGAATGGCCGCAGACGACGATGTCACGTACGCCCAGGGCGACGACGGCGTACTCCACCGCTGACGACACGCCGCCATTGGCCTGGGAGAACGGCGGCACGATGTTGCCGGCGTTGCGGCAGACGAACAGGTCGCCGGGGCTGGCCTGGGTGATCAGTTCGGGCACGACGCGCGAGTCGGCGCACGAGATCATCAGGGCCTTGGGGCTCTGGCCGTGGCTGGCCAGGCGTTCGTAAAGGGCGCTCTGGGCGGGAAAGACCTGGCCGCGGAACAGGGCGGCGCGTTCGAGAAACGGTTCCAAGGGACCTCCGTCGATTGACCGCCGCGACGCGAGTAAAAGGGGGATGCAAGCGCCGCGGCGGGCGTCATGGCGAGGATCGCCTGACGCCGAACGAAGGTGGTTTTCGGGTTTTGCTGCGATGCAGCGGCTTTGTGACAAAGGATGTCTCGCGCTACAGCGCGGGCAGGCGCAGCTCGACGCGGAGACCGCCTTCGGGCCGGTTCCTCAGGACCAGCGTCCCGCCTTCGCGCTGCAGGATCTGCTGGACGATGGTCAGGCCCAGGCCCAGGCCCGCGGTGTTGCGGGCCCGCGCGATGTCCAGGCGATGGAAGGGCTGTAGCACCTCGGCGAGGTCGGCCTCGGGGATGCCTGGGCCGGCGTCCTCGACCGCCAGCACCGCCGTGGCGCCCTCGCGGGACAGGGTCAGGCTGGCCTCGCCGCCGTAGTGCAGGGCGTTCTCGACGATGTTGCTGACCGCGCGCTTCAGCGACACCGGCCGGGCCTGGACCGGCACATGGTCGAGGCCGGCATAGGCGGCGGGGCGTCCAAGATCGACGGCGTCGTCGACCACCGTCATGGCGATGGCGGCCAGGTCGGTGCGGCGCGGCGGCTCGGGGTCCTCCTGGCCGCCCAGATAGGCCAGCAGCGAGTCGAGCATGGCCGTCATCTCGTCGACATCGGCCTCCAGCGCCTCGCGCGCCTCGGGATCGGTCACGAAGCCGGCCCGCAGGCGCAGGCGGGCCAGCGGCGTGCGCAGGTCGTGGCCGACGGCGGCCAGGGCCTCGGTGCGGGCCCGCAGCAGGCCGGCGATGCGATCCTGCATGGCGTTGAAGGCCTTGGCCACCAGCTTCAGGTCGCCGGCCCCGCTTTCGCCGATCCGCACATGGGCGTCCTGGCCCACCTTGTCGGCGGCCTCGGCCAGGGCCCGCAACGGACGGCTGAGGTTGCGCAGCACCAGGGCGGCGGCGGCGATGACGCCCAGGCCCAGGATGAAGGCCGAGCCGACGCTGCTCAGCAGCACCGCCCAGGGCGCGGCGCGGATCTTGGTCTTCAGGGTCAGCCAGGTGCCGTCGCGCAGCCTGAGCGCCACCTTCAGGTGGGTGTCGCGGGGCAGGGCGTGGTCAAGCTCCGCGTTCAGGTGCAGGTCCCGGCCGCGCAGGCTGGGCTCGGCGTCGCGGAACTGGTCCTTGAGCTTGTGCTCGGCCGAGCGCTCACGATCGACCAGGCTGGACTGGGACGACCAGACGAGCCGGCTGACGCGGTTGGACAGGGCCGCCGCGCGCTTGGAGCGTTCCGCGACCGGCGTGTTTTCCAGGATGTTCTCGGCGGTGACCAGCTGCTCGGCGGCGCGCCGGACCTGGTTGTCGCGATTGGGATAGATGCGGCTGTTCTCGAACAGGATCGAGCTGCCGATGAACTCCAGGGCGACGGCCAGCATCAGGACCAGGGTGACCTGGCCGCCCAGGCGCTGCGGCCACAGCCGCAACGGCTTCATCGGCGCTCCACCGCCGCCGTGAACAGGTAGCCGACGCCGCGCACCGTCCGCAGCAAGGCCTCGGCCTGGCCGGTGACGGCCAGTTTCCGGCGAAGCCGGCTGACCAGCACGTCGATGCTGCGGTCCGAGGCGTCCGAGAAGCGGGCGCGCGACATTTCCAGCAGGCGCTCGCGGCCGATCACCCGCTGGGGCGAACTGACGAAGGCCAGCAGCAGGTCGAACTCGGCCCCCGACAGGTCGACGAAGGCCCCGTCGGGCGACAGCAGCTCGCGGCGCCCGGGATCCAGGCTCCAGCCGGCGAAGGTCATCTGCTGGTGGCCGCGCGGCTGGCTGGACTGCGACACGCCCTGGGCCCGGCGCAGGATGGCGCGGATGCGGGCGATCAGCTCCTTCTTGCTGAAGGGCTTGCCGATATAGTCGTCGGCGCCGAGTTCCAGGCCGATCAGGCGATCGGTCTCGTCGTCGCGGGCGCTGAGCATGACGATCGGCACTTCGCTCTCGCGCCGGATGGCCCGGCACAGGTCGAAGCCGTTGCTGCCGGGCAGCATGACGTCCAGCAGGATGAGGTCGACGGTGTTGGTCTCGAGAACCCGCGCCATCTCGGCCCCGTGGCCGGCGCTGAGCGGCTGGAAACCCTCCTCGCGGAGCAGCCGCATCAGAAGCGTGCGCAGGGCGGGGTCGTCCTCGACGATCAGAATGGTCGGCGCCAACGGCGCTGTCGCCATCTCGCGCGGCAAGGCGATCGTTCCGTGGCCTGAATAATCCATATGCTCGGGGTACTTAGGCGCGGCGACCGCGCGGACAAGGCCGGAACCGACGATTTCCGTCCCACATCGAGCCGAGAGCCCAACGTGTCGGCGGAGGCGCCCGGCGAGGCGGCGGCCCTCGCGCGCTTTGTGGGCAGGGGAGCGCGCGAGGGGGAGCCTGAGCCCTTTCAGGCGTTCGACGGCTGTTCGAGAGACGGGTCTAGCTGGCGCGACGGGCGTCCGCGGTCGCGCCGTCCTGCTTGGCGGCGGCCTCTGGTTTCGACGGCTCGCCGGCCTTCGGGGCGAGGTGGTTGGATGGGGCCTGGACGCCGGCGGCGCGCTTCTGGAGGGCCTTCTTGGCCACCTCCTCGGTGAAGGTCAGGCCGGTGCCGGCCGGACCGGCGAGGGCCGGAGACGCCATCAGGCAAGCGGCCGCGAGGCCGAGGGACGCGAGAACTTTCATACGGGAACAAACTCCGGAAAACAGGGGGAGGGGGCGGTTCAGCCGCCCGCCGCGGTCTCGGCCTTCGCCTGGATGGCGGGCAGGGCGCGGCGGTAGGCGTCGACGGCTTTCAGCAAGCCCTCGATCTCGGCATGGGTGATGGCGGTGCGGTGCTCGTCGCCGCCGTCGGACTTGAACTTGAAGCTCCAGGCGCCCGGCGCGGCGGCGGCGCGGCGCAGTTCGCTTTCGGTGATCTCGAAGGCGACCTCCTCGCGGCACAGCTCGGGCGCCTCGAACACGAAGCAGTAGCCGGCGTTGTCCTTGATCCTGGTCACCGGCGCGCGGACGGGCCATTGGCCGGTCTCGTAGGCCACTTCGCCATAGCCCCGGACCGGACCCATGTAGGTGAGGACCTGGCGGACCTCGAAGCGCGTGGCCCCCGAGCGCTTGTCGATGACGGCGCGCAGGTGGTTGTCGTTGGCCGGCGCGCGGAACAGGCCCTTGCCGGTCTGGAAGCCGCGCTCGGAACTGATCACGGTCTCGACGTCCAGCGGGTCGTCGATGACCTGGGCGCGGGCGTGGAAGTGGTCGGCCCCGAGGGCGGTCTGCCGGGCCGGCAGGGGCGTCGTCTCGGCGCTCGCCGCGCCGCCGACGGCCAGGCCGGCGACGGCGGTCAGGGTCAACAGAGCCGTACGGGTCTTGCTCATCCTTGTTCTCCCGAACAGGGGCCGCTCCATCGGGGAGCCGCCTTGCCAGGGTCCGAGAGTGGCGAGGCCGCCTTTCGGCTCTGCATCGCGTTTGTGACAAAGGATGACAGCCCGGCCCGGCGCGACGTCGTCCGGCAGGAGGCTTCAGCTCGGGTCCGCAGCGGGCCCGGACGCGAAATGGCGAACCCAGGCGCGCATCCCTGGCCGCCGAATGGCGCTCGATCGCCGCGTGTCGTCGCGGGCGATCTGAAACTCAATCCTGACGTGCCTATTTCTATTGTCTATCAAAAGTAGTTTTCGGGTGCGCCGGAGTTGATAAGTTCGTCGTTTAGGGGATTTAGTAATATTGATTTCAAAATCCATTATATAAACTATCTAGGCGCCCTGCATATTGATACGTAATTCTTGTTACTAACCTCGATGTATTTACTTAACGATCCTTTAAGACCTTTAATGACTGCGAGAGGGGTTTTCCCTTTCTTTTAATCTCGGTCGACAAAAGCGGCGCGGGGTAGGTCTAGAGGAGAGATGGGTCAAATGAATATTCTGCATGACTTTATCCGGGAAGAAGAAGGCGCGGCCGCGGCCGAGTACGCCTTGATCCTGGCGATCATCGGCAGCGCCATCGCGGTGGCCGCCGTCCTGCTGGGCACCAACATCGGTGTGGCGATCACCGACGCGGCCAATTGCGTGGCCAATCCGTCGGCCGCCACCTGCTGACAGCCAGTCGCCGATCTTCGGCGGCGCGGCCTTAGCGCCGCGCCGCCGGTTCCGGACGACGGGCTTGCGAAAGCCTGTCGCCGTCCTGGGGAGGGGTTGCCCCCAATGCAAACGAAAACCGTTATCTCCCTGGCGGGCGCCGTGGCGCTCGGCCTGGGCGCGGTGTTGGCCGCGCGGGTCTATATGGTCGCCGCGCGAGAGGCCGGACCAACCGTGCGCGAAAGCGCCTCGGCGCCCGTCGTGGTCGCCGCCCAGCCGCTGACGCGCGGCTTCAAGCTGCAGCCGGCCGTCCTGAAGGTGGTCCGTTATCCGGCCGATTCCGTGCCGCCGGGCGCCTTCGCCACCGTGGCCGCCGCCGCGGCCGCCCAGGGCGGCGCGCGCATCGTGCTCAAGGACATCGCCGCCAACGAACCGATCCTGGCCGACCGGATCTCGGGTCCGGGCGGGCGAGCCAATCTGTCCGGTTCCCTGACCGAAGGCATGCGGGCGGTGTCGCTGCGCGCCAACGACGTGGCCGGCGTCGGCGGCTTCGTGCTGCCGGGCGATCGGGTCGACGTGCTGCTGACCCGCAGCCAGGACAACAACCAGCCCGAAACCAGCCTGACCCAGGTGCTGGCCGAGAACGTCCGCGTCGTCGGCGTCGACCAGTCCGACAACCAGTCGGCCGACAAGCCGGTGGTGGTCAAGGCCATCACGGTGGAGGTCACCCCCGACCAGGCCCAGGCCATCACCCTGGCCCAGGCGGTCGGCGCGGTCTCGCTGGTCCTGCGGCAGATCTCGGACCAAGCGCCGTTGGCGCGCCAGTTCACCACCCTGGCCGACCTGTCGCGAGGCGGCGCGCCACGAGCCGCCGCGGCCGCTCCTGTCCGGGCCAGCATCCGGGTCAGGGCTCCCGTCGTTCGCGCCGCCGTGCCCACTGCGCCTCGCACCACCGAGGTCCGGGTCACGCGGGGGGTCGTCACCACCGGCTACGAGGTGGGGTCATGACCCTGGTTCCGCTCACGCTCCCGCCCTTTCCCTTTTGTCCGCGCCGGCCCCTGCCGCGCCCCATCGGACCTTCGTCGATGAACCGCAAGATCGTGCTGCTGCGCGGGGTCGCCGCCGCCGTCGCCCTGCTCGCCGTCACCTCCACCCTGGCGATCCCGCCTTCGGCCCAGGCCCAACCCGCCGCCCTGTCGGCGTCGGCCCTGCGCAAGGTCGAGGTCACGGTGCCGGTCGGCAAGGCCCAGGTGCTGGAGCTGCCCACCCCCTATGTCGACCTGATGATCTCCAACCCGGAGACCGCCGACGTCCTGCCGCTGACCCGCACCTCGGTCTATATAGTGGGCAAGAAGCTGGGCTCGGCCACGCTCACCGCCTACGGCCCGGGCCGCCAGCTGGTGGCCGCCGCCAACGTGGTGATCTCGGCCGACGTCGACAGCCTGCGCCAGAGGCTGCACGACACCATGCCCGGCGAGGACGGCCTGGTGGTCGGGGCCAGCAACCAGTCGGTCGTGCTGTCGGGGCCCATCAGCAGCGGGGCCGCCGCCGGCCGCGCCGCCGCCCTGGCCGAAAGCTTCGCGCCCGGCCAGGTGGTCAACATGATGTCGGTGCAGGGCTCCCAGCAGGTCACCCTGTCGGTGCGCATCGTCGAGATGGAGCGGTCCACGGCCAAGGCCCTGCGCCTGAACGTCGCCACCGCCGACCCGACCGCGCCCGGCTACCACAACTTCCAGATCGGCACGGGCGACACCGGCGTGATCAGCAGCGTGCTCGACAGCTTCGGCCTGCTGAAGTTCCCCCTACGCGCCGGCGACGTGGACCTGAACGTCCTGTTCGACGCCCTGGAGACCAAGGGCCTGGTCAAGACCCTGGCCGAGCCGAACCTGACGGCGATGTCGGGCGACACGGCCAGCTTCCTGGCCGGCGGCGAGTTCCCGGTTCCCGTGGCCCAGAACCAGAGCGGCGGGCTGACGACGATCACCGTCGAGTTCAAGCAGTTCGGCATCGGACTGGCCTTCACCCCGACTGTGCTGCAGGACGGCATGATCAACCTGGTGGTCAATCCCGAGGTCTCCAGCATCGACCCCAACAGCTCGTTCGTCAGCAACGGCCTGCGCATCCCGGGCATCAAGGTCCGCCGCGCCAAGACCACGGTCGAGCTGCGCGACGCGGAGTCGTTCACGATCGCGGGCCTGATCCGCGACGACTACCAGAACCAGGTGCGTCAGTTCCCGATGCTGGGCGACCTGCCGATCCTGGGCGCGCTGTTCCGCTCGACGAGCTACCAGCGCAACCAGACCGAACTGGTGATCGTCGTCACCCCGCACCTGGTCAAGCCGACCCGCGGACGGACGGCGACCCCGGCGGACGGCTTCACCCCGCCGTCCGACACTGAACTTTTCCTGCTGGGCCGCGGCCAGGCGAGCCAGGGCGCTCTGTCGCCCGAGGACCGCGTGCTGCTGACCGGCGCCGCCGGCAAGGGAGGGGTCGATGGACCTTATGGCCATGTCCTGCACTAGAGTGATCCCCCTGGCGGCCCTGGCCGCCGTCGTCGCCCTGGCCGGTTGCGCCGATGCGCGACGCGACCTCTCGCCCGGCTTCGGAGCGACCGTGCGGGCCAATCTGGCCGCCCAGATCGCCGATCCGGAGGCCCGCTACGACCGGGTCCGGCAACCGGGGGACGACGGCGTTCGCGCCGCCCTGGCCGCCAGCCGCTACGGCAAGAACCAGGTCGTCCAGCCCGCCCAGGCGGCCACGTCCAGCATCGAGTCCAAGGGAGGGGCGAAGGGCCCAGGCTCCGCCAACTGACATGTCCCTTTCCCTTGCTCGACGCTCCCTTGCACGACGTTTCCTTGACGACCAGTCCGGCGCGGTGGCGGCCCTCACGGGGGTCGCCCTGATCGGCCTGGTGACGATCGGGGGCCTGGCCTACGACGTCAGCCGCGCCTACGCGCTGCGGGCCGAACTGGAAAGCGCGGTCGACGCGGCCGCCCTGGCCGGCGCCAGCCAACTGGACGGAAGCAGCGGGGCCATGGGCCGCGCCCAGACCGCGGCCATGGGCAGCCTGGTCAGCAACCGCGGGGCGCTGGCCGACGCCTTCGAGAGCAATGTCGCGATCAGCGCCGGCGACATCGCCTTCCTCAGCGCCCACGACCCCGACGTCGCCGCGACCAGCGACGCCAACGCCAGCTTCATCCGCATCAGCCTGACGCCCCGGTCCCTGGGCCTGGTGTTCGGGGCGATGAGCGGCGTCGGCGGCTTCAACGCCACGGCCCGGGCGGTGGCGGGCTACGGCACGGCGATCTGCAAGGTGCCGCCGCTGCTGCTGTGCAATCCCAACGAGGCCACCAGCCTGACCTTCGACGGCGACGCCTATATCGGCAAGAGCGTCCTGCTGACCCCGCCGCCCGGCGGCAACGGGGCCTGGGGTCCCGGCAATTTCGGCTTCCTGTCGGTGGGATCCGGCGCGGCCGACGTCAAGAACGCCATGGGCCGCAGCCCGCCGCTGACCGAGTGCTTCGGCGCGACGGCCCAGACCCAGCCCGGCAACATCGCCTCGGCCGACGACTGGTTCAATGTGCGCTTCGACATCTACCAGTCGTCGGCGGGGGGCAACAAGAACGACCCGCTGTTCCTGCCGGCCATGAACACCATGATCGGCGCCAAGACGGGGGCCGGAAACAGCGCCTGCTCGCCCTCGGTCTCCGCGCCGAGCAATTCCTGCGCCAGCGCCGCGGCCCTCGCCAGCGGCACGGGCTTCCCGCTCGATTGCGGCCAGACCGGCGTGCTGGGCAGCGGCGTGTGGAACGCGGCCCAGTATTTCGCCACCAACCATTCGGGCATCAATCCGACGACCTACACGCCCCAGGTCCCCGCCGGATCGAGCGGGACCGGCTGGGCGGCCTACGGCCCCGCGCCCGCCGCCGGCGGGACCAGCCCGACCCGCTACCAGGTCTACAAGTGGGAGCTGGCGATGCTGAACAGCTCGATCGCCAAGCCGGCCGGCGCCTTCTCCGACGGCCAGACGGCCAGCAGCGGTTCGCACGACTACGCCGCGCCCCAGTGCAACAAGACCGGCGCCCAGGTCGCGCCCGATCGCCGCACGATCTCGGCGGTGATCGCCAACTGCCGCGCCGACAACGTCCATGGCAGCTCGACCGTGCACATCATCGCCTTTGTCGACCTGTTCCTGACCGCCCCGGCCGTCAGCAACAAGATCTATGGCGAGGTCATCGGGGCCACCACCGACGTCTCGGCGGTCGGGGCCGAGACCAAGCTCTATTCGGTGCGGCTCTATGACTAGGCGCCCGATCCCCCTGTTCCGCCGGCTGCTGGCCGGCTGCGGCGGCTCGGCGGCGGTGGAGTTCGCGCTGATCCTGCCGTTCATGACGCTGCTGTGCTTCGCCTTCGTCGGCGCGGGACGGCTGTTCTGGAACTACCACATCGCCGTCTCGGCGGTGCGCGACGCGGCCCGCTACGCCGCCCGCCTGCCGATGACCTGCGGGGGCCTCACCAACGCCGGCGATGCGACCAAGGTCCAGAACGTGGCCCGGACCGGGGTCGGCGACGGCACGGGATCGCCCCTGATCGCTAACTGGACCAGCAACGCCAGCGTCGTGGTCACGGTGTCCTGCGTCAGCAATACCGGCGGGGCCTACAGCGGTCGCTACGAGGACATGACCGGCGTGCCGATCGTCCAGGTCACCGCCTCGCCGCCCTACATCGACTCCTTTGGTCCCCTCACCGGGGTGTCGCTGACCAGCTTCACGGTCAGCGCCCAGCAGGCGTGGACCGAGTGATGATCCGGATCCGCCATCTTCGTCGACTGGCCCGCGAGGAACGCGGCGCGGCGGCGGTCGAGTTCGGCCTGGTCTGCCTGGTGTTCGTCTCGATGCTGCTGGCCGTCATCGACATGGGGCGCCTGGCCTGGACCATCAACGCCGCCAAGGCCGCCACCCGGGAAGGCGTGCGCCTGGCGGTCGTCAGCCCGATGATCTCCAGCGCCATGGCCGGCTATGACGGTTTGAGCCAGGGTATCGCTGGCGGCGGTTCGGTTCCTTCGACCCCCCCCGTGGTTTTCAGTTGCTCGGGGGCGAGTTCGTCCTGCACCCAGACCTCCGGCACGACGATCCCGGGCAGCGGCTTCGACGCCACGACCTTCGCGGCGGTGCTGGCCAAGATGCAGTCCTACGATCCCGACATCACCGCCGCCAACGTCGTGATCACCTATCGCCATGTCGGCCTGGGCAAGGTCGGGAACCCCTTCGCCCCGGACATGGAGCCCCTGGTGACGGTCAGCCTCACCGGCATGACCTTCCAGAGCGCCGCCCTCCAGGTCGTGGGGGTCACACCCTTCGCCCTGCCGAACATGGCCTCGACCCTCAGCGGAGAAAGCCTGTCATGAGCCTGCTTCCCTTCAATCGGGTCAAGCTCCCCGCGGTGGAGCCGGCTCCGCCGCAGCGGCCATGTGCGTGGCGGGTGGGGCTGTGCCTGCCGGGGCTGGGCGTCGATCCGCCCGTGGCGATGCTGTCGGCCATGTTCCCGGCCGTGACGTTCCGCGGGCTGGACACGTCCTGGCCGGAGCGGGCCGCCCAGACCTTCGACCTGCTGATCGTCGGCCTGGACGCGGCCGATCCGGCCGCGATCGATCGCCTGGCCACCCGGCTGTCGGCCTGTGTCGGCCGGGTCGAGGTGCTGGTGGTGATGCGCGACGCCGACGTGGAGCTGACCCGCCGCCTGATCCACCAGGGCGCGGCCGACGTGCTGCCGGCGCCGGTCACCGACACGGCCCTGGCCATCGCCCTGGAGCGGATCTTCTGCCGCCTCGACACCGGTCGCGCCCAGCGTCGCAGCGGCGAGATCATCACCCTGCTCAAGGCCGGCGGGGGCGTCGGCGCCACCTCGCTGGCGGTGCAGACCGCCGTGCGGCTGGCCGCCAATCCCGCTTCCGCCGGGGTCTGCGTGGCGGACCTGGACCTGCAGATGGGCGCGGCGGCCCTCTATCTCGACATTCCCGACCCGGTCACCGTGGCCCAGGTGCTGGCGGCGGGCGGGGCGATCGAGGAGATGTCCTTCGCCTCGGCCCTGACCGCGCATCGCAGCGGGGTCAGCGTGCTGGCCGCGCCCGGCGATCTGATGCCGGTCGAGAGCCTGAACCCGGCGCTGGTCGACGGGCTGACGGCGGCCCTGCGCCGCGACTTCGAGATCACCCTGGTCGATCCGCCGACCGTCTGGACCGCCTGGACCAACCGCCTGCTGCGCCAGTCGCAGCGCATCCTGCTGGTCACCCGGCTGTCGGTGCCGCACGTGCATCTGGTCCGCCGGCAGCTGCACATGCTGTCCGCCCAGCGGCTGGACGACGTGCCGGTCACGCTGATCTGCAACCAGGTCGAGCCCGACGGCGCCGGCGGCCTGTCGCTGAAGGCGGCCCAGCAGGCGATCGGTCGGCCCTTCGACCTGGTCATCCCCGAGGACCGCCGGCTGATGCACCAGGCCATCGACCAGGGCGTGTCCCTGGCCGCTGTGCGGCGCGGCAGCAAGATCGAGGCGGCGATCAACCGCCTGGCGGACATGGTGGCCCCGGCGCGTGTCGCGGCGGCCGTCGGAATGGAGAGATAGGCCATGCTCTGGGGTGACGAAACACGACATATCGAGGCCACGGCCGTGGCCGCCGCCTATCCGCAGGGCGCGCCGATCGACGACGCCCTGGGGCTGAAGGTCCGGCTGCACCAGCGGCTGATCGACCTGCTCAATCTCAGCCTGCTGGACCGCACGCCGCGCGACGCCCTGCGCCTGGACATCCGCGGCGCGGTGATCGACCTGCTGGTGGAGGAAAAGCGCCTGCTGACCCCCAGCCAGACCGACCAGCTGGTGGAGGAGATCCTCGACGAGCTGCTGGGCCTGGGCCCGCTGGAGCCGTTGCTCAAGGATGACACCATCACCGACATCCTGATCAATACCCACGAGGTGGTCTATGTCGAGCGGGCCGGCCGCCTGCAGCGGACCAATGTCCGCTTCCAGGACACCCGCCACCTGGTGCGGATCATCAACAAGATCGTCGCCGCCGTGGGCCGCCGGGTCGACGAGAGCCAGCCGATGGTCGACGCCCGCCTGGCCGACGGCTCGCGGGTCAACGCCATCATCCCGCCGCTGGCGGTGGACGGACCCCTGGTCTCGATCCGCAAGTTCGCCCGCACGCCCCTGGCCATGGACCGCCTGGTCGAGCTGGGCAGCATCTCGCGGGAGATGGCGCTGGTGCTCGAGGCGGTGGTCCAGGCGCGTCGCAACGTGCTGATCTCCGGCGGCACCGGTTCGGGCAAGACCACCCTGCTCAACGCCCTGTCGGCCTATGTGGACGACCACGAGCGGATCATCACCATCGAGGATTCCGCCGAGCTGCAGCTGCAGCAGTCGCACGTCGGCCGCCTGGAAACCCGCTCGGCCAATATCGAAGGGCAGGGCGAGGTGCAGCAGCGCGAGCTGGTCCGCAACGCCCTGCGCATGCGCCCCGACCGCATCATCGTCGGCGAGGTCCGCTCCGGCGAGGCCTTCGATATGCTGCAGGCGATGAACACCGGCCACGACGGCTCGATGACCACCGTCCACGCCAACACCCCGCGCGACGCCCTGTCGCGTGTCGAGCAGATGGTCGGCATGGCCGGGCTGGACATCCCCGCCCGCTCGATCCGCGGCCAGATCGCCTCGGCGATCCACGTCGTGGTCCAGGCCGAGCGCATGGAGGACGGGACGCGCCGCATCGTCTCCGTGGCCGAGATCTCGGGCATGGAGGAGGACGTCATCTGCATGCAGGAGATCTTCCGCTTCCGTCGCGTGGGGCGCGGCGGCGACGGACGGGTGCTGGGTCAGTACGAGGCCACCGGCGTGCGGCCCCGCTTCATGGAGGCGCTCGCCGCCCGGGGGATCAGCCTGTCCTGCGACCTGTTCGCCCTGGGCCGGGTCTCGGCGTGACGTGATGGACAGCTTCTTCTTTCCCATGACGCTGGTGCTGGCCTTCGTGGCCGTGGCCATGGCCGGCCAGACCCTGATCGGCCTCTTCCTCGGCGCGCGCGAAAAGACCCAGCGGGTCAATCGCCGCCTGACCCTGATGGCGGGCGGGCTGTCGCAGGAACAGGTCTACCAGACCCTGGTGCGCAAGCCGCGCGACAGCTGGATCGGCCGTACGCCCTACGCGGCCCTGCACGCGCGGGCCGCGCTCTATTGCCGCCAGGCCGGACTGTCGATGGGACCCGTCCAGGTGCTGGGCGTGGCCGCCGGCGCGGCGGCCACGCTCTGGCTGCTGGCGATGATCTTCCTGCGCGGCGCGCCGGTCGCCTCGCCCTTTCCGCAGGTCCTGATGGCCGGTCTCGGCGCGACGGGCCTGTGCTTCGCGGTCATGGCGTTATGGATCGCGCGTCGCCGCGCCTCGCGCCTGGCCAAGCTGGAGGAGCAGCTGCCCCTGGCGCTGGACGTCATGATCCGCGCGCTGCGGGCCGGCCATCCGGTGATCTCGGCGGTCAATCTGGTGACCCAGGAGATGCCCGATCCGATCGGCAGCGAGTTCGGCCTGGTGATGGACGAGACCACCTATGGCGGCGAGTTCCGGGACGCCTTGCGCAGCCTGGCCCGCCGGACGGGTTCGTCCGACATCGCGTTCTTCGCCGTCAGCATCGCCATCCAGACCGAGACCGGCGGCAACCTGGCCGAGATCCTGGCCGGCCTCGCCACCGTGATCCGCGGCCGGGCTTCGCTGAACAAGCGCATCCGCTCCCTGTCCAGCGAGGGACGGATGTCGGCCCTGATCCTGTCCCTGCTGCCGCTGGTCTGCGTCTCGGCGGTCAGCCTGTTCCACCCCGAATTCTACACCAGCAAGTTTTCCGATCCCGCCTTCTGGCCGATCGTCGCCGGCATCGCGCTGCTCTACGGCGTCGGCCAGCTGATGATCCGCCGGATCGTCACCTTCAGATATTGAGGACGCCATGGACGCCGTGCTGAGCATTGGACTGCAGGTCGGGGTCTTCCTGGCGGTCGTCAGCGGCGCGCTGGCCCTGCTCTGGCGCCTGGATCAAGGCGCCTTGATCCGCCGCCGGGTGAAGGACGGACCGGCAGCGGTTCGGGGCGGGCCGGACGAGCGGCTGCTCAAGGCCGTCCGGTCGGCCAATCCCCTGTTGTTCTGGGTGCAGGCCCGCCTGCCGGCGGCCAAGAAGGACCAGCCCTCGCGCCTGGCCCGCACCCTGGCCGAGGCCGGCTTTCCCGCGCCGTCCGCGCCGGCCTGGTACGCCCTGATCCGCGTGAGCCTGGCCCTGGGCCTGCCGCTTCTGCTGCTCGTTTCGCAGAAGCTGTCCTCGGCGCCGATCACCGGGCTGCAGATGGTCGTGGCCACCCTGGTGGCGTGCGGCGTCGGCCTGGTCGGGCCGGCGATCTTCGTGGACCTGCGCGCCGCCGGCCGGCGCGAGCGGCTGGAGAACCAGTTCCCCGACGCCCTGGACCTGATGGTGGTCTGCATCGAGGCGGGCCTGGGCTTCGACGCGGCCTTCGTGCGGGTGTCGCAGGAAATCACCACTTCGCATCGCGATATCGCCTTCGAGTTCGGCCGCGTCTCGCAGGAACTGCGCGCGGGGCGGTCCCGCCCCGACGCCCTGCGGCGGATGAGCGAGCGGGTCAATGTCGACGCCCTGCGCGCCTTTTCCGCCCTGATGATCCAGACCGACAGCCTGGGCGCCAGCATCGGCCAGACCCTGCGCACCTATTCGGCCGAAATGCGCGAGCGGCGGTTCCTGCGCGGCGAGGAGAAGGCCATGCGCATCCCCGTGCTGCTGACCCTGCCGCTGGTGGCCTGCATCCTCCCCGTGATCGTCACGGCCCTGCTGCTGCCGGCCGGCCTGGACGTCGCCCACAACCTGCTTCCCGCCCTCAAGAGGCATTGACCATGCGCCGCCTGCTGTTGACGACTGTCTGTTGCGCCCTGCTCCCCGGCCTGTGTGGCTGCGTGGTCTGGCGCGGGGTGGCGAACCTGGTCCGGCCGGGACCTCAGGTCGCCGAGGTCCGAGCCGCCCCCGCCCCTGGCCTGGTCCCGCCCGACCCCGCCGCGGTGGTCAATCGGTTGTACGCCCGGGCCGCCGAGGCCATCCGGGTCCGCGACTACGCCCTGGCGCTGGAGGTGCTGCAGGTCGCGGCGGTCCGCGCGCCGGCGGATGCGCGCGTGCTCAACGCCCAGGGGGTGATCTACGACAAGTTGGGGCGGTTCGATCTCAGCGCCCGCTACTACGCCCGCGCGCTGGCGGCCGATCCCACCTCGTCGATCGTCGCGCACAACATGGCCTATTCGGCCCGGCTGAGCGGACGCGTGGTCCCCGAGACCGGACCGCTCCTGGCCGGGGGTCTCCCGGCCGGCCCTGGCGCCGCGGGTGGCGGCGCGATCTCGGCAAGGAGACCCTGATGGCCCGGACCCTGTTCGCCGCCGCCGCCGGTTGCGTCCTGCTGCTGGCCGCCACGCCCGGCGCCGCGGCCGGCGGCTGGGGGCGCGCCAAGCCGGCCGCCTTGCCCGCCGTCGCGCCGGTCGTCGATCCGGCGACCCGCGAGGCGACGGCGGCGGCGGTCGAGGCCGCCCTGGCCGAGGGCCGCCTCGTCGACGCCTCCAGCCTCCTGGGCCAGGCCCTGGTCGCCGGCGGCCGGGATCCGCGCCTGCTGACCCTGCTGGGCGAGACCAGCCTGGCGCGGGGCGACGCCCAGGCCGCCCTGGCGACCTTCGCCCAGGTTCCGGCCGGCGATCCCTCGAGCCCGCGCGCCCGGCAGGGCGAGGGGCTGGCCCTGTCGGCCCTGGGACGCTCGGACGCCGCGCTGCAGGCGCTGCGGGCCGCCGTGGTCGCGGATCCCCGCCTCTGGCGCGCCTGGAACGGCCTGGGCCGCGAGTCCGACCGCCGTCATGACTGGGCGGCGGCCGAGGACGCCTATGCCCACGCCCTGGACGCGTCCGGCCGCGACGCCCAGGCGCTCAACAACCGGGGCTATTCGCGACTGCTGCAGGGTCGGCTGGCGGAGGCCTCGGCCGATCTGGTCGCCGCGCTGGAGAAGAAGCCCGACCTGGCCGCCGCCAGGAACAACCTGCGCCTGGTCCTGGCGCTGCGGGGGGACTACGTCCGGGCCTCGTCGCGCGGGTCGGGCGGCGACGATCCCGCCGCCCTGCTCAACAACGCCGGCTTCGCGGCCCTGCTGCGGGGCGACTATGACGCCTCCGTCGGCTTGCTCGACCAGGCCAGCAAGGCGCGCAGGACCTACTATCCCAAGGCCGGCGAGAACCGTCGCCTGGCCTTGAGCCTCAAGGCCCAGGACCAGCGTCCGGACCGGCCGGCGCCCGATGCGCCGGCGGCGAGCGGGGAGGCCGGCCATGGAAACTGACTATGGACGCCTGGTCTGGGCGGGCGCCTACGCGGCTCTGCTGCTCATAGCGGCCGGCAACGACGCCTGGCGCCGCAGGATCCCGAACTGGTCCGTGCTGGCCATCGCCGGCCTCTTCCTGGCCGGCCTGCCGTTCGGATGGCCGGTCGCGTCCTGGGTCGCGTCCCTGGGCGCCATGGCCCTGGCCCTGGCGATCGGGTTTCCCATGTTCGCGGCCCGGCTGGTGGGCGCGGGGGACGTCAAGCTGCTGGCCGCCGCCGCCCTGTTCACGGGGCTGGACCACATGCTGCTGCTGCTGGTGTCGACCGCCGTGGCGGGCGGCGCCCTGGCCCTGCTGGCCCTGACCGCGCGCCCCTATGCGACGGCGCTGACGGCCGCCGGCTGGCCGCGGCTGCGCCCCGGCGTGCCCTACGGCGTGGCCATCGCCGCCGGCGCGATCTATGCGGGCTGGAACGCGGGGCTGTTCACCATCACCCAGCACCTGGTCCATATCGATCTGGGCCATCTGAACTGAACATACGGCTTTTGCGTATATGTACTGTAGTAGGCGAACTTCTCCCGTGAACCGAAGTGATTTCGATCTGTATTACAATATTTAACTACCCAATCCAGGGTACGATTGCAGTGAAGAAATAATATCCAATGCTGATTGGAAGCGATCAGAGCATATCGGGCACTTATATACGAAAAGATGCAAATTTAATTACACAACTATCGATTTGCACCTGGAAGTACTTAAAGTGACCCGGCAAGCCGCGAACGCGTAAAAACAGCGTGGGTGCCGCAGATGGGATTGATCAAGATGATCGAGGTCGTGGATTCAGAAGTTGAGCGCGGCGTCTTCGAGGCGCACGTGGCTAACGCCATCCTCAACCTGGTGAACTTCGGCGTGATCGTCGCCGACAGCGAGGGCTGCGTCTACGCCGCCAACGACCTGGCCTGGAGCTATGTCCAGCACGGCGACGGGCTGGGCGAGAAGGGCGGCCTGCTGAACGCCGAGAACGACTTCGAGGCCGAAGGGCTTCGCAGCCGGATCGCCGCGGCCGTCCGCCTGGGGCGGCCGGGCGCCATGCTGATCCACCGCTCGCGCAGCCAGAAGCCGCTGGTCCTGCTGATCGAGCCGTTCGCCGCCGACGACAGCAACTTCCGCTGCGCCCTGATCACCGTGCGCGAGGTGGGGCGTTCCTCCCCCCACGCGGTCGAACGGGCCCGGATGATGTTTAATTTCTCGCCCGCCGAGGCCGAGATCGTCTCCCGGGTCGCCCAGGGCCGCGAACCGGCCGAGATCGCCGCGGAGCGGGGCGTCAGCATCAATACTCTGCGGGTTCAGATGGCTTCGGCCATGGTCAAAGTCGGCGTCCACCGTCAAGCTGAGCTGGTCTCGGTGCTTTCCTCGGCCGACGTATTGGAGTGATCGATAAATTTTTGTGATTTATTTCCGAAATTAACTAAGCTGCATTATTGGTGGGTGTTGAATAGATGGTAATGTTACTAGGTCGCCAGATGAAAACCCTCCCGGTATAGTCTGCAGCGATATGACCGGCTCATCGATGTGGTCCGCAACGTCATCGGTGAACTCCAGCGGCGCGCTCCGCCCGCCGAGCGTCGGATCGAGGTTCAGCACCCCCACCACCTCGATCCGACGCCGGTCATACGCCGGCGCCTCCCGAGCCGCCGCGCGATTCCGGCTCTCGCCAGGCCGGGATATTTCCTGACATGGATATAGTAAGTATGTATTATTGCGATTTACCTATTTCATTTTACTTATCTAGTATTTAGTTGCGACAATCTATCGTCCTTATTAGGAAATCTGTTTACCATGCTTTAGGGTGCGCTGCTTAACCCTCCGCGTCGGATGATCCTCCCATCATCTTCTCTCTCGGGGTTTGCAATGCGCACGAAGATTATGGCAGCCGTGGCCTTCCTCGGTCTCGCCTCCAGCGCGGTCGCCGCGCCCAATAGCTACGAGCTTCGTCTCGAGGGCCATGTACCGGTCATCTGCCGGGTGGACCTGCAGGCCAGCAGCGCCTCGGCCGACCAGGCCACCGACCTGGGCAGGATGACCGAGTTCTGCAACAGCGCCGCCGGCTACGACGTCTGGCTGTCGCACGCCCAGGGCCTGAGCGGCGCCGCGGTCTATGTCGACGGGCAGAAGATCCAGCTGTCGGCCTCGGGCCAGACCCTGATCAGCCATTCCGCGACCGCGGCCTCGCGGTCGCACGTGTTGCGCCTGGATCCCGGCGCCGACGCGGGCCAGGTCGGCGACCTGTCGCTGCGCATCACCGCCCTCTGACGTCGCGCTCCGGGCCGTCGTCCAGACAGAAAGAACCCCGCCGGACCGGGTCCGGCGGGGTTCAGTTGGCGATCGCCGCCGCGGGAACGACTACATGCAAGCCACGGGCGTCGTCGCTGGCGGCACGGCGAGAGGGGTCACCGTGACGGTCAGGATGTCCTGGTAGTTGGGCGCGGGGACCTTGCCCGCGCCGCCTTCCAGAAGGGTGGGCGTGACGGCCAGGTACTGGCCGCTCAGGCCGGCCCGCTGGCACGTCACCGTGCTGAAGGTCGGCGAGGCGGTGGTCCTGGTCTGGCCCAGGAAATCCAGCTGGTAGGGAATGCGCTGGTTGGCCGTGGCCAGGCTGCCGCCGGGATAGGTCATCTGGAACTGGTTGGCCGAGGTCAGGGCCACCGAATAGGGCCCCGAACTGGCCACCCGCACATTGCCCGTCCGCTGCTTGACCGAGTTGGGGGTCGCGGGCAGGGCGGCCGTGGTCAAGCCGCCGATCTCGCCGAAGTCGAGAGCGGGGCCGACGAAGCTGGCCTGCAGGGCGCTGAGCACGTTGATCCGGATGTCCAGCGAATTGGGGATCACGCCGGACTCGTCGGCCGCCCCGCCGGTGCGCTTGCAGTAATATTTCTGGTCGACGAACAGGTCGGTGGTCCCCGCCGCCAGGTCCGCGCCGCTGGGCACGGTGATCGTCACGACGAAGGTCTTCACGTCGGGCTGGCCGACGCCGCCGAAGTTCAGCTCGACCTCGTTGGGATTGACGTTGTTGGGGTCGAGCACGTGGCCGGGCGGGTTCTCCAGGATCTGGCCGCCGGTCGAGGTCTGGACAATGGCCAGGCTGGCGGGCGTGTCCGGGCGGCGCAGGTAGATGAAGTTGACCTCCTGCGTCTTCTTGCCGCCCACGGCCGACGGGCGCCGGGCCGTGATGGTCACGGTCTGGACCGTCGTGCCGCTGGGATTGAACGGGTCGAACGTGCCCGACAGCACCACGGGGTCGAAGATCACGCACTGGGCCTGGACGGCGTGGGCCGTCAGCGAGGCGGCGCCGGTGGCGAGCCCCAGGATCAGCATGCTGATGCCGCGTTTCATGTCAGCCTCCCGAGACGCTGGGCTTGAGGTCGCCGGCCTTGACGAAACCCTCCGCGCTGGCGGGGACGTCGAGGAAATAGACGGTGGGGGGCGTGGTCCCCATCTCGATCCGCCAGCGGCCCGGACGCAGGCCCGAGGCGCCGAAGCGGCCGATGCGATTGGTGAACAGCACGACCGCCGGCTGGCCGGGCTTGGCCACTTCCGTGGCGGAACCCGAGATCAGGGCCAGGGGCTGGCCGTCGCCGTCCAGCAGCCGGCCGACCGCGGTGATCGAATAGTCCGACCCCACCACCAGCCGGTAGCCCGACCGGTAGGGCGGGAACATCCGGAACGAGCCCGAGCCGAGATCGTAGCCCGCCGGCGCGTTGGGCGCGTCGACCGTGATGGTCCGTTCGGCATAGGCGCTGAGATTGGTCTCCAGCGCGGTGCCCAGGGCGCCGGTGTTGGCGGTGTAGCCGAACGGCGTCGGGTTCACCGTGATGTCGGCGCCCTTCAGGCTTTTGTGGCCCTGGACGATCGCGAAGCTGTCGTAGATCGGGCGGCCGATCGAGGCCGCGCCGTCGGCGAAGCCCAGGGAGGTCCCGACCCGCAGCGAGGTGCGGCCGTTGTCGGGGCCGTCGAACGCCGTGAAGTGCGACAGGCCCAGCTCGGCGCGGTTGGCGATGTAGTTGAAGCTGCCGTTGAACGCCGCGTCGGTCGGCGAGCGCGAGACCTCGCCATAGCCGTTGTACGAGCCCACCCCCTGGCCGTGCAGGGTCTGGTAGACGAGCCGCGCGCGATCGTCGCGGCCGTCATATTCGGCCCTGAAGCTGGAATTGTCCGAGAACTGCCAGGACAGCGAGATGAAGGCGGTGGTTTCGCGCCGTCCGGGCACGTCGTCGTACATCAGGTTGGCGGTCAGGGCGAGGTTCGAGGTCAGGCGGTACCCCATGCCGGCCCGGTAGGAGCTGGAATCGGGGAACTGGTCGCGGCCATGCGAATAGCGGCCGTCGAAACTGGCGTAGATCGCGTCGCTGAAGGCGTGCGAATAGCCGATCCCCAGTTCGTAGGCGTAGCGGTTGTCGGGGATGAAGGTCCCCACCGGCCCGAAGTCGCGGCTGCGGCTCTCGAACGACAGGTTCAGGGAGTCGGCGCGGCCGCCGGCGAACTGGAACAGCCGCTGCAGGGTGACCGTCGTCGCATAGCCCGAGCCGAAGCCGTCGATGTGCGACAGGGCGAAGTCGACGCCCAGCGTGCCCACCGGCAGGCCGAACAGGCCCTCGAACCCGGCCATGACGGTGTCCTCGTCGCCCTGGCCGTTGACGCCCAGGGTCACCCGGTCGGTGATGCCCCGCCGGTAGAAACCGCTGAAGGTCCAGTTCTGGGTGTAGTCGGGACCGTCGGCCAGCAGCGGCGCCTTGACGCCGGCGTAGGCGCCGAACTCCGACAGGCCCGGATCCAGCTGGGCGCGGTCGAAGAAGACGTTGAACTGCAGGGTCTCGCGCCGTCCGGTGTCGTCCTCGACCACCAGGCGCACGTCGTTGGAGCCCTGGGCGAACGGGAAGTCGCGCACGTTGTAGCGGCCCGGATCCAGGTGCAGCCGACGGGTCAGCTGGTTGTTGAGGATCACGCTGACGTCCGAGGGGCGCGCCAGGGTGAAGCTCTCCCGGCCGCGGGGCCGGGCGATCGTCTGGGGCGCCAGCACGCTGTAGGAGCGGAAGATCGAGATCCCCGCGATGTCCGGCGCCGACTGGAAGCCGCGGCTGGTCGCCTGCAGGTCGCCGAAGGTCCAGCGGGCGGTGTGCTTGAGGTCGTCATAGACCACGCGGGTGCCCAGGCGCTGGTAGTCGTTGCGCCCGCCCGGCTGCCAGACCGCCTCGTTCTCCAGCACCAGGCCGCTCAGGCGAATGGCGCTGTCGAGCAGGAAGGTCGGGTCGCCCAGCCCGTTGTCGATCCCCTGCTCCACATAGTCGACCGAGCCGCGGATGTTCAGGTAGCCGCTGACGCCGGCCGGCGGGGTGAAGCTGCCCATGGTCGCATGGTCCATGGGGGTGACCTGCAGGCTGCGCACGACCTTCAGCTCCGGCGGGATGTTGATCCGCAGCTCCAGGGCCTTGGGGTCGTAGGTCATCTGCAGCTGGGCGTGGGTGACCGCCTCCGGTCCGACCAGGGCGCGGCCGTTGAAGGCCGAGCGCAGGGCCGCCACCGACGCGGCGTCCAGCAGCGGGGCCAGCAGGCCCAGCAGCCGTTCGGACGGCATCGACAACTGGCCGTCGGCCGAGATCGTCAGCGGCATGTCGCCGAGATAGAAGTCGCCGTCCTTCAACGGCACCGTCAGGTTCACGTCGCGGCCCGTGGGGTTCAGCCGGCGCAGGACGTCGGCCGAGGTGGCCGCGCTGTTCGACGGCGCGCCGGTGGGTTCCTGCGCGATCGCGAGGTAGGGGATCGGTTCGGCCACGGCCGCGACCGGGGTCGCGGCGGCGACCAGGCAGCCGGCGAGCAGCCAGCGCCGCCGGGCGCGCGTCCTAGCGCCCTTCATCGGACGAGAATTGAGCCTCAAGGGAGCCTCCTGCTGCCGCCGTCAGCGGCAGTTCGATGGGAACGGCGATCCGCCGTGTTTGACCGGGGGCGATCAGGCCGAAGCCGATCGTCTGCTGGATCTCGGGACCGGGAAGGGTTCGCTGGAAGACGACCTTTCCCGCGGCGTCCTTCTCGGTGATCTTCAGCCGTCCGCGGGACAGGTAGCCGTGGGTGTTGGACGAGCCGGCGACGTAGACGATCGGGATCGGCTTGCCGTTGGCGTCCGCGCCGATCTCCGACTTCGACAGCGTCAGCTTCGGCTTGCCGCCGGTGGGGGCCACGCTGGCCAGGACCTGGAAATTGTACAGGATCTGGATGGCCGACTGACCTTCGGGCAGCTTCACCGGCATCTGGGCGACGGTGACGTAATAGTGCTTGCTCTGGGCCAGGGCCGGGTCGCCGACCCACTGGATCCGGAACGACTGGGTTTCGCCGGGCTGGATCACCGCCTGGGGCGGAAAGATCAGCAGGTCGTTGGTCTGGGTGTCGCCCGGATGAGCGCCCTTTTCGTCGAAGGTCAGCTCCTCGGCGCGCAGCTCCACCGGCAACGGGTTGGCGAAGGTGTTCTGCACGGTCACGATCTGCGACATGCCGCGCCCGGTGGGCTTGAGGTCGATGACGACCGGCTGGACGGTCATGGCCAGGGCGGCGCCGCCCAGCAAGGGCGTCCCCGTTCCGGCCACGCCGGTCAGCGCGAGGCTGGCGGCGGTGACCGCTCCCAGCCAACGCCTGCGATAGGTGTTCGAACGCAACATTAGGGGTCCGCTCCTGGGTTTCAGTTCGAGGCTTCGATTTCGACGACCAGCGTTCCCGCGTAGTCGCCGGCGACCATCGGCGCGCCCCCGCCGGTGATGTTGACAGTGAGGTTCATCAGTCCGGCCGCGCCGTTCGCGGTCTGCAGGCTGATGGGGGTGAGAGAGGTGCTGGGCCCGGTGGCGGTCAGGCCCGCCCAGTCGGCCGACAGCTGGAAGCCCAGGCTGTCGCGGAAGCCGGTGGCCGGCGCCGGCCCCGCCGTGCGCGCCAGGCCGGCGCCGTCGGTGCGCACCACCAGGCGGTGCGCCGAGTTGCAGACCACCGGGAAGCCGAGGCTGATCACGGCGTCGCGCGGCTGGGCGGTCTGCGGGTCGATGAACTGGGTGAAGCGCACCACGCCCTGGGCGCCCTCGGCGCTGAAGCTGGCGTTGGTTCCGGCGGCGCTCGAAGGCGGCGACAGCACGCAGGCGCTGGGCGCGACGCCGAACAGGTCCAGCGAATTGCTGGCCCGGTCCCCGGCCGAGGCGGTCTGGGCCTGGACCGGGACGGCCGTGCCGAGCACGGCGCCAAGGACGAGCGGGGCGAGGACGAGGGCGGTTTTCATTGGGGTTCCACCGTCAGCCTGAGGGTGTCGCGATAGACGCCCGACACCAGCGGCGCATTGGTCTGCAGGTTCGTGGCCCCGGGCTGGATATCCAGCCGCAGGACGATGTCGCCGACGACCGGCTGGTCGACCGCCTGGGCGCTGTCGCGGATCTGGCGGGCGCTGGCGTCGGCCTGGACGGTGTTGCTGACCGGCCCCCAGGTCAGGGTGGCGGTGTAGGGCACCGCGTCGCTGAAGCCCGTCGGGGCCGGGGTCAGGCCCAGCTCGGAGCGCCACAGGCCGTTGTTCTGGCTCTCCAGCACGATCTGGTGGGCGTAGTTGCACACGGCGGCGAAGGTCACCTGGGCGGAGGCCGCGCGGGTCGACAGCGTGACTGGATCGGTCAGGGCGTCGACCTCGAGGCTGGAGCCGTTCAGGGTCCTGAAATTGACCAGGCTGCCCGAGCTCAAGGTGGGCGTGGCGAGGGTGCAGACCTTGGGGACCCGGCCGCGCACCACCATGTCGCGGACGTTGTCGTTGGTCTGGGCCTTGGCCAGCTGTCCGACCAGCAGCACGGTGACGGCCGAGGCCATGACCAGGGTGGCGGCGGCGAGGGATCGGTTGTCGCGCATGATCGTCCTCCTTCAGCTGGCCGCGGCCAGGGTGACGACGACCGCGCCCTGGTAGGTGTCGTCGGCGACCGGGCGCAGGGCCGGTCCGCCGGCGGTGGCGAAGCCCGACAGGCTGATCGTGATGTCGGCGGCGCCCGCCGTTTCGCGGATCTGCGCGGCGGCGGCGTTGGCGGTCGCCCCGGTCGAATAGCGGGCGTCGATGGGGGTCCAGCCCGAGGCCGTGGCCGTATAGTCGACCCCGCGCGAGAAGCCGGACGGCGGCGTGGTCACGAAGGCCTGGGCGGTCATCGGGGTGGCGGCGATGGTCAGCTGGCTGCGCGAGCTGCACTGGGTTCCGGTCAGCACCTTGGGCGGCGCCGACAGGTCGGGGCGCAGCAGGCCCGTGGCGGTGTCGATCAGCACGCCCACGTCGAACAGGTTGTCGCCGTCGCTGAGCGAGCCCAGCGTGCAGACGTTGTTGGGCACGGTGGCGGTGATCTGGATCGGTCCGGCGGAGTCCGAGGGGCCGACGGTCTGGGCGTGGGCCGCGACGGCCAGGACCAGGAAGGCCGGCGGCGCGATGAAGAAGGACAGGGCGCGGTGCATGGCTCAGCTCCCCGACGCGGTCAGGCCCGCGTCGGGCCCGAGGGTGATGGTGACCAGGGCCAGGTAGGCGCCCGGCTGCAGCAGGTCGTCGGTGGCGGTGGCGAAGTCCGAGACCACCAGGGTCAGGTCGGTCGCCTTCGGCGCCGCGCTGGTCGAGCGAGCGCCGTCGCCGGCGGCGTTGGTCGCGCTGGTGCGGACCGTGGCGGCCGTCGCGCCCCAGGCGCTGATCGAGCAGGTGTAGTCGACCGCGCCGGTGAAGCCGGCCTGGGCGGCGCCGCTGGTCACCGCCAGCGGCGAGGCGCTGATGGCCAGGGCCGCGCCGCCGTAGTTGCAGAAGGTCCCCGGCAGCTGGATCGTCTGGGCGGCGATCGCCGCCAGCCGCCCGACCCGGGTGCCCGAGGCCTCGGAGATCTGGCCCAGCGCCAGGCCCGCCGGGTTCGGCTCGCCCAGCACGCAGATCTGGCTGACCTGGGCGTCCAGTCCGACGTTGCCCCGGGCCGGGTCCTGCGCCCTGGCCGAGGTGGCGGCCAGGGACACGGCGAGGGCCAGGGCGGTCGCCGGGAGTCCGATGGTTCGATGCTGGATCATGGCGACCTCCTTGGCGGCGCGGGTTCAGGTGGCGGGGGACAGCGTGACGATCACCGAGCCGGTGTAGGATCCCGCCACCAGCCGGCCGCCGGTCGGGGTGCTCGGGTCGGCGAAGCTGACGACGATGTCGCTGCTGAAGACGCCCGTCGTGCTGCCCGCGCCGCCGCCGGCGGCCAGGGTGCTGTCGCTGGCCGAGACCGCTCCGCTGGCCGGCGAGGCCGTGGCCGTGGCCGTGTAGTCGACGCGACGGTCGAAGCCGGTGGGGGCGGCGTCGGTGAAGCTGGTGTTGAGGATCGGCAGGGCTTCGACGGCCATGCTGGCCGACACCCCGTTGCACCAGCCGTTCAGGTTGGCGGTCCGACTGGTCAGCTTGGCGCCGTCCAGCCTGCCGATGGCGGCGCTGTCGCCGGCCAGCAGGGACAGTTCGCCCAGGTCCAGCACCACGTCGCCGGTCACGAACAGGCAGCGGTTGGCCACCGTGCCGTTGACCTGCACCGTGCCCGTCGCCGTCTGGGCCAGGGCCGCGCCCGCGCCGCAGGCGAGCACGAGGCTCGCCGCGGCGACGGACAGGATGATCGGATGTCGCATGATCGTGCTCCTGTCGCCCGGTGGGTCAGACGGGTTCGATGGTGATGGAGATGACGCTCGAATAGTTGCCGGCCATCAGCAGCGCGCCCGACGCGGTGTTCAGGGCGTAGGCCTTGACCGTCAGGTTGTTGGCGCTGTTGGCCAGGCTGTCGGACAGCGACTGGACCGTGGCCGCGGGCAGGGCGGCGGCGGTGACGTAGCTGACCGTCTGGGTCGAGCCGTTGGCCAGGGCGGCGTCCAGCGCGGCGGTGTAGTCGATGACGTTGGCGTAGCCGGCGGGGGCGGTGGCGGTCGGGTCCAGGGCCAGCCGGGTCGAGCTCAGGGTCACCTTGGGCGCGGCGCTGTTGCAGTTGATCCGGAACTGGGTCGAGCCGCCGGGGCTGGCGTTGGTCGAGCCGGCCAGGGTGGAGGACAGCGTGCCGTCCGTGCCGGCCAGTTCGCCCAGCGGGATCGAGCCGCTGAAGCTGGAGCCGCTGCCGCCGGTGATCACGACGCATCGGGCCGCGACGCTGCCGGTGACATTGACCGTGCCGGTGACCGTCTGGGCCAGGGCGGCCGGGGCGGCGGCGAGGCCCAGCAGGGCGGCGCCGATGAGGATCGTCTTGTTCATGTCGTTTCACTCCCAAATGTTGCGCCGGCGGACCGGCTTCGTTCTGCGGGGCGACGCCCCAATCCCCCGGGAAGACGACCGGATCCGCTGGGGGAGCGGGTCCGGAAGGGCGTCACGGCGAGACGCTGACCGTCACCGTCAGTGAATCCGCATAGGTGTTGGCCGCAGCCAGGATCTGCGCGCCGGCGTAGGCGGCGCGGCGGACCCGCAGGTACGAGCCGGAGACGTCGTAGGACGAGCCGTCCAGGCGCAGCCCCTGGCTGGCGGTGGCCGGTCCCTTGAAGGCGCAGGTCGCGCCGGAGCTGGTCTTCAGGTCGCCGGTGTCGCAGGTGGCGCTGGCCGGGGTGACCCCGGGGTCGCCGACCAGGTTGAGGTCGACCAGATAGGGCGCGAGGTTGGTGTAGCCGGCCGGCGGCGCGACGCTGGAGGCCAGCAGGCCGCCGTTTTGCGAGATCACCGCCGCCCGGAACGGCACGGTGCATTCCAGCGTGAACGGAAAGTCGGCCGAGAAGGCGTTGTTGACTTCGCCCACGTCGGTCGAGCCGCTGGGGGCCATGCCCGGGGCGAAGCCGCAGCGGCCGCCGACCGAGGCGGTGACCGGGATGGACAGCACGATATTGGAGGGCGACCCGCCGGCATAGGCCGTGACCTGCGCATGGGCCAGGTCAGCGCCAGCGGCGAACACCGACAGCACGACTAGGCCGCCGCCGATCAGCCAATCCAGCGTTCGAGGCTTGCGTTCCGAGCGCAGGGCCCGGGGAACCATTGTGCGTTTGTCTGCCATCGCCCAGCCCTTGTTTAATTAACAAGTTCTTAATGCTTGGATGACGATTGCAGAGAACTAGTTGTGTGAAATCCCCCAGCTTGGGTATGTGTAGTAGTTTCGCCTGAATGGGGAATTCAGATCTGGGTCCATTTGTTATGGCGACTTTAATAATGCAAATGTTCTAAGGGATATGGGCGTTAAGAGGCATGTGCATTTAGCGTGCGTCAAACCGACGCTATTATGTATTCATTAATCCTAGGTTGTGGAAATTCTTGCCCGATATGCGTTTAGATAAGGAATGCACGAACCCGAAAACAAGGGTTCAGCTAGATGCCGGCGCCAAAGACCGGCGGACAGGGAGAAGGGGCAGGGCATGGACGGCACGCATTCGCTAGCCGCGTTACGCGATCTTGAGGCGATAAGGTTCTGTCTTGACGAAGACGAGGTCGCCCGGATCGTGGTCGACCCGCAAGGGTTGCTGCTCTGGCGTTCCAGGGCGGCGGCGCTGATGCTCCACGGGGACTGCCCCCTGGTCGACCGGGCGGGAAAGCTGGGCGGGGTCGACCGTCGCACCCAACAGTTCCTGACCGAGCGGCTGGACGAGGCCTTCGCGGGCGAGGAAATCTGCCAGTTCATCGAGGCCGAGCAGGACCGGCGCTTCCTGCTGCGCATGCGGCCGGTCGACGAGGACGGCGAGCGGGCCGTCGTGATCACGCTCAAGGATTTCGAGGCCCCGGTCCATATCCCGCGGCTCGAGCGGCTGTTCGGTCTCAGCGCCATGGAGGCGCGGATCCTGCAACTGATTATCGAGGGCGCGAGCGCCGAGCGGATCGCCGACAGCAAGGCCATCTCGATCCTGACCGTGCGGACCCACATTAAGCACATCCACAGCAAGATGGACGTCCGCTCCAAGGAAGAAATCCTGGCGGTGATCGTCAAGATCTTCGCCTGAGGGGCTATGGAGCCCCGGCGCAGGGGGGCCGGGCCGTGTCGATGCGAGTTGCCGATCCGGACGCGAACCGCCAAATGAGAGCGGATGACATTTCGGGCCAGCACCATGACCACGCCGATCGACGACCGTCTCGCCGCCGCCGCCTTCCATAGGCTGGTCGAGCACCTGCGCCTGCGCACCGACGCCCAGAACGTCGACCTGATGGGCGTGGCCGGCTTCTGCCGCAACTGCCTGGGCGACTGGGTGAGCGAGGCCTCGGAGGGCGCGCTGAGCCGGGACCAGGCCCGCGAGGCGGTCTATGGCATGCCGCAGTCCGAGTGGAAGGCGCGCCACCAGGGGGCCGCGACGCCCGAGCAGCTGGCGCGCATGGAAGCCAGCGTGGCGCTTAACGAGCGATTGCGCGCCGAGCGGGACGCCCGGCTGGACGAGGCGCTGGAGGACAGCTTTCCCGCCAGCGACCCGCCGGCCATGACCGAGCCGGGCCGCTAAGTTCAAATCAGATCTCGATGACCCCGCGCCGGGCCGCCACGGTGACCGCATGGGTGCGATCGGCGACGTCGAGCTTGGCGAAGATGCTCTTGAGGTGGGCCTTCACCGTATCCTCCGACAGCGACAGGTCCCAGGCGATCTGCTTGTTGGCGCGCCCCGCGGCCACCAGGCGCAGCACGTGGATCTCGCGCTCGCTGAGGGCCTCGTCGACGGCGTGGATGGCGATCTCGTGGGCGACTTCGGGCTGCAGCTGGCGGCGGCCGGCGTGGACGTTGCGGATCGTGTCGAGCAGTTCGCGGCGCAGGGTGCTCTTGAGCAGATAGCCGGTGGCGCCGGCCTTCAGGGCGCGCAGGGCCTGGACGTCGCCGGCATAGGTGGTCAGCACCACGATCCGGGCCGTGGGGACCTCGGCGCGGATGGCCTCGATGGCCTCCAGCCCCGTCATGCCGGGCATCTGCAGGTCCATCAGCGTCACGTCGGGGCGCAGCTCGCGATGACGCGCCACGGCCTCGGCGCCGTCCCCCGCCTCGCCGACCAGCACCATGTCCGGCTGCAGGGCGAGGACCGCCGCCACGCCCTCGCGCAGCATCGGATGGTCGTCGACGACCAGGACGCGGATCCGCGGGTCGCTGGGGGCGGCGGTCATGTCAGGTCTCCGCTCGTCAGGGCTCGGCGGCGCGGGGCGAAGGGCCAGGCTCGCCGGCCCGGACCGAGGTAGGCGACGCCGCCCGGGACGGTCAACTCGATCTCGGCGCCGGCCCCGGGCCGGCTGCGGAGTTCGAACGCCGCCTGGATCTTGCGGGCGCGTTCGCCCATGCCCGTCAGGCCGAAATGGCCCTCGCGCCGGCCGCTGTCGAGCACGGCCTGGTCCAGGCCGACGCCGTCGTCGCGGAACCGCACGCTCAGCGCGCCGCGGCCATAGCCGACGTCGATCTCGACATTGCGGGCCTGGGCGTGGCGCTGGGTGTTGAACAGGGCCTCGGACGCGATCCGTTCGATCTCCTCGCGGACCAGCGGGTGCAGGCGCCGGGGCGGCCCCTCGACCACCATCCGCACCTTGATGGCCGGCTCCAGGCCGAGGCGTTCGACCAGCCCGGCCAGGATCTCGTGCAGGTCGCCGGCCTTGTCGGCGCGCAGGCTCTTCACCCGGTCTCGGCCCTCGACGATGACGTCGTCGGCCCGGTCCAGCGCGCTTTCCAGCGCCTGCCGGGCCGGCAGGTCGGCGGGGATCTGGTCGGTCACCGACTGCAGGCGCAGCATCAGGCCCTGGATGCCCTGCAGCAGGGTGTCGTGCAGTTCGCGGGCGATGCGTTCGCGCTCGGCCATGCGGTCCTGCAGCCGGCCGTGGATGCGGACGGACATCTGGCGCAGCCGCAGGGCGTAGAGACCCCAGAGCAGGCCGATCAGCGCCAGGACGCAGAGCACGCGGAACAGGTTGGTCTGGACGAAGGTCGGCGGGATCTGGAAGGCCAGGACCGCGCCCCGATCGTTCCAGACCCCGTCGTTGTTGGCGGCCACGACCTGGAAGCGATACCGTCCGGGCTTGAGGTTGGTGTAGAAGGCCTGCCGCCGCCCGCCGGCCTCGACCCAGTCCTTGTCGACCCCTTCCAGGCGGTAGCGGAAGCGCACGCGTTCGGGGATGCTCAGGCTCAGGGCGGTGTAGTCGATCTGCAGTTTCGAGGCGCCCTTGGGCAGGACCAGATCGCGCGGATTGCGGCGGACCTGGCCGTTGACCGTCAGGCTACGGATCGCGACCGGCGGGGGCAGGGCGTTGCGGGCGATGCGGGCCGGATCGATCCAGGCGACGCCTTCCAGCGTCAGCAGCCAGATCCGCCCGTCGCCGCCCCGGACGAGGTCCCTGACCCCGTTCTGCTGGGGCGGGCCGGGCAGTCCGTCCTTCATGTCGAACAATCGGTAGTTCAGCGGCCGCGTGGGGTCGTCGAACGCGCGGTCGAGGTCTTGCGTCCGCATCTGGACGACGCCCAGGGCCCCGAGGACCCAGGTCTCGCCGCCCGGAGTCTGGACGACGCCCTGGACGCCCTTGGCCCAGGGAAAGCGCGCGACCTGCAGGGCCTGGAACCGGTCGCCGGTCAGGCGCAGCAATCCGAACTCGCAGCCGATCAGGAAATCGTCTGGTCCCTGATAGAAGGCGCGCATGCCGCCGACGGCCAGGTTGGCGGGCGGGCGGAGAGTCTGGACGGTTCCGTCCGGGGCGACCCGCGTCAGCGTCGTCGGCCTGGGCAGCAGCACGCGGCCTTCGCGGTCGATCTCGACGTTGCTGTGGATGGCGTTCGGAGCGCGCGGCGGAAACACCGTCCACCGGCCCTGGGCGTCGAGGCGGCCATATCCATTCGCGAACAGCGCCAGCCAAAGGTCGCCACGGCGGTCGATCACGCATCCGGTGTAGGGCGCGCCGGACGGAACGGGCGGGATGGCGGTTCGCGGCGGGCTTTTGAGCTGGGTCAGGACGTCCCCGGCGCCCAGCCACATCGCGCCAGCCCTGTCCTGGCAAAGCGCCGTCGGGTTGTCGAGCCCGTCACGGATCACCTTGGGCGCCTGGCCGGGCAGGGCCCGGTAGACGGTCTCGCTGTCGGCCGCCCAGACCGCCCCGTCCCGGTCGGCGAACTGGATGTAGCCGAAGCGCGACGACCGGGCGATCCCGGGCTCGACCACCACATTGGCCGCCCGCAGGCGGTCGAGGCCGACCGACGTGCCGATCCAGAGATTGCCCTCCCGATCCTCCAGGATCGGCACGGCCTTGTTGGAGCTCAGCCCGTCCCTGGCCTCGTAGGTCTCGGCGTGCGGCCTCGACGCGCCGACGGCCAGGGCGGCGTCCGGCTTGGCGACCCGGAAGGCGCCGGTCGAGAAGGTCGTGCCCCAGAGGCCGCCGTCGCGGTCGAACAGGATGCGGGCGTAGCGGGCGGAGTCGGAGACCGCGTAGCCCGCCGCGCCGGACTGGGCCGCCTCGCCCCGGGCGAGGTCCGGCAGGGGGCGGGCGCCCAGTGAGTCCGACACCCACAGCCGGCCGCCGGCGTCCTCGGCCAGGCCCGCCCCCGCGCCGATGACGACGTCGGCGCGCTCGAAGCGCCGCGCGCCGGGCCGCAGGAACGAAAGGCTGCCGTCGATCGCCACCCACAGGGTCCCGTCACGCGTGACCCTCAGGTCCATGATGTAGCCTTGGGGCAGGTTCCAGGACGGGTCGATGTCCTGCCGCTTGTCGCCGACGAACCGCGCCAGGTTGTGCCGGATGTTGTTGAGCGCCGCCCAGACGGCCCCGTCCGGGGCGGCGGTCATGGTCAGGACGCCGTCGCGGCCGGCGCTGGGAAGCTCGCGCAGCCTGCCGTCGCGAAAGACCGCGACGCCGCCCCGCCGATAGCCGGCCCAGAGTTCGCCCGAGCGGGTGACGACCAGGGCGTTGACGTGCTGGGAATGGGAATAGTCGTCGTCGGCCAGGGGAACGGCCTCGAACGCGACGCCGTCGAACCGATAGAGGCCGCTGGCCGCGCCCAGCCACAGATAGCCGTCGGACGTCTGGGCCAGGGCCCAGATATTGGTCGGGGCGCCGTCCTCCGCCGTCCAGCTGGTGTGCTTGAACTGAAGGATCGAACGGGCCGGGTCCAGGGCCAGGGCCCGGCCGCCCAGGCCCAGCAGCAGGGCGATCGCGAGGAGAAGTCTGGCGGCCGTCCTCATGCTTGATCGCCCCCGCCGGCCGCAAACGCTCGAGGCCTTGCTTTCACGAGCAAGGGTCGCGCGAAATCTCGAAAGGGTGACGCGCGGCTCCCCCGTTGGGAGCTTAACGGCGGGGCGCCGGGCGGGATAGCGCTGTGGCCTGCAACAGGAGGCGTCCCATGTTTCTCGGCGCCATGTTTCCGGGCGGTCTGGTCGGCGTGGCGCTCCTGCTCGGACGCCTGGCCGCCGCCGCGGCGCTGGCGCTCGTCCTGCGCGGTTTCGCGCCGGCGCCCTGGATCGCCTTCCCCGTCCTTGTTCTCGCGGCCAGCCTGGCGGCCGGGCTCCTGACCCGCTTCGCCGCGGCCTGTTGCGCCGTCCTGGTGTTGGTCGGCGCGGCGAGGGCGGGTGGCGCCTTGTCGGCCGTCCTGGCGCTCAACGCCCTGCATGTCGCCGGGCTGGCGCTCACCGGAGGCGGCGCCTATTCGCTGGACGCGCGGCTGTTCGGCCGGCGCGTGATCCGGCTGGACGACTGAGGGGGCCACCCGATCGGGCGGCGAGCGCCTACCCGTTCGGGATTTACCGGGTCTCGCCTTGGGTCGATCGTCCGGCCATGTCCTTGCAACCCGGGGGAGCGTGTCATGACCGTCGGTAGCATTCCGGAGAAGGCGTCCGGCCTCGCGGAGATCTTCGGCGTCCCGGCTCGTCCGGGCAAGCTGAAGGCGGCGGCGGTCGAGATCCGGCTGCCGGAGCCGTCGCTGGACGTCACGCCCCTGGCGCCGCGGGTCGATGTCCTGATGGTCCGGCTGCAGCTGGTCGACTATCCGGGGCAGCGGTACTGGGAGGACGGCGTGGCGGCCCCGACCCGCGACATCGCGGCGGGCGAGATCCTGTTCCACGACCTGCGGCGGGGCCCGCGGCTGGTGCTGGACCAGCCCTATCACGCGCTGCACGTCCACATTCCCCGCGCCGCCTTCGACGCGATCGCCGCGGACTCCGACGCCGTCCCGATCGGCGATCTCGACTACGCGCCGGGGGGCGGCCTCGAGGACCCGACGATCGCCGGCCTGGGCGCCGCGATCCTGGCCGACCTGCGGGTCGGCGTCGCCCAGAACCCGCCGTTCGTCGACCACCTGATCCTGGCCCTGGCCGCCCACGTGGCCGCCCGCTACGGCGGCATGGCGGCCAAGTCGCGGGCCGTGCGCGGCGGGCTCGCGCCGTGGCAGACCCGCAGGGCCCGCGAGATCCTCGCCGCCAATCTCGACGGCGCGACGCCCCTGGCCGAGGTGGCGCGCCAGTGCGGCCTGTCGGTGGGACATTTCTCGCGGTCGTTCCGGCGGTCGTTCGGCGCCACGCCGCACCAGTGGCTGGTCCAGCGGCGGCTGGAAGCGGCCAAGGACCTGATCCGCTCGTGCCGCATGCCGCTGTCGAGCGTGGCGCTGAGCTGCGGCTTCGCCGACCAGAGCCACCTGACCCGGGTGTTCACCCGCGAAGTCGGGGCCAGCCCGGCCGCCTGGCGCCGCGAGGTGCAGCAATAGGCTCAGAAGGCCAGCTTCCGGGCCTTGACCCTGACCCGGATCACGCGGTGGTTGGACGACATGTAGAGGTGGCCGTCGGCGGCCAGCTCGCAGTTGGAGATCACGTCGTCGGCCCGGATGATCCCGATCCGCTGGCCGGCCGGGGTGAAGATCGAGATCCCGTCCTTGCTCGAGGCCCACAGGTTTCCGGCGCGATCGACCTTCAGGCCGTCGCCGCCGGCGATGCCGGTGGCGACGCGGTCGACGAACTGCCGGCGGGCGGTCGGCGCGCCGTTCGCGTCCAGGTCCCAGGCCACCCAGCCGGACTTGCGGTCGGTGGCGTACAGCGTCCGGCCGTCGGGCGACAGGCCCACGCCGTTCGGCTCGACGGTCCTGTCGATGATCGTCAGGCTGTTGTCGGTGCCCAGGCGATAGACGCCGGCATAGTCGGTCTGGCGGTAGGGCGAGCGCCAGTCGCCCTTCAGGCCCCACGGCGGATCGGTGAAATAGATCGTCCCGTCGCGGGCCAGGACCAGGTCATTGGGGCTGTTGAGGCGCTTGCCCTCGAAGCTGGACGCCAGGACCGTCTTCTTGCGGGTCTTCAGGTCGATGCGCGAGACGCAGCGGTTGCCGCTGTCGCCGACCACCAGCCCGCCGCGCGCCAGGATCAGGCCGTTCGAGCCAGCCTCGCGCAGGCTGTTGGTCTCCGGACCCGCATAGCCGGACGGCGACAGCCAGACCGCGCCGCCCGCCGCCGGGGACCAGCGCAGGATCTTGTTGGCGGGCACGTCCGAGACCAGCAGGAAGCCGTCCTTGCCGCCGACCCAGACCGGCCCCTCGCTCCAGGTGAAGCCGTCCAGCACCTGCTCGACCGGCGCGTCGGCGTCGACCAGGGCGTCCAGGGCCGGGTCCAGGCGCTCGACCTTGCCGACCACCGGGTAGGTCCCGGTCCTGGCGAGCGCCGGCGCGGCGGCGAGGGTCAGGATCGAGGCCGCCACGCCGCGGCGCGTCATCCGGAAGGCTTGGCTCACGAGGCGGGCTCCTGTCGTCGGGGGCGAATCGTCGGCCTTGATCTTGTGCCCCGCGTCGCGCCGGCGCGCCACCGGGATGGGGAGGATCTGGTCGGCGCCGCCGCATCGCACAACTGCTCCCCCTCTGGGGGAGCTGTCGGCGAGGCCGACTGAGGGGGTCTTCACGCACGGCTTCACGCTCACGCGCCGAAGCTGCGATGGGATGGGGAGGGTGCGAAGCGCCCGGGCCTCGCCCGGAGTAGCTTTGATGTTGTTACCGTTTCGACGAAGTGCAGGCGCTTCGCGTGGAGCCGTTATCCGGAAGCCTTCGGGTCGCGGATTCTTAACCCGCCCCGATGGAGGCCCCCGACGGGCGGAGAGTTGACGACCTCTCCGGACCGCCCGGGCGATTTCAGCCCGGGCCTGTTGCGCTCACCCGCCACCGCGGCGCCGAGGTTTCGGCCCCTTGCATCGGAGCGCCTGCCTCGAACCGACCGCGGCGTCCATCCAAGGACCGCCGGCGAGCGCTTCCCGCTCGTCCACCTCCGAAAGCCGCATCGGTCGCCGTACGTGCGCCCTCCCCGTGCCTTCAGGTGGGATCAGGATAAGGGCGGTTCGAAGGGGTGAGGACCAAATCGGGTCGAGAAAAATTAGAGCGTTGATTTTCTTCGCTTCGACCCCGGCCTATCCTCGCGTCATCCCTCTTCTTCCCACGCCCGCGGCGCGGGCCCAGCCCGCTCGGAGGGTCTGGGAGGCCGCCACCCCTGGCCCCGGTGCTCGTCCAGCGCCGGGGCCTTGGGATCCACCCGCCCGGGCTCCTGGCGAAACCGCAGCGGCGTGCCGACCACGGCGTCGCCGTTCGCATCCCGCCAGATCATCCCCCGCGCCGCGACGGCGGGATCGTCGAAGGCGTCCTTCAGGCTCCGCACCGGCGCGAAGCAGATGTCGCGGCCCTCGAACCACGCCTCCCACGCGGCCTGGGTCCGTGTACGGAACGTTTCGCGGAAGAAGGCCCGCAGCGGTTCCTGGCCCGGACCGGGCGGCAGCAGTGCAGGGTCCAGCAGGTCGGGACGCCCCAGCGCTTCCAGCAGGTTGGCCGCGAACTTCACCTCCGAGCCGCCCAGCACGATCCATCGGCCGTCGGCGCATTCATAGAGATTGAACATCGCCGCCCCGCCCCAGGATCGCTCGGCCTTGGGGACATTGGCGCGGCCTTCCGCGAACACCGGGCCGGTGGCGTTCGGCGTCCAGGCCATCAGGCTGTCCAGCATGGCGACGTCGAGATGGTCGCCCAGGCCGGTCTTCTCCCGGCGCAGCAGGGCCATCAGCACCCCCGACAGGGCGGTCAGCGAGGCCAGGGCGTCGGCGGCCATCAGGCCGGGCATGGCCGGCTTGCCGTCCTGGCCCTCGTTCAGGGCCACCAGGCCCGCCAGGGCCTCGACGGCCAGGTCGTGGGCCGGCCGGTCCCGATAAGGGCCGTCCTGGCCGAAGGCGCTGATCGAGCAGTAGACGACGCCCGGATTGACGGCCTTCACCGCCGCGTAGCCGACGCCCAGCCGGTCGACCACGCCGGGCCGGAAGGCCTCGACCAGCACGTCGGCGTCCGCCGCCAGCGTCCAGAAGGCGGCCTGGCCCTCGGCGCTCTTCAGGTCCAGCTGCACCGAGCGCTTGCCGCGATGGGTGTTGCGGAACCAGACGGCCTGGCCGTGGGTCGACAGGCCGATGTGGCGGCTGGGCTCGCCCTCGCCGGCCGGCTCGACCTTGATCACGTCGGCGCCGTGGTCGGCCATCATCAGGGTCAGCATGGGCCCCGGCAGGAACAGGGACAGGTCCAGGACCTTGACGCCGTCGAGCTTCATGGCGCGCGCCCCAGCAGCGGGTCGTTGTGCTCGCCCAGCGCCGGGGCGCGGGCGGCGGGCATGCGCTGGCCGTCGATCCTGATCGGGCAGGCCAGCATGTCCAGGCCCTGGGGCCGGGCCGGATGGTCGATGCGGTCGCGCATGGCCACCTCGGCCACGAACGGGCTGTCCAGGGCCTGGGCCAGGTCGGCGATCGGCGCGAACGGCACGCGGCCGCCCAGACAGGCCAGCCAGTCGGCGCCGGTGCGCTGGACCATCACCGCGTCGAGGATCGGGGTCAGGGCGTCGAGATTGGCGCGGCGGGCCGGCATGTCGGCGAAACGGGGATCGGCCTTCAGCTCGGACCGGCCGACCAGGTCGCACCACACCTCCCAGAAGCGCTGGGTCTGGCACATCAGCATGCCCCAGCCGTCCTGGGTCCTCACCCGCTGCGAAGGGCTGATCGACGGGTGCGCCCCGCGCGGCGGCCGGCCGACCTGGTGGCCCTCGTTCATCGCCCACACCGCCGGATAGGAGGTCTGGTGCAGGGCCACGTCGAACAGCGACACGTCGACGTCGCAGCCCTTGCCGCTGGCCCGCGCCGCCAGGATCGCCGAGACGATCCCCAGGGCGAACACCGAGCCGGTCATGAAGTCGACCATCGACAGGCCGAAGCGCACCGGCGGCCCGTCCGGCTCGCCCGTCAGGGTCATGAACCCGGCCTCGGCCTGCATCAGGTAGTCGTAGCCTGGCCAGGCCTCGCGGCTGTTGCCTCGTCCGTAGGCGGACAGATGGGCGCAGACCACGGCGGGGTTGAGCGTCTTCAGGTCGTCGTAGCGGATCGCCAGCTTCTCCGGCTGGTCGCCGCGCAGGTTGTTGACCACGGCGTCGGCGCCGGCCGCCAACCGCTCGAAGTCGGCCCGGCCCTCCGGCGTCTTGATCTCCAGGGCCACCGACGACTTGCCGCGCGAGAAGGTCTGGAAGAACTGGCTGTCGCCGCCCCCTGGGGAGGAGGGGCCGAGGAAATAGGGACCCAGGCCCCGGCTGATGTCGCCACCCAGGGACGGGGACTCGATCTTGATCACCTGCGCGCCCAGCTCGCTCAGCAGCTGGGTGCCGTAGGGGCCGGCGGCGTACTGCTCGACCGCCAGGATCCGCACGCCGTCCAGGGGTCTGTCCATCCGCTCCGCCCTTTGTTCGCCGGGATGATGCGACGGCCGTCCCGCCGCGCCTAGGGCGACGTTGGGGAAGGGCGGCGTTTCCCAGGCTTGTTTCGGCAAGGCGATATGCGTAGGCAGGCCGCGTTCCGTTCCGTCGTCGAGGCCCCCATGACCGTCGTCCTGCAGACCGCCCGCGCCCGCGTCGAGCTCCTGCCCGCCCTGGGCGGATCGGTGGGACGGTTCACCTGGGACGGCCGCGATGTGCTGCGGCCCGCGCCGGCCGGGACGACCGAGGTGCTGGAGACCGGCAACTTCGCCCTCGCGCCGTTCTGCAACCGCATCCGCGACGGGCGCTTCAGCTTCGGCGGCCGCGACGTCGCCCTGTCGCCGAACCTCGGCGACCATCCGCACGCCCTGCACGGCCAGGCCTGGCGCGGGGCCTGGCGCGTGGTGTCGGCGAGCGAGGCCGAGGCGGTGCTGGCCTTCGACCACCCGCCCGGCGAATGGCCCTGGGCCTATCGCGCCGAGCAGCGCTTCACCCTGGGCGAGGCCGGCCTGCGCCAAGTCCTGTCGGTGACCAACACCGGCGCCGAGCCGATGCCCGTGGGCCTGGGCTTCCACCCCTATTTCCCGGCGCGCCCGGGCGAGCGGCTGCAGGCCGGCGTCACCGGCGTCTGGCTGACCGACGAGGACTGCCTGCCCACCACCCACGTCGAGGGCCCCTGGCGCTCGGACTGGGCGGCCGGCGCGCCGACGGCGGTCTCAGACCTGATCGACAACTGCTATACGGGCTGGAACGGCATGGCGACGCTGTCGGCGCCGGGCGGGGCCAGCACCACCCTGACCGGCTCGCCCGAGTGCCGCTGGCTGCACGTCTATTCGCCGCCGGGCGCGGACTTCGTCTGCGCGGAGCCGGTGGCCAACCGTCCCGACCCGTTCAACGGCGAGGACAGCGGGATCAGGACCCTGGCGCCGGGCGAGACCGCGTCGGTTTGGATGAACGTCGCGTCGAGCTAGCGCGTCCACCTATTCTCTTTTGGTCGTCATTTCGGGCCTTGTGCCCGGAATGACGGTTGAAAGGGAGGATGAAGGCCCTAAGCCTTCAATCCACCATCGCCTCCAGCGCGCGCCGGTCCCTCAGCAGCACCTTGCGGGTGGTCGGCAGGGCGATCAGGCCGTCGTGCTGGAGCTGGGTGAAGGTGCGCGACACGGTCTCGATGGTCAGGCCCAGATAGTCGGCCATGTCCTGGCGGGTCATGGGCACGTCCAGCAGGGCCTCGGCGCCCGTCCGCTCGGCCAGGTCCAGCAGCAGGGCCGCGACCCGCTCGCAGGCGGTGCGCCGCCCCAGCATCAGCACGTGGTCCTGGCAGCGGCGCAGGCTGTCGGTGGTCAGCTCCAGCAGCCGGCGGGCCACGTCGCCGCGCTCGCGGGCCAGGGCTTCCAGGGCCGGACGCGGCATCGCCCGCACCTGGGCGGGACCCAGGGTCTGGGCCGCCGCGCGGTAGGTCTCGCCGCTCTCCAGGCCGAACACGTCGCCGGCGAAATGGAAGGCCTCGATCTGCCGCCGGCCGTCGCGCAGGATCCGGCAGGTGCGCACGGCGCCGGAGATCAGCTGGTAGATCCGGTCGGCCGGTTCGCCCTCGTCGAAGATCGTCTCGTCACGGCCGTAGCTCTGGCGCAGGCCGTCCAGCACGATCGCCGCCGGCTGGCGCGTGAAGGCGGGGACGGGGGTCTGGATCACGGACAGCATGGCGATTTCCCGATCTCTTGGCCCGCTCAATCTCCGTCGCCGGAGCCTGGCGGTACAGTCGGGTCCTACGCCTAAGGAGGACTACCTAGCCTCGCCGGGACGACAGGGTCATGCGCACCAGGGCGGCCAGGTTGTCGGCGTGCATCTTGGCCATCAGCTTGGCGCGATAGATCTCGACCGTGCGCGGACTGATCCCCAGCTCGCGGGCGATCACCTTGTTGGGCTGGCCGTCGACGACGCCGTCCAGCACCTGGCGCTCGCGTTCCGACAAGGTCTCCAGCCGCTGGCGGACCAGGGCGGCGTCGTCGGAGGCCGCGCCGCTGTTCTGGGCCAGGGGCGGGGGGGCGGCCTCCAGGGCGCGGTTCAGGGCGTCCAGGATCCGGGCCTCGCCGAACGGCTTTTCGATGAAGTCCGCCACCCCGGCCCGCATCGCCTCGACCGCCAGGGGGATGTCGCCATGGCCGGTGATCATGACGATCGGCACGCGCGAGCCCCGCGCGTTGAGCTCGCGCACCAGCTCCAGGCCGGTCATGTCGGGCATGCGCATGTCGGTGATCACGCAGCCGGCGCCGTCCAGGGGCAGGGCGTCCAGCAGGGCGAGCGCCGAGGCGTGGCTGACCACCTCGAAGTCGGCCGCCTCCAGCAGGAAGGCCAGGGATTCGCGGGCGCTCTCGTCGTCGTCGACCACGTGGACCACGGCTTCACTCATCGATCACGTCCTGTTGTCCTGGCCTGTTGTCCTCGTCGTCATCTCTACGCGGCGGCAGGATGAAGTGGAACACCGTCCCGCCCTTCGGGTTCGGATCGGCCCAGATGCGCCCGCCGTGCGCCTCGATGATCGAGCGCGAGATCGACAGGCCCACCCCCATGCCCTCGGCCTTGGTGGTCATGAACGGCTGGAACAGGCGCTCGCGGAAATCGTCGCTGATGCCCGAGCCGGTGTCGGTGACGCTGACTTGAACGGAACCGGTGTCCAGCCGCTGGCTGGCGATCGTCAGTTCCCGTCGCGGCGAGTCGGCCATGGCGTCGACGGCGTTGCGGATCAGGTTCACCAGCACCTGCTGGATCTGCACCCGGTCGGCATAGACCGCGTCGGCGGTCGGGTCGAGCTGCAGGCGGGTGGTCACCAGGTGCTCGCGGGCGCCGATCAGGGCCAGGGCGGCGGCGTCCTCGACCACCTTGGACAGGCTCTCGGGCGCGCGTTCGCTGGCCCCGCGCCGCACGAACTCGCGCATGCGGTGGATCACGTCGCCCGCCCGCAGGGCCTGGGCCGAGGCCTTGTCGACCGCGTCGCGGACCTTGGCCTGGTCCTCGGGACGGCCGCGGTCGATCAGGCGGCGCGAGCCGGTCAGCAGGTTGGCGATCGCCGACAGCGGCTGGTTCAGCTCGTGGGCCAGGGTCGAGGCCATCTCGCCCATGGCGGTCAGGCGCGAGACGTGAACCAGCTCGGTCTGCAGGTCGCGCAGCCGGGCTTCGGTCTGCTGGCGTTCGGTCAGGTCACGGATGAAGCCGGTGTAGAACGGCTGCAGGCCGCGGGTCTCGCCCACCGCCAGCTCCATCGGGAAGGTGCTGCCGTCCTTGCGCAGGCCCACCACCACGCGGCCGACGCCGATGATCCGCTTCTCGCGGGTCTGGGCGTAGCGCGCCAGGAAGCCGTCGTGGGCGCCGCGGTCCGGCTCAGGCATCAGCAGGCTGACGTTCCGGCCGATCGCCTCGGACGAGGTCCAGCCGAACAGGCGCTCGGCGGCCGGGCTGAACGAGGTCATGACCCCGGCCGGGTCGATGACGATCACCGCGTCAGGGGCCGAATCGAGGATCGACTGCAGGTGATGGGTCATGGCGGCCGCGCGCGAGCGGGCGGCGTGGAACCAGCCGCCGCCGACCGACATGCCGAAACCGATCATCACGAACACCAGGCTCGACAAGGCCGTGGCCTGGTCGGGCCGCCCCTGCACCTTCAGCAGCCAGACCGCGCCGGCCGCCAGGACGGTGGCGAACAGGCCCGGCGCCAGGCCACCGACCGCAGCGCTGATCAGCACGGCCGGCACGAACAGCAGGAAGGCCGAGGGGGCCGTGAAGCCGGGGGGCAGGGCCAGCTGGATCAGGCCGCAGGCCAGGACCGTGGCCATGGCCGCCAGATAGGCGCGAGGCCGCAGGTCGCTGTGCAGCGTCCCGGCCGAAACCGTGGTCATCACGTGATAGCGGCCTCCGCTGCGCAAGGTCGGCTACCCTATAGCCGCTGGCGGGGAGATTGGCAGTTCCTGATCGCACAGGGCGCGGGGCGCGGGACGGTGGCTGACCAGCACCAAGCCCTGGCCGGTGCGGTTCAGGCGGGCGTCCAGGCGCGCGACGACCAGGGCCTCGGTCGCGGCGTCCAGGCCCTCGGTGGGTTCGTCCAGCAGCAGCCAGGGCGCGTCGCGCAGCAGGGCGCGCGCCAGGGAGAGCCGTCGCCGCTCGCCGCCCGACAGGCGCTCGCCGTTCTCGCCGATCCAGGTGTCCAGGCCTTGCGGCAGGGCCCGGACCCGGGCGTCCAGGGCGGCGTCGGTCAGGGCGTTCCAGAGGGCCTCCTCGGCGCGCGGGCCGGCCAGGGCGAGGTTGGCGCGAACCGTGCCGGCGATCATCGCCGCGTCCTGCGGGGCATGGGCGAAGGCGGCGCGGGTTCGAGAGCTGGTTTCCTGGCCCTCATAATTCAACCGCTCATCCCGGCGAACGCCGGGATCCAGATCCCTTGGCGGTGTGGATGATTGGATGGGGCTCGGGGCCTCTGGGATTAGCCTCAAAGTCATTCCATCTGGGTCCCGGCATTCGCCGGGATGAGCGGATTTTTGAGAGCGCAGGCCGATAAGCCTTTCCAACACGGTGGTCTTGCCGCAGCCCGAAGGACCCGTAAGAACCAGTCGCGAACCGGGCTCGAGGATGAGATTTCCAAACCCGAGGCCCGGACGGCCCAGCACGGCCTGCGCCTCCGCCTTTTCCACCGTTGGCTGATGCCCCAGCACCGTATCCAGCCGCGCCGCCGCCGCGTCGGCTCCCGCGTCCTGCTCGAACGCCTTGCCGAGTCCCGCCAGGCCCTCCAAGGCCATGGCGGCGGCCAGGCCGGCCATGGCCGCCAGGGGCGTGGCGGCGCCGTGGGCGAAGGCCAGGACCCCGGCGACGGCGACGCCGAGGATCGCGCCCTGCAGCATGGCCAGCCATCCGGCCGCCGCGACCGCTTCCCGCCTCAGGTCGTCCAGCCGCGCGCCCTTCCTGGCGATCTCGGCGGCGGCGCGGTCCTGCACGCCATAGACCCGCAGCTCGGGCGCGGCGGCGGCGTAGACGGCCAGGGCGTCCTTCAGGTCGCCGGCGGCCTGCTGGAGTTCCGGGCCGGTGCGGGCGGTCAGGCGGCGGGCCAGGGCGCGGACGCCCAGCACGGTCGCACCTACGGCCAGGGCCACGACCAGGGCCGGCGCCCAGCCGGCGGGGGCGGCCATGGCCAGGCCGGCGGCGACGGCGCCGCCCGCGCCCCAGGGGGCGGAGAGGCGGATCAGCCGGGTCTCGACCGCGTCGACGTCCTGCACCAGCCGGGCCGAGGCCTCGCCGCGCGACAGGGCCAGGGCCTGGGCGGGCGGGGCGGCGGCCAGGGACGCGTAGAGGGCGGGGCGGATGGCGGCCAGGGCCTTCAGGGCCGCGGCGTGGCCCGACAGGCGCTCCAGATAGCGGAAGGCGGTGCGCAGGATGGCCAGCAGGCGGATGCCGGCGCTGGGCAGCAGCACGTTGAAGGCCTGGGCCGCCACCAGGCCCGCCAGGCCGGCGATCGCCGCCCCGGTCAGGAACCAGCCCGACAGGCCCAGCAGCAGCACCGACCCGGCTCCGACGACGGCGGCCGACAGGGCGGCCAGGCGCAGGCCGTCGGCGTGACGCCGACGCTGCTGGCGGACCAGGGCGGCGAGGGGGCCGCTCATAACCCCATCCCACAAACGCCTGTCATCCCGGACAAGGCCCGAAGGGCCGCCGATCCGGGACCGCCGGGATCGCCTGCGTTCAGGCGCCGGTCCCGGATCTGCGCGCTGCGCGCTTGTCCGGGATGACAGTTTTGATGGGTCGTCCTTTCGGGAGCTCTCACAGCCGCACCACGCGGTCGGCCAGGGCGGCGACCGCCTCGGAATGGGTGGCGATCAGGGTGGTGCGGCCCCGGGCGGCGGCGCGGAGGATCGGGAGCAGGGCCTGTTCCGACGCCGCGTCGAGGTCGGCGGTGGGCTCGTCCAGCAGCAGGACCGGGGCGGACTTGAGCAGGGCGCGGGCCAGGCCCAGCCGCCGTCGCTCGCCGCCCGACAGGCCCGCGCCGCGCTCGTCGAGCCTCGTGTCCAGGCCGCCGCGGGCGTCGAGCACGGCGTCCAGGCCGACGACGCGCGCGGCCTGCTCCAGCGCCGCTCGCGTCGCGGCGGGGTTGGCCAGGGCCAGGTTGTCGGCGAGGGTCCCTGGCAGGACGACGGGCGACTGCCCGGCCCAGGCGGCCGAGGCGGCGATGGAGCCCAGAAGCGACAGGCGCCGGTCGCCGACCATCACCTCACCACCGCTCAGCGGCGCCAGGCCCAGCAGCAGGTTCAGCAGGGTGGTCTTGCCGCTGCCGCTGGGGCCGAGCAGGGCGACGACCTCGCCGGGGGCGACGTCGAGATCGAAGCGGTCGAATACGAAGGCTTCGCCGGCCTGGTAGGTCACGCTCACCGCCTGGAAGCGGATCGCCGGCGGGCCGTCGAAGGCCACGGCGGGCGGGGCGGGCGCGGGGACGGGCAGGGCGGCCAGGGTCAGGGCGGCGGCCTCGGCGGCCTGGCGGTCGTGATAGGCGGCGGCCAGCCGGCGCAGCGGGGCGTAGACCTCCGGGGCCAGGGCCAGGGCGAAGAAGGCGCGCTTCAGATCCAGCTGTTCCGGGACCGGGAAGGGCAGCAGCCGCAGCAGGTTGAAGCCGCAATAGACCGCCACCAGGGCCACCGACAGGGCGGCGAAGAACTCCAGCGCGCCGGACGACAGGAAGGCGATCCTCAGCACACGGATCGTGCGCCGGGCCAGGTCGTCGGCGGCGACGGACAGGTCGCGGGTCACCGCGCCCTCGGCCTGGAAGGCCAGCACCACCGGCAGGGCGCGCACCCGGTCGAGGAACAGGCCGGACAGCCGCTCAAGCGCCAGGAACTGCCGCCGCGACTCCTCGGCCGCCGCCCCGCCGGCCAGGGCCATGACCAGGCCGAACGGGACCAGGGTCAGCAGTAGGATCCCGGCCGCCACGGGCGTCGCGACGGCGATGGCGGCGATGACCAGCAGGGCCGCGGGCCCCGCGGCCCGCCTGGCGGGCTCGAAACGGGCCACGTGGCCGTCCAGGGCCTCGACCCCCTCGACCACGGCCGACAGGGCCTCGCCGCCGGTGACGCGGCCGCCCAGCACCGAGGCGACGGCGCCGTGGCGGGCCTGGGCCTTGACCCTGCTCGCCGCCCGGGCCCCGGCCTGGGCGGCGCGCTTGGCCAGCAG
>NZ_JBWKPX010000027.1:0-69620 GCF_059418465.1 Caulobacter sp. GW821-FHT09A05
GGCCAGGGCCAGCAGGACCAGCCAGGGCGCGGCGGCGGCGAGGCCGCGCGGCAGGGCGTCGATGGCCAGGGCCAGGCCGGCGGCGAAGGCGACCGCGGCCGGGACGTCGGCCAGCAGCCACAGGGACGCGGTGTTGGAGGCGCCGCCGCCCGGCTTGGCCAGCGCCTTCAGCCAGGGGCGCGCGACGGCGTCGAGCTGGGCGGTTGAACGGGCGGACATGGACCGTCGTTAGGGATCGGGGACGGGCGCGTCCTTGATCCGGATCAAAGCGCCCTAGCCTTGATGCGTCTAGAGGTAGAAGGTCCTTGGCGCGATCGCCAACGACCACCGGAGCGCTGCATGGACCCCGCCGTCGTCGACCTTTCTCGTCTGCAGTTCGCCCTGACGGCGCTGTACCACTTCCTGTTCGTGCCCCTGACGCTTGGCCTCTCCTTCATGCTGGTGATCATGGAGAGCGTCTATGTGATGACCAAGCGGCCGATCTGGCGCACCACGACGCGGTTCTGGGGCACGCTGTTCGGCATCAACTTCGTGCTCGGCGTGGCCACCGGCCTGACCATGGAATTCCAGTTCGGCATGAACTGGTCGTACTATTCGCACTATGTCGGCGACATTTTCGGCGCGCCGCTGGCCATCGAGGGGCTGATGGCCTTCTTCCTGGAGGCCACGTTCGTGGGGCTGATGTTCTTCGGTTGGGACAAGCTGAAGCCCGTCACCCACCTGCTGGTCACCTTCCTGGTCGCCCTGGGCACCAACCTGTCGGCCCTGTGGATCCTGGTCGCCAACGGCTGGATGCAGAACCCGGTCGGCGCGGCCTTCAATCCCGACACCCTGCGGATGGAGGTGACCGACTTCCGGGCGGTGCTGTTCAACCCGGTGGCCCAGGCCAAGTTCGTGCACACGGTCAGCGCCGGCTACACCATCGCGGCGGTCTTCGTGCTGGGGGTCAGCGCCTGGTACCTGCTGAAGGGCCGGTATGTCAGCGTCGCCAAGCGTTCGCTGACCGTGGCCGCCGCCTTCGGCCTGGCCTCGTCCCTGTCGGTGGTCGTGCTGGGCGACGAAAGCGGCTACGCCCTGACCGACAACCAGAAGATGAAGCTCGCGGCCCTGGAGGCCATGTGGGAAACCGAACCCGCGCCGGCCGGGCTGACCGCGTTCGGCATTCCCGACCTGAAGGCCCGCAAGACCCACGCCGAGATCAAGATCCCGTACGTCCTGGGCCTGATCGCCACCCGCAGCCTCGACCGGCCCGTCGCCGGCATCTTCGAGCTGGTGGCCCAGGCCGAGACCCGGATCGAGAGCGGGGTGGTCGCCTACGGCGCGCTGGAGGCCCTGAAGGCCAATCCCAAGGACCTGGCGGCGCGGGGCGTCTTCGAGACCCACCGCCGCGACCTGGGCTACGCCCTGCTGCTCAAGCGCCACGTGGCCGACCCGCGCCAGGCCGACAAGGCGCTGATCCAGAAGACGGCCTGGGACACCGTGCCCAACGTGCCGGTGATGTTCTGGTCGTTCCGGATCATGGCCGGCGTCGGCTTCCTGATGATCGCCCTGTTCGCCACCGCCTTCGTGCTGGTCACCCTGCGCCGGCACGACACCCGCTGGTTCCTGATGCTGGCCGTGGCGGCCATCCCGCTGCCGTGGATCTCGACCGAGCTGGGCTGGGTGCTGGCCGAGGTCGGACGCCAGCCCTGGGCGGTGGAGGGCGTGCTGCCCACCTTCCTGGCGCCCTCGTCGCTGAGCGTGCCCCAGATCCTGACCAGCATCGTGGTCTTCACCCTGCTGTACGGCGCCCTGGCGGTGGTCGAGGTCGGGCTGATCCTGCGCACCATCAAGAAGGGCCCCTTCGCCGAGCAGGAAACCTTCCCGTCCGGACCCCCGGGCGGTCTCGAGGGCGCGCCCGCCGGCGAAGCCGTGGCCTAAGGAGATCGGACCCATGGAACTTCCCCTCGACTATCCGACCCTGCGCCTGATCTGGTGGGGCCTGCTGGGCGTGCTGCTGATCGGCTTCGCGGTGACCGACGGCTACGACATGGGCGTGGGCGCCCTGCTGCCCTTCGTCGCCCGCACCGACGAGGAGCGGCGGATGGTGATCAACACCGTCGGCGCCACCTGGGAAGGCAACCAGGTGTGGTTCATCACCGGCGGGGCCGCGATCTTCGCGGCCTGGCCGCTGGTCTACGGCGTCAGCTTCTCGGGCTTCTACCTGGCCATCTTCGCGGTGCTGGTGGCGATGATCCTGCGGCCGGTCGGCTTCAAGTACCGGTCCAAGCGGCCGGACCCGCGCTGGCGGGCGTTCTGGGATTGGGCGCTGTTCACGGGCGGCTTCGTGCCGGTGCTGGTGTTCGGCGTGGCCGTGGGCAACGTGCTGCAGGGCGCGCCGTTCAAGCTGGATGGCGACCTGAGGGCCACCTATCACGGCGGCTTCCTCGGCCTGTTCACTCCCTTCACCCTGGTCTGCGGCCTGCTGTCGGCGGCCATGCTGGTGCTGCACGGCGCGGCCTGGCTGGGGATCAAGGCCGAGGACGGCGGCGTGGTCCAGGACCGGGCCCGCAGGTTCGGGACGGGCGCGGGGATCGCCTCCCTGCTGCTGTTCCTGGTGGGCGGCCTGCTGGCCATGCGCCTGGGCTTCCGCATCGAGGGCGCCTTCGATCCGGCCGGACCTTCCAATCCGCTGCGCGGGGTCGCGGTCGCCGCGCCTGGCGCCTGGTTCGACAATTTCGGCCGCCATCCCTGGATGCTGATCGCCCCGGTGCTGGGCTTCGGCGGCGCGATCCTGGCCCTGCTGGGCCTGTGGCGGCGGTCCGCGCCCCTGGCGTTCGGCGGCTCGTCGGCCTCGGCGGCGGGGATCGTGGCGACCGCCGGCCTGTCGATGTTCCCGTTCATCCTGCCCAGCACGATCGATCCCCGGTCGAGCCTGACGGTGTGGAACGCCTCGTCCAGCCACCTGACCCTGTTCATCATGCTGATCGTCGTCGTGGTGCTGATGCCGGTCGTGCTGCTCTACACCGCCTGGGTGTTCAAGGTGCTGTGGGGCCGGACCAGCACGGCGGCGCTGAAGACCGACCCGGCCCTGTACTGAGGAGTTCAAGCCATGTGGTATTTCACCTGGGTGCTGGGCCTGGGCCTGGCCGTCGCCTTCGGGGTGCTGAACGGCGTCTGGTACGAGTTCAACCTGACCGACGAGGGCGACGTCGGGGTGTCGGAGCCGTAAGGGCCAATCTCCCGCTCATCCCGGCGAACGCCGGGACCCAGATCCCATGGCGGGGAGCCCGATTGGATGAGCGCCGAGCTCTTGGAACCCGCCACACCGCTATTCCATCTGGGTCCCGGCATTCGCCGGGATGAGCGGATTCATAGCCAGCGCGACAATTCGACGCCGCCTCGCAAGCGCTACATTAACCGTTATTAAACGGCGCTCGGGCTCTTGTGACAGGTGACGCGAAACCGGCTTTCGGCCTTCGCCGCAAGACTTTTCGAGCCTCGGGACCCGACCATGACCGACCACGCCGAACCCGCCCTGGAGCTGATCTCGTTCTGCATCGGCGAGCAAGAGTTCTGCATCGACGTCAAGACCGTCCGCGAGATCCGCGGCTGGACCCCGGCCACCCCGATCCCGCACGCGCCGAGCTTTCTGAAGGGCGTGATCAACCTGCGCGGCGCGATCATGCCGGTCATCGACCTGCGCAACCGCCTGGGCCTGGGCGTCACCGTCCCGGAGACCCGCCACGTCATCGTCGTGGTCGAGTGCCAGGACCGCCTGGCCGGCATCCTGGTCGACGCGGTCAGCGAGACCTTCACCGTGTCGCGCGACCACCTGCAACCGACCCCGGACCTGGGGACCGACGAACTGCGCTTCATCCAGGCGATCATCTCGCTGGACAGCCGCCTGATCACCTATCTGCGCATGGACGACGTCTTCCCGACCCAGGTCAGCCAGGCGGCGTAGGACTTCGGCTCACGGCTGGAACGACAAAAGGGGCGGACCGCGAGGTCCGCCCCTTTTGATTCAAACCGATCTGTCATCCCGGGCGGAGCGCAGCGCAGACCCGGGACCGCCGGAAGCGCCGAGTTCACGCGTCGGTCCCGGATCTTCGCGCCGAGCGCTCGTCCGGGATGACAGCGTCCAGGCAGCGCCGCCCTACTTCCCGCGCACGATCCTGGCGGCCGCCGCATGGAAGGCGGCTTCGGTCTCGGCGGCGGCGGCCACGGCGTTGTGGCGGTCGGCGGCGACCGGCATGGCCGCGCGGCCGGTGGTGGGGGCGGCGTAGCTCTGGGCCACCTTGCGGGAATCCTGGGCGCGCAGGGCCGCGTTGTTCGAGGCCGTCTCGTGCCAGTGGGCCAGTTGCGCCGCGGTCAAGGCGCCGTCGGCCGGCATGTCGCCGTGATGGACCACCTCGCCGAAGCCGATGGCCACGAAGCCGTGGATGACGCCGTAGTCCTCTTCCGACAGCAGGAAGGTGATCTGCCGCTCCTCGACCTGGCCGGTATAGGCGTCCTGCTCGGGATCGAACTCGCGCAGCACCAGCACGTCGCCCACCGCGAACTCGCGGTCGTTGCGGCGGATCTCGAAGCGCTTCTTGCCCGAGCGGACGGCGGCGAAATACTGGGGCCAGGTCTTCAGTTCGTGACGGGTCATGGGGACTTCTTCGGGTGTTCGGGAGGGATCGGAGGCGTGGCCTTAGCGGCCGGATCTGGCCGTAAGGTTAAGGCGGGAGCGGGTTGTTGTGGACTCTCTATAATCCGCTCATCCCGGCGAATGCCGGGACCCAGATCCCATGGCGGTGTGGATGATGGGAAGGGCTCGGAGCCCCTGGCGTCAGCCTCAAAGCTATTCCATCTGGGTCCCGGCATTCGCCGGGATGAGCGGAATTATGGGCTAGCTCAAGCAGGTCCGGGCGATCTCGGCGCGCAGTTCGGGCAGGCCGTAGCCCTTTTCCGACGAGGTCGCCAGGACCTTGGGGAAGGCCGCCGGGCGCTTGGCGATGGCCTTCAGGGTCTTGTCGACCGTGGCGTCCAGCTCGGCCTGCTTGATCTTGTCGGCCTTGGTCAGGACGATCTGGTAGGAGACCGCCGCGATGTCCAGGGCGTCCAGGGCCTCGGCGTCCACCGCCTTCAGCCCGTGGCGGGCGTCGATCAGCAGGTAGACGCGCTTGAGGTTCACCCGGCCGCGCAGATAGGCGCGCCCGAGGTCCTGGAACTTGTCGGCGATGCTCTTGGACACCCGGGCGAAGCCGTAGCCCGGCAGGTCGACCAGGCGCAGCTTCTCGGCCAGCACGAAGAAGTTGACCTCCCGCGTGCGCCCCGGCGAGTTCGAGGCGCGCGCCAGGTGGTTCTGCCCGACCAGCCCGTTGATCAGGCTGGACTTGCCGACGTTGGAGCGGCCGGCGAAGGCGACTTCCGGCAAGGTCGGGGCGGGCATGCCGTCCATCTTGACCGCGCCCATCATGAAGGTCGCCGGCTGGGCGAACAGCACGCGGGCGGCCTCGATCTCGTCTTCGCTGTAGCCCAGCTCGTCCATCAGGTGGCCTCGACGGACTTGCCGCTGAAGCGGGCGATCAGCTTGTCGATCGGGTTCTCGACCTTGTAGCGGTGCATGATGATGTACTGCTGGATGATGGTCAGCACGTTGCTCCAGCACCAGTAGATCACCAGGCCGACGGCGAAGCCCGACAGGGTGAAGGTGAAGATGATCGGGAACAGCTGGAAGATCTTCTGCTGCATCGGATCGCCGGCCGGCGGGTTCATCGCCGTGGTCAGCCACATGGTGAAGCCGTAGAGCAGCGGCCAGACGCCCAGGTGGGCGATCAGCGCCCCGGCCAGCGGCAGGGTCGCCGGATCCCACGGGATCAGGCCGAACAGGTTGAAGATGGTGGTCGGGTCGGGCGCCGACAGGTCCTGGATCCAGCCGAAGAACGGCGCGTGCCGCATTTCGATCGTCACCGTCAGCACCTTGTACAGCGAATAGAAGATCGGAATCTGGATCAGCATGGGAATGCAGCCCATCATCGGATTGATCTTCTCCTTGGCGTACAGGCCCATCATCTCCTGCTGCTGCTTGGCCGGATCGTCCTTGAACTTGGCCTTCAGCTTTTCGACCTCGGGGGCGATCTTCTTCATCTTCGCCATCGACTCGTAGCTCTTGTCGGCCAGCGGGAAGAGGATGAGCTTCAGGGCGACGGTCAGCAGCATGATGGCCACGCCGAAGTTGCCCACCAGCTTGTAGAAGATCTCCAGCACGTTGAAGATCGGTCGGGTGATGACCTCGAACATCCCCCAGTCGACGGCCTTGTCGAAGCTGGGAATGACGGCGGCCGGGCGGTTCCAGAACTGCCACCAGACCACGGGCTTGCCGCCGTATTCGTAGCGGGTCAGCAGCGGCACGGTCTTGGCGCCGGCGAACAGGCGGGTGGTGTTGGTGACGGTGGCGCCGGCGGCCAGGGACCGCGGCGAACCGGTGAAGGCCGATTCATAGACGTCGACGCCGCTGACCGGCTTCACCTGGAAGCGGCCCTTGATCATCTCGGACTGCTGGGGCACCAGGGCCGCCAGCCAGTACTTGTCGGTCATGCCGATCCAGCCGCCCTTGGACTCCAGATTGTCCTGCAGCGGCCTGTCCTTCTTCCACTGCGGGTACTTGGCCTTGTTCTGAAGGATGTACTTGCCGCCCTCGACGTTATCGACGCCGCCCAGCACGCCGATGCCGCCTTCGTAGACGATCTGGGTCTTGCCCAGGCCGTGCGGGCCTTCGGTCGGGATGCCCTGGCGCTGGACCGAGGCGTAGGGGGCCAGGGCCACGGCCGCGCCGCCCTGGTTGCGGACGGTGTCGGCGACCGTGAACATGGCGTCGGCGTCGACCGAGATGGTGCGGGTGAACACCAGGCCCTGGCCGTTGTCATAGGTCAGCACCACCGGGGTGGTCGGGCGCAGCACCTGGCCGGGCGCGGCCGTCCACACGGTCTGGGGCGTGGGCAGGCCGGTCATGCCGGCGATCCCGGCCCAGCCGAAGTCGGCGAACCAGGCGTGCTCGGCGCCCTCGGGGCGGAACAGCTCGACCGGCGGCGAGTTCTTGTCGGCCGTCTGGGTGTAGCGCTTGAGCCAGAGGTCGTCGATGCGCGCGCCCTTCAGGGCGATCGAGCCCGACAGGGCCGGCGTGTCGACGGCGATGCGCGGGCTCTGGGCCTTGGCGGCGTCGCGCGACAGCTTCAGGGGCTGGGGCAGGCCGTCGGCGCCGAGGGTCATGCCCGGCTGGGCCGCGATCTGGGCTTCGGCGATCTTCTTGGCCTGCAGGGCCGCCGCTTCCTTCCGCTGCTGCGGACCGGCGTACAGGAACTGGTAGCCGATCAGGATCGCGAACGCGCAGACGAGGAACATCAGCGTGTTTTTGTTGGAGTCGTTCTGCATGGGTTGGACTTAACCAGAAACGGAGGAATCGGACGCGGCGGGGGCGTGCGGAGCGGGCGTCGCGCCCGGGCCCGCGCGATCGAGGTCGGCGGCGAGGCTTATCAGCGCGGTTTTAACATCGTCAAGCAAACGCCCCCATGGCCGCTGGCCGGTTCCGCCGCGGGCGATGAACACATAGTCGCAACAGGGGCGGCCATGAAGGGGGAGAAGCAGCCTGGCGGCCTCGCGCAGGCGTCTTTTGGCGCGATTTCGCTCGACCGAGCCGCCGATCTTCTTGGTGGCGGTGAATCCGACCCGGATCAGCGGGTCGTCGTCGTGGCGCGGGCGCATCTGCAGGAACACCGCCCCGCGGGCCAGGTTGGGCGCCTTGGCGGCTTTCAGGAAGTCCGGACGCTTCTTCAGGCGCTCGATCTTCATGGCCAAGGGGGCTTGAGGCGGGACCGAAGCTTCAGTCATGAAAAAAGCCGCCCTTTCCGGCGCAGGCGCGGGGCCTGGTTCGAGGAAAGGGCGGCTTCCATCATGGTCTTGTTCCCGCGGGAAGCGGGAGAAGGCTGTTAGGCCGTCAGGCGCTTGCGGCCCTTGGCGCGGCGACGCGCGACGATCTTCTGGCCGTTCTTGGTGGCCATACGCGCGCGGTAGCCGTGACGGCGGGCTCGCACGAGCTTCGACGGCTGGAATGTCCGCTTCACGAGGTGGCTCCGATAATAAATGGGACGCGGAAGCCGGAGGGCCGCCGCGAGTGAGGGGCGGTGGATAAGGGAAGGGGCGGTCGCTGTCAACCGGAGTCAAAGCAATGGGTTGCCGTTAGAGATCCGGCCGGATCACCGCCTTGCCGACCACCCGCCGGTTCGCCAGCAGGTCGAAGGCCTCGCGCCAATGGTCAAGCTCGAACTCGGCATGCACATGGGGTCGGATCGTCCCCTCGTCCGCCATCCGCCATACCGCCTGCGCATTCTCCCGCCCCTTCTCGGGAAACCGTCGCCCATACTCCCCCGCCCGAACGCCCATCACCGAGAAGCCCTTGATCAGCGGCAGGTTGACCGAGACGGTCGGGATGCGGCCGGAGGTGAAGCCGATGACCAGCAGCCGGCCGTCGAAGGCGATGCAGCGGACGCTCTCGTCGAAGACGTCGCCGCCGACCGGATCGTAGATCACGTCGGCCCCGCGCCCGCCGGTGATCGCCTTGACCTGGTCGCGGAAGCCGCCCGTGACATTGACCACGGCGTCGGGGGCGTAGAGGGCCTGGATCGCCGCCAGCTTCTGGTCCGAAGCCGAGGCGGCGATCACCTTGGCGCCCAGGGCCTTGGCCAGGTCGACGGCCGCCAGACCCACCCCGCCGGCCGCGCCGTGCACCAGCACCCACTCGCCGGGCTCCAGCCGCGCCCGGCGCACCAGGGCGACATAGGCCGTCAGATAGGCCGCGCCATAGGCGGCGGCTTGCGCGAACGACAGCCGCGCGGGCTTGGGCTTGAGGGCCTCGGCCGACAGCACGGCGTACGCCGCGAACCCGCCCAGCCGCGCGCCACCGACGACCGCGTCGCCGAGGCGCCAGCCGGCGACGCCCTCGCCCAGGGCCGCGACCTCGCCGGCCAGGTCGAGGCCGGGCGTGAAGGGCGGGGGCGGCTTGAACTGGTATTCGCCCCGGGTCATCAGCAGGTCGGGGAAGTTGACGCTGGCGGCGCGCACGCGGACCAGCACCTCGCCCGGGCCCGGCGTGGGCGTCGGGACCTCGCGGACCGCGCAGCCGGCGAAGTCGGGGGCCAGGCTGTCGACGACGAGGGCGCGCATGGTATCGCTCATGAGCCTCCCTCAATTCCGCTCATCCCGGCGAATGCCGGGACCCAGATCTTATGGCTGTGGGCTGGTTGGAAACGCGCTGAGATCATGGAGGCCGCCTCTGAGCCATTCCATCTGGGTCCCGGCATTCGCCGGGATGAGCGGATCAGAAATTCAGGCCCTGGCCGCGTCAAAAGCCGCCCGCACCAGCCGCGCGATCTCCCGGCACGCCGCGTCGGCCGCCGGCACGACTCCGGTGAACGCCGTGAAGCCGTGGGCCAGGCTGTCATGGCAGCGGTAGGTGGTCGGCACGCCGGCCGCCACCAGCCGCTTGGCGTAGGCCTCGCCCTGGTCGACCAGGGGATCGAAGCCGGCGGTGACCACCACGGCCGGGGCCAGGCCGGACAGGTCCTGGGTCTTGTCCGGCGACAGGCGCGGATCGGCCGGGTCGGCGTCGGGCCCCATATAGTGGCCCATGAACCAGTCCATGATCGGCCGGCTCAGCGGATAGGCGTCGGCATAGGTGGTCATGGACGCCGTCTCGCTGGCCACGTCGACGGCGGGGTAGATCAGCAGCTGCAGGGCCGGCGTGGCCTCGCCCAGGCGCTTCATCTCCTGGGCGACGACGGCCGCGAAGTTGCCGCCCATGGAGTCGCCGCCGATCGCCGCCGTCCCCGGCAGGGCGCCGAAGCGGGCGGCGTTGTCGCGGCCCCAGCGGAAGGCGGCCAGCACGTCGTCGAGGCCGGCCGGGAAGCGGTGGTCCGGCGCCAGGCGGTAGTCGACCGACAGCACCGCCGTGCGGGCGATGCGGGCCAGGATCCCGCAGAAGGCGTGGCAGGTCTCCAGGTCGCCGATCACCCCGCCGCCGAAGTGGGCGAAGACGATCAGGGGCGCGCCGTCGTCCTGGTCGGCCGGGCGGTAGGCGCGCAGCCTGATCGGCCCGTTGGGGCCGTCGATCGACAGGCTTTCGTTGCGCACGCCCGGCTCGGGCGGGCCGCTCATGGCGGTCAGGCCCTGGGCGCTGGCGGCCCGGGCCTCGGCGGGCGCCAGGCTGGTCAGCGACGGCATCTTGGCGGCGGCCGCGGCCAGGAACTGGAAGCGCGGATCCAGGGTCCGCCCGCCGCGATAGACCGTCCCGCCGCCCGACATCGCCCGCAATACCGGGCTGGGCAGGGACATCAGCGCCTTGAGGATGAATTTCTGGACGGCGGGGTCGGCCATTCGGGGGCTCTCTTCTTGAAGATTGGCGGGCCGCCCTCGTCCTTCGACTGGCTCAGGATGAGGGCTACTGATCGGGCGGTTCGGTAGAAATCCTCATCCTGAGCCTGTCGAAGGACGAGGATTTCGGACCAAGAAAGGCTTCATGGGCGCGGCAGGGCGGGCAGGCCGCCCAGGATCATCCGGACGGCGAAATCGGCGGCGCCGTCCACGTCGACCGGCCGGCGCTCCAGCATCTTGTCGCCGATCTCGCGGGCGACGGCGATGCAGGCGGCGGCGAAATAGTCCAGGTCGACGGCCGGGGCGTGGTCGTGCTCCAGCACCTTGGCGAAGGCGGCATGGACCTCGTCGAACACCGCCTGGATCTCGGGCGTGGCGCGGGCATGGGGAAAGACCTCGCCGGCCGGCCGGTTGATCCGCCAGCTCTCGTGCTCGGCCGCCAGGAAGTCGAAATAGGCCCGGATGGCGCCGCGCAGGAAGCTCTCGAAGTCGGCCGCCTTGTCGGACTCGGCCCGCAGGATCGGCCGGAAGCGCCGCGCGCCGTCGTCGGCCAGGGCGTCGAACACCTCTTCCTTGGACTTGTAGTAGTTGTAGAACGTGCCCGAGGCCAAGCCCGTGCGGCGGATGATGTCGCGGACCGTGGCGGCCTCGTAGCCCAGCTCGCCGAACACCGCCCGGGCCGCGTCGAGGATCGCCTGGCGGTTGGCGACCTTGGTGCGTTCGCGCTTGCCGGGGCGGTTGTCCTCGGCGGGGCCGCGGGCGGGGAAGTAGGCGATGTTCGACATCGGACGCGACTCGTGGCGAGGCCCAGATGACGCCCCGTCATGATCTCAGCCTCATTCCGCCGCCAGTGGCAAGGCGTCCGGCGCTCGCGCCCGCACGGGCAGGACCCCGCCGGCGGTCCGCGCCCGTTTCTCGCCGGCCGCGATCTCCTTCTTCAGGTCGGCGCAATAGACCCCGAAGTCGACCTGGATGGTGTGGCGGGCCGAGGCGTAATAGTGGCCGGTATGGCGAGCCTCGTCCTTGGCGGTGATGCGTTGCATCTCGGCGACCGAGGGCGGCGCGTAGCGGCCGGTCAGGTAGGCGGCGACCAGCTTGGACTGCTGTTCGGCGAAATTGACCAGGGTCGGCAGGGCCTGGGCCAGGCCCATGTAGAACAGGTCGGGCACGCCGGGCTTCATCATCCGCTTGAACAGCGGCAGGCGGTGGTCGGCGTCGGGAACCAGCGCTGGATCGTCGAGGAACGGGAAGCTGATCCTGTAGCCGGTGGCGAACAGGATCACGTCCACACGCTCGACGCTGTCGTCGGCGAAACGGACCTCGGACCCTTCCAGCGCCTTGATCGCCGGCTTGAAGGTGATGTCGCCGCAGCCGGCCCGGGTCAGGAACTCGCCGCTGACCGATGGGTGGGCCTCCAGCGGCTCGTGGTCGGGCTTGGGCAGGCCGTAGTCCTCCATCCGGCCGACATGCTTGCGGACCAGAGCGCCGACGATCTTCAGCCCCAGCCTGCGCGGCATCCACGGCGGCATGGCCGACTTGTCGGACGGCTTGCCGTTCAGATACTTGGGGAACACCCAGACCCCGCGCCGGGCCGAGACGATCAGCTTGCCGGCGATCGGGCGCTGGGCCAGCTCGCTGGCGATGTCCATGGCCGAATTGCCCATGCCGACCACCACCACGGTCTTGCCGCGCATGTCGACCGGGTCGAACGGGTCGCTATAGGCGTGGGCGTGGAAGGCGACGCCGTCGAAGGTCCCGGGATAGTCCGGCACGCGCGGGTCCCAGTGATGGCCGTTGGCGATGATCAGCACGTCGTAGAGCCGGGTCTCGCCGGTCGACAGGGTCACCGACCACAGGCCGTCCCCGTTGCGCTGGGCGCGCAGCACCTTGGTGTTGAAGGTGATGGTCTCGCGCAGGCCGAATTGGGCGACATAGGCCTTGAAATAGGCCAGGACCTGGCTGTGGTGCGGGAAGTCGGGCCAGTCGGGCGGGACCGGGAAGTCTTCGAAGGCCAGCCGCCACTTGGACGTGTCGATATGCAGGCTCTCGTAGCAGGCCGACAGCCCGTTGGGGTTCTTGTAGTACCAGTTGCCGCCGATGTCGTCGGAGGCCTCGAAGCAGTCATAGGGGACGCCGGCGTCCTTCAGCCGCTTGGCGGTGGTGAAGCCGCTGCAGCCCGCGCCGATGATGCAGGCCTTTGGAAGCCGCTTGGCGTCCATGACGCGCCCTCCCTGACTTATCGTTGTTCAGGTGAGCGTATCAGCGTTATGCGAACCGTCAAACCGGCGTTGGCTCACCCGCCCCCCCCTCTCACCCACCCAGGGCGCGCGGCGAATAGGTGGCCGTGCAGCGCGACTTGCACTGCATCCACTGGGTCGGGCAGCTGTCGTCGTCGCCGTTGGCGCGGCAGAAGAAGTAGGTGCGGTTGCAGGACGCGCGGCACTGGCCCGGATCGCGCGCCTGGGCCGCGCCAGTCAGGGGAATCAGCGGCGGCGGCAGGGCCGGGGTCTCGTCCTTGGCCGGGGCGCTGCTCGCCGTCGGGGGCACGACCCGCATCGGCTTGGCCGTCTGGGCCGCGGCGGAGCCGGCCAGGGCGGCGAGGATCAGCAGGCAGGCGAGGGCGCGGCGCATGGGAGAGGTCTAGCGGCTCGACGTTGAGGTTCGGTTAACCACGTTTCCCGACCGAAGGGCACGATACGCGGGCCGCCTCGTAGTGGGCGAAGACCTGCGCCTTGTCGCCTTCGCGGGCGGTGATCCGCCATTCCAGCCGGTCGCCCGCCAGGGTCCAACGGTTCACGAAGCTGGAGGGGGGATAGGGGTAGGCGATCTCGAAGCCGTCCTCGCGGACCGCGCCCGCGCCGGTGGCGGTGTAGTCGCCGCCGAAGCTGTCGGCCCAGAAGCCTGTCAGCGTCGCCGGAAGGCCGTCCTTGGACGCGTGGGCCCCGATCACAAGGTGGGCGGCGTAGCGGTCGGCGGGATCGGCCCTGGCCTGGCTTTCGGCCTCGATCAGGAACATCGCATCCAGGGCGATCGGCTTGGCGGAGAGACTCAGGGTCACCGGCTTGCCCATCACCTCGCCGGTCCCGCGCCAGCAGCCGGCCAGGGCCTTCAGCTGGGCGGGAACCGGGGACGCCGGCGCGTCCTGGGCCAGGGCCGACCCGCCCGCCAGCGACAGCAGCAAGGCCAGCGCGCTCGAAACCTTCATTCCGCCTCCTCGACGACTCGCTCCACCCGGAGCCGCCCCGCCTACTGGCGTGAGCCGCGTTCGGCGTCCAGTCGCGCCGCGCGGCTCAGGGTTGCGACGTCGCCAGAAAGGCGTCCAGCCCCTCGGCCAGGTGGTCGAACATCGCCCGCATCCGCAGGGTCGATCGCAGGTCCTCGTGCATGACCAGCCAGACCGGCAGGTCGAAGCCGATCTGGCCCGCGCAGACCGGGACCAGGTCGGCGTCGCGGCGCGCCACCCCGTGCTGGACGAAGCCGATCCCGAAACCCGCCCGGACGGCCGCCAGCTGGGCCAGGTCGCTGTCGGCGCGGAAGGCGAAGCCGCGCGGCGGCAGGGGTACGCGCTGGACCAGGCCGCGCAGGAATGGCGTGCCCTTGTCGAAGCCGATCAGGGCATGATCGGCCAGGGCCTCCAGGGTGGCGGGCGCCCCTTCGGCCTCGACATAGCGGCGGTGGGCGTAGAGCCCCAGGTGGGTGTCGGCCAGGCGGCGGGCGACCAGGGCGTCCTGGGTGGGGCGGACCATGCGCACGGCGATGTCGGCCGCGCCGCGCAGCAGGTCCTGCTGCTGGTTGTCCAGCGACAGCTCGACGGTGACCGCCGGATGCCGGGGCCGGAAATCGGCCAGGATCGGCGGCAGCACCTCGGCGCCGATGATCTCGCTGGCGGTGATGCGGACCACGCCGCGCGCCGTGTCGCCGGCCCCCGACGCCGCGCGGACCAGGGCGCTGGCCGCCCCGGCCATGGCCTGGGCGTGGGGCCGCAGGTCGAGGGCGGCGTCGGTGGGTTTCAGGCCCTGGGGCGAGCGGGTGAACAGGGCCACGCCCAGGGCGCGCTCCAGGGCGGCGACCTGGCGACCCAGGGTCGGCTGGGTCAGGCCCAGGGCCCGGGCGGCGGCCGACAGGCTGCCCTCGGTCATCACCGCCAGGAAGGCGCGGTACAGGCTCCAGTCGGGATCATCCATGCATTCATGCATGGCAGATCAAGATAGTTCGTCAATTCTCGTTTGGCTCGCCCCGCCGCATCTTTCCGTCATCAACCGCGCCTCGCGGACCGACGGAGACCGACATGACCTCGACTGAACAACGCATCGCCCTGGTGATCGGCGCGACCGGCGGCATCGGCGGCGAAGTCGCCACGGCGCTGGTCCGCCACGGCTGGACCGTCCGGGCCCTGACCCGCCGCGCCCAGCCGCCCCGGTCCGGGATCGACTGGATCCAGGGCGACGCCATGGTCGAGGGCGACGTGGCCCGCGCCGCCCGGGGCGCCGCGCTGATCGTCCACGCCGCCAACCCGCCGGGCTACCGCAACTGGGGCCAGCTGGTGCTGCCGATGCTGGACAGCACCATCGCCGCCGCCAAGGCCGAGGGCGCGCGGATCCTGCTGCCGGGCACGGTCTACAACTTCGGCGCCGAGGCCTTCCCGCGGATCGACGAGACCGCGCCGCAGACCCCGACCACCCGCAAGGGCCGGATCCGCGTCGAAATGGAGCGGCGGCTGAGGGCGGCCTCGAGCCAGGGGGCGCCGGTGCTGATCGTCCGGGCCGGCGACTTCTTCGGACCGCACGCCGGCAACACCTGGTTCGGCCAGGCGGTGGTCAAGCCGGGCGGGCCGCTGAAGTCGGTGACGGAGCCGTCGGCCAGGGGCGTCGCCCACGCCTGGGCCTATCTGCCGGACCTGGCCGAGACCATGGCCCGGCTGCTGGACCGGGCCGATCGCCTCGCGGCCTTCGAGGTCTTCCACTTCGGCGGCCACCAACTGGCCTGGGGCGAGATGGCGGCTTCGGTGCGCCGGGTGACCAACCAGCCGAACCTGCCGGTCAAGGGCTTTCCCTGGTGGCTGGTGACGGCCCTGTCGCCGGTCGTGCCGCTGTTCCGCGAAATGGCCGAGATGCGCTACCTGTGGCGGGCGCCGCTGGCGCTGGACGACCGCAAGCTCCGGACGTTCCTGGGCGACGCGCCCCATACGCCGCTGGACCAGGCGATCGCGGCGAGCCTGCGCGCGCTGGGGTGTCTGGAAAACCCCGCGGAGGCCGCCGGCGAACCGGTGCGAGCCTAGGGCGAAGGAGGGGACACACACTCTTGCCGAAGCTTGGCCAGGTCGGCGAGGCCTCTGCATGAGTGTGTGTCCCCCGTTTCTGGCTGGGCCCTATTTCAGCTTCTCGATCAGGGCCATGGCCGCGGCGGGATTCCGCACCTTCGCCCCGGCGATGAAATAGGCGAAGACGTCGCCGCGTTTGGCCCAGTCGCGCGTCTGCCGGGCGATGCCGTCCAGCTCGTCCGAGGTCATGCCCGTGGGCTCGTCGGCCTTGCTGGACATCAGGCGGGCATAGGTGAAGTCGGCGGTCGGCTCGTCAATGCAGGGCCAGGTGGGCTCCTCGTCGTCGACCGCGTAGACGATGGCCGCGCCGTACTTGGCCGCCAGGTCGTAGAACTGCTGGGTGGCGAAGGTCGGGCTGCGGACCTCCAGCGCGTGGCGCGCCGGCCGGCCGCCGATCTCCTTGGGCAGCAGCTTCAGGAAGCCCTCGAAATCGACCGGGTCGAACTTCTTGGTGGCCATGAACTGCCAGTTGATGGGCCCCAGCTTGGGACCCAGCTCCTCCAGGCCCTGGGCCAGGAACTTGTCCAGGGAGTCGTTGTTCTCGGACAGCACCCGGCGGTTGGTGCAGAACCGGCTGGCCTTGACCGAGAACACGAAGTCGTCGGGCGTCTCGTCGCGCCACTTCTGCCAGCTGTTGGGCTTGAAGGTGGAATAGTAGGTGCCGTTGATCTCGATGCTGGTGACGTGCCGGCTGGCGTACTTCAGCTCGTCCTTCTGCTTGAGATCGTCGGGATAGAAGGGACCGCCCCGCCAGGGCTCGTACGTCCAGCCGCCGATGCCGGCGCGAATGGTTCCGGTCATTCCAGGATCTCTATGCCAATGGCCTCGCCGGATGCGTCGAGGTCGATGTGAATGTCAGCGCCCTTGTAGCCGGGCACAAGATCGTGAAGCCGTAGCGTGCGCGCCACGCAGCCATGGGTTTCCGGGCCGGGATGGCGAGACAGGTAAAGATACCCGACGGATTTGTCCGCGGCCCCGACCTTCAGTTTCATGCTTGTTCTCCTCTTGTTCCGGTGCACCATATGCAAGAGGCGGGAGCCCAAGCAAGAGGGAAAAGGCGGTGCGCCGCCTGTCCGCTCATAGAAGCGGAGTGCTCCGCCCCTATGAGGAAAGGCGAAGGCCCGGGGGCAAGGGGTCAGCACTCCACCCGGTTCACCGACAGCCCCACCGCCAACCCGCCCAGCGAGGTTTCCTTGTAGATCTCGCTCATGTCCTCGCCGGTGCGCTTCATGGTGGCGATCACCTTGTCCAGCGACACCGAGTGCTGGCCGTCGCCCAGCAGGGCCAGGCGGGCGGCGTCGATGGCCTTGATGGCGCCCATGGCGTTGCGCTCGATGCAGGGGATCTGGACCAGGCCGCCGATCGGGTCGCAGGTCAGGCCGAGATTGTGTTCCATGCCGATCTCGGCGGCGTTCTCGATCTGGTCGTTGGTGCCGCCGAGGGCCGCGCACAGGCCGGCCGCGGCCATCGAGCAGGCGACCCCCACCTCGCCCTGGCAGCCGACCTCGGCGCCGCTGATCGAGGCGTTGCGCTTGTAGAGCGCGCCGATCGCCGCCGCCGTCAGCAGGAACACCCGCACCCCCTGCGGCGTGCCCTGGTGGAACCGGTGGTAGAAGCGCAGCACCGCCGGGATCAGGCCCGCCGCGCCGTTGGTCGGGGCCGTGACCACCCGGCCGCCGGCCGCGTTCTCCTCGTTGACCGCCATGGCCCACAGGTTGACGAAGTCCATGGCCGCCAGCGGGTCGCTGATCTGGCGCTCCATCCGGCCCTGGATGGTCTGGTGGATCTGGCGCGCCCGGCGCTTGACCGCCAGACCGCCGGGCAGGATCCCGGTCTCGCGCATGCCGCGGTCGATGCAGGCCTCCATGGCCTGGAAGATGCGGTCCAGGCCGGCGTCCAGCTCCGCCGGCTCCATCCGCGCCAGCTCGTTGGCGCCCATCACCCCGGCGATCGACAGGCCGGCGTCGGCGGCGCGCTGCAGCAGGTCGGCGCCGCTCTCGAACGGGTGGGGGACGGGCGGGCCTTCGTCGGGCGGCGTGTTGCGGCCCATCTCGCTCTCGTCGCGCACGAAGCCGCCGCCGATCGAGAAATAGGTGCGCTCGGCCAGGACGACGCCAGCGGCGTCGAAAGCGGTAAAGGAGAGCCCGTTGGGGTGCTGCGGCAGGCGTTCGTGGCCGGCCCAGACGATGTCGCGCGCCTCGTCGAACACGATGTCGATCTCGCCGCCCAGTTTAAGCGACTGGGCGGCCTTTGCCTCCAGCAGCGCCGCCTCGCCCGCGTCGGGATCGAGGGTGGCGGGCGCAAAGCCCATCAGGCCCAGGATCACCGCCCGGTCGGTGGCGTGGCCGCGCCCGGTCAGGGCCAGGGAGGCGTAGAGCCGCGTCTCGACCCGAGTGACGTCGGGAAGCTTGCCGGCGTCGCGCAGTCGGCCGACGAACAGGTTGGCGGCCGTCATCGGCCCCATGGTGTGGCTGCTCGACGGGCCGACGCCCAGCTTGAACAGGTCGAAGACGGAGGCTGTCATTCAGATACCTCGCCCATTACCGAGACGATGGGCGCTCTTGGATACGCTCAAAAAAGGTTGTCATCCCGGAAGCCCCGCAGGGGCTGTCCGGGACCCAGGGGACTGGGCTGACGCGGTGCGGTTCCCCTGGGTCCCGGACAAGCGCCCTGCGCTTTCCGGGATGACAACTGTAAGGGTGGCTAGTTCCGCTCCGCCTGGGTCGCATCCCGCAGCGCCTTGAACTCCGAGCCCGCCTGCCATTCCGGCCAGGCGGTCGAATTGGCCAGGTCCGCGCCGATCTCGTAGAACAGGCCGATGTCCTGGGCCTGGCCGGTCAGGTCCCAGTCGGCGCGCCATTCGTCGGCCGGCTGGTGGTAGCGGTTGGTGGTGTAGTCCTCCTCCGCCTTCTGGCCGGCTTCCTTGCCGCCCTGGACCAGGTCCTCGCCCGACCCGACCGAGATGGCCGGCACGCCGCGCTTGGCGAACGGGAAGTGGTCCGAGCGGTAGAAGTGGCCGGCCTGGGGCGAGGGGTCGGGGGTGAAGTAGCGGCCATGGGCCTTGGCCTTGGCGACCAGCAGGTCCTGCAGGTCGACCTTGCCGTCGCCCGAGGTGGTGATGTCCTTGGCCGGGCCGGCGGCCGACAGGGCGTCGATGTTCAGGTCGCCGACGGTCTTGGACAGCGGGAACAGCGGGTTGGCCGCGTAGTATTCCGAGCCCAGCAGGCCGCGCTCCTCGGCGGTGACGGCCAGGAACAGGATCGAGCGCTGTGGGGCCGGCTGGCTCTTGAAGGCGCGGGCCAGCTCCAGGATGGCGGCGATCCCGTCGGCGTTGTCGATCGCGCCGTTGTAGATCCTGTCGCCGCGCGCGTCCGGCTGGCCGACGCCAAGGTGGTCCCAGTGGGCGCTGTAGATCACGGTCTCGTCGGGGGCTCGCGTCCCCTTGATCCGGCCGGCGATGTTCTTGGAGACGATCACGGCGTGGTCGACGGCGTAGGCGGCCGAGAAGGTCGCGCCCTTCAGTTCGACGGGCTTGAAGTCGCGGGACTGGGCCTGGGTCTCCAGGGCGTCGAAGTCCAGGCCCGCCGCCTTGAACAGCTCGACGGCCACGTCGCGCTGGATCCAGGATTCCAGCTGCGGGTGGCTCTTGGCGGGCTCCTTGCGGACGATGTCGAACATCGTGTTGGTGTTGGAGTTCTTGACCGTGGCCCAGCCATAGGACGCCGGCGCGGTTTCGTGGACGATCAGCACCCCGGCCGCGCCCTGGCGGGCGGCCTCCTCGAACTTGTAGGTCCAGCGGCCGTAATAGGTCATGGCCTTGCCGCCGAAATCACCGGATCCGGTCTCGAAGTCGGGATCGTTGATCAGCACGACCAGCACCTTGCCCTTCAGGTCCAGGCCCTTGAAGTCGTCCCAATGGCGCTCGGGCGCCTTGACGCCGTAGCCGACGAAGACGATCGGGGCGTCCTTGATGGCGACGGCGTCGACATTGGTCATGGCCGCGCGGATGGCGATCTGCTCGCCCTGGGCCAGGGGAACGGCCTTGCCGTCGACGGTGAACTGGGCGGCGACCGGGCCCTTGATGTCGAACTTGGCCAGCGGCACGTCCTGGGTCCAGGCCCGGGTTCCGTCGGTCTTGGGATCGCCGGCCGGCTCCAGGCCGATCGCCTTCATCTGGCCGACGATATAGTCGACGGTCTTGGTCTCGCCGGCCGTGGCCGGGCCGCGGCCCTCGAACGCGTCGGACGACAGCACCTTGATGTGGGCCGACAGCCTGGCGGGGTCGATCTTGGGCGCATCCGCCGCATGGGCGAGCATGGGAGCGGCGAGCAAGGCGGTCGCGAGCAAAAGGCGTTTCATCGGGCCTCTCTTTTGGAGCAGATCTTGGCGCGGACCCTAGCGGGCGCGTGACGCGGCGGCTAGGGCGTGCGTCCTTCTAGGCTCGGCGTCAGATCTCCCCCGCCAGCACCCGCGCATACAGCGCCGGATCCACATTGCCGCCCGAGCAGACGATCGCCGCCGCCTGGCCCTTTAGGTCGATCCTGCCGGCCAGGGCCGCCGCCAGGGCCACGCAGCCGCCGGGCTCGACCACCAGCTTCAGCGTCGAGAAGGCGTAGCGCATGGCCTGAGCGACCTCGGCGTCGGTGACCGCGACGATCCCCGACAGGGTCTTGCTGTTGATCGGCCAGGTCAGCTCGCCGGGGATCGGGGTCAGCAGGGCGTCGCAGATCGAGCGGGCGTCGGGATCGATGGTCTCGCGTCGGCCCGAGGCCAGGGACCGGCGGGTCTCGTCGAAGCCGGCCGGTTCGGCGCCCCAGACCTGCGTGTCCGGCGACAGGGCCTTGACCGCCGTCGAGACGCCGGCGATCAGCCCGCCGCCGCCGACCGGGCTCAGCACCTTGTCCAGCGCGACGCCCAGGGCCCGGGCCTGCTCGACGATCTCCAGCCCCGCCGTGCCCTGGCCGGCGATGATGTGCGGGTCGTCGTAGGACGGCACGACCACGCAGCCGCGCTCGGCGGCGATCTGGGCGGCGATGGCGACCCGGTCCTCGGTGAAGCGGTCGTAGAAGCGGATCTCGGCCCCGAAGCCGCGCGTGCCCTCCACCTTCACCGCCGGCGAGTCGGACGGCATGACGATCAGGGCCGGGCAGCCCAGCAGTTGGGCGGCCAGGGCCACGCCTTGGGCGTGGTTGCCCGACGAGAAGGCCACGACGCCGCGTCGCCGTTCGTCCTCGTTCAACTGGGACAGGCGGTTGTAGGCGCCGCGGAACTTGAAGGCCCCGGCCCGCTGCAGGGTCTCGGGCTTGATCAGCACCCGGCCGCCGAGGCGTTCGTTGAGCGCCGGGCTCTCGATCAGCGGGGTGCGGACGGCCTGGCCTTCGAGGCGAGCGGCGGCGGCTTGGATGTCGGCGAGGGCGATGGTCATGTCGCCTAGGTCTATCGCCAGCCAAGCGGCGCCGAAACCCTTTGCGAGCGACGCCGTTCGAGCCATAAGAGGCCCATAGAGACCGCTGGGGAATACACCGTGAAGAAAGCCCTGTTCGCCGCCGCGGCTTGCGCCGCCGTGGCCGTCGCCGCGCCGGCCCTGGCCGGCGAAGCCTTCGTCGGCGTCTACAAGCACGACGTCACCTTCATCGGCGACGCCGTCGGCCTGGGGGCCGCGGGGCGCGAGGACGGCGTCGACGTCCACCTGGGCTACCGCACGAACCGGATCGAAAGCCTGCGCTGGCTGGGCAAGCCCCAGGTCCACGCCATGGTCTCGATCAACAGCGAGAACACTTCCAACTTCGTGGCGGCCGGCTTCGACTGGCGGATCGAGCTGGGCCAGCCGGGCGGCTTCTACCTGCGCCCGGGCCTGGGCCTGGCCTATACCGACGGCAAGGCCGGTCTGCCGCCCGCCAACGCCCCGAACATCAGCGACGAGGAGCGGGCCCGCCGCACCGAACTCTACTACACGCGCATCGACTTCGGCTCGCATGTGCTGTTCGAGCCGGAGCTGGCCCTGGGCTACGACATAAACGACAGCTGGTCGGCCGAGCTCAGCTACACCCACCTGTCGAACGGCCAGATCTTCCACCAGGGCAAGAACCAGGGGCTTGACGACGCCGGGGTCCGGCTGGTCTACAAGTTCTGAACCGGGCGGCCCTCCCTCGAGGCGGGCCGCTGCGCCGATCACAACAGATGAAACGTCCGCCGCCGAGTCCTGTCGAAGGGCCGCGGGCGCCTTTCGGCAGGTGACAAGGCATATCTGAACATGGCCAACGTGACCGTTGTCGGCGCCCAGTGGGGCGACGAGGGCAAGGGCAAGATCGTCGACTGGCTCAGCAACCGGGCCGACGTCGTCGTGCGGTTCCAGGGCGGCCACAACGCCGGCCACACCCTGGTGGTCGACGGCAAGGTCTACAAGCTGGCCCTGCTGCCGTCGGGCGTGGTGCAGGGCAAGCTGTCGGTCATCGGCAACGGCGTGGTGGTCGATCCCTGGCACCTGCTGACCGAGATCGACAAGATCGCCGAGCAGGGCGTGGCGATCACGCCCGAACTGCTGGTGCTGGCCGACAACGCCTGCCTGATCCTGCCGCTGCACAAGGACCTGGACCAGGCGCGCGAGGCCGCCTCGACCCAGAAGATCGGCACCACCGGCCGCGGCATCGGCCCGGCCTACGAGGACAAGGTCGGCCGCCGCGCCATCCGGGTCGCCGACCTGGCCGACCCGGAAGCCCTGAAGCCGAAGATCGAGCGGCTTCTGGCCCACCACGGCGCCCTGCGTCGCGGCCTGGGCCTGCCGGAAGCCGACGGCGCCGAGCTGTTCGACGCCCTGATGGCCCTGGCTCCCCGCATCCTGGCCTACGCCCAGCCGGCCTGGCGGCTGCTGGACAAGGCCTACAAGGACGGCCGCCGGATCCTGTTCGAAGGCGCCCAGGGCGCGCTTCTGGACGTCGACCACGGCACCTATCCGTTCGTCACCTCGTCCAACACCGTGGCCGGCCAGGCCTCGGCCGGCTCGGGCATGGGGCCCTCGGCCACCGGCTACGTGCTGGGCATCGTCAAGGCCTACACCACCCGCGTCGGCGAGGGGCCGTTCGCGGCCGAGCTGGACGATGAGGTCGGCAAGCACCTGTCGACCGTCGGCCGCGAGGTCGGGGTCAACACCGGCCGGCCCCGCCGCTGCGGCTGGTTCGACGCGGTGCTGGTTCGCCAGTCCGTCGCCATCAACGGCATCCACGGCGTGGCCCTGACCAAGCTGGACGTGCTGGACGGCCTGGAAACCCTGAAGATCTGCGTCGGCTACCGTATCGGCGACAAGGTCGTCGACTACCTGCCGGCCGGCATGCGCGACCAGAAGGCCGCCCAGCCGATCTACGAGGAGCTGGAAGGCTGGAGCGAAAGCACCGCCGGCGCCCGCTCGTTCAAGGACCTCAACGCCAACGCCATCAAGTATGTGCGCCGCGTCGAGGAACTGATCGGCGCCCCGGTGGCCCTGTTGTCGACCAGCCCCGAGCGCGACGACACCATCCTGATGCGCGACCCCTTCCAGGGCTAGCCGTCCGTTTCCCTTCCGGGCGCTCGGCGAGCCGCCCGGATGGGGCGAAAAGCCGTGACAATCCACCGCACGGTAAACGCTTGTGAACCTTGTTCGGCCAAGCTTCGCCCAAGTTCAGGCATGAAGGAACGGCGAGTGCGGCTGCGCGACTTTCTCGACGACGGCCGCGACGGCGACAGCCTGGCCATGAGCCGGCGGGGACGAAACAGTCGCCTGGTCGCCATGGTCGTGATGGCCGGCTTCCTGGCCGCGATCTTCGGCCCGGCGCCCGCCCTGGCCTGGATGGCGACCAACCTGGGCCTGGAGCTGTGGCTGATCCGGCTGATGCGCGGCGTCGAGGCGCGCGCCGGCAAGCCGTCCTCCCTGAGGACCAGGCTGGCCCCGGCCCTGACGTTCAGCGGCGTCTGGTCGGCGACCGCCCTGCTGGCCTGGTGGCTTGGCCCGCCGGTCATGAAGTTCGCGGCCCTGCTCACCCTGCTGGGCCTGATCGTCGAGGGCCTCAAATACGCCGCCGTCAGTCGTTCGGCGACGGTGCTGCTCCTCCCGCCGCCGGTGCTGGCGCTAAGCGTCATGCCGTTCTCGGTCGGCAAGCCGCTGTGGATGGAGGCGCTGGCCTCGTCCCTGGCGCTGTTTGGGCTGGGCGGCTACCTGATCGACGCGGCCCGCCTGCTGCGCGCCAACGCCCTGGCGCTTGAGAAGGCCCAGGCCGAGGCCCAGGAGGCCAGTCGCGCCAAGTCGGTGTTCCTGGCGATGATGAGCCATGAGTTGCGGACGCCGATGAACGGGGTCCTGGGCATGGCCCACGCGCTGGGTTCGACCCAGCTCGACGCCCGCCAGGCCGACTATCTGGAGACCATCGTCGAGTCGGGCGACGGGTTGATGGCGATCCTCAACGACATTCTCGACCTGTCGAAGATCGAGGCGGGAAAGCTGGAGCTCGAGGCCGTGCCGTTCGAGATCCGGGTCCTGGGGCGGCAGCTCCAGCGGGTCTGGCGCGAGACCGCTCGCCTCAAGGGCCTGGCGCTGTCGCTGCAGATCGCGCCCGACACCCCGCCCTGGCTGTCGGGGGATCCGATCCGGGTGCGCCAGATCCTGCTGAACCTGGTCTCGAACGCGCTGAAGTTCACCCAGGAGGGCCGGATCGACATCGCCATCGCGCCCCGTGCGGCCGGCGGCGTCGAGATCACGGTGTCCGACACCGGGATCGGCATGACCCTGGAGCAGCAGGCCAAGCTGTTCACCCCGTTCGTCCAGGGCGACCGGTCGATCGCCCGCCGGTTCGGCGGCACCGGGCTGGGCCTGTCGATCTGCCGGGAGCTGGCCGAGATGATGGGCGGCCGCATCGGCGTGGTCAGCCGGCCAGGCGAAGGCTCGACCTTCACCGTCGTCCTGGGCCTGGCGACGGCCGAGGCGCCGGCGTCGGAGGCCGCGCCGGACGTTGCGCCGGACGTGGCTGGCGCGCGGGTGCTGGTGGTCGACGACAACCTGGCCAACCAGGCCGTCGCCCGGGCCATCCTGGAAGCCGTCGGCGTGCTCGTCGCCACGGCCGGCGACGGTCGCGAGGCCCTGACGCGGCTGCGGGTCGAGGATTTCGACGTGGTGCTGATGGATGTCCACATGCCGGTCATGGACGGCGTCGAGGCGCTGCGACGCCTGCGGCGCGGAGAGGGCGGCCGCCCCGACATTCCGGTCGTGGCCCTGACCGCCGACGCGATGTCGGGCGAGATCGAGCGCCTGGTCGACCTTGGCTTTGACGACGCCCAACCCAAGCCGATCCAGCCGGCCGGGCTGATCCAGGCGATCGCCTGGCGGCGTACGCTCGCGCCGGCCAGATCCGCGCCGGTCAAGCTTGTCGCGGATTAGCGATTGCTTAGCGGGCCGGGGTTTATGACGACCGGGTCCTAACGGAGGTCCGTCGCCATTGGCCGTCGCGCGTCGCTTGATGAAGTCCGCCAACAAGGCGGATCGCCTGACGCGCAGCCTGCGGGCGCTTGACCGCGAGGCCTCGACCAGCCGCGTGCTCAACCTGCTGGCCATCGAGGCGCGCAGCGGCCACCGGCCCGAACACGGCGAGGCGCCGCTGTTCCGCAACCGCATCCTCAACACCGCCCTGGTGGTCAAGCATCGCCTGCGGGCCGACGACATCTTCCTGTTCGACGAGATCCGGCCCAACGCCACCAAGATCATCATCCCGTTCGAGCGCAGCGACCTGGGCCTGGGCGGTCAGTCGTTCTTCGTGGGGCAGCGCGGCTGGGTGGACCTGCTGCGCGAGGCCTGCAACGAACACACCGACATGGCGCGCGACCTGGCCACCCTGCGCCTGATCGACCAGCTGCCGTCCCTGGACCCGTTCCTGCTGCGCGAGCACCTGCGCCGTCACGGCCTGTCGGTGGCCTCCAGCTATTTCGCCCTGTCGACCGCCGACATGGAACAGATGCAGAGCTTCGTCTCGGCCCAGATCTCGCTGCTGATCGACCTGGCCTATCGCGACGCCGGCCGGGCCGTGCCCGGCGCCCACGCCGCCCGGCTGGTCGAGGCCCTGCTGTCCACCGACGTCGACGAGCGGCTGGAGCCGCTGCGCGAGACCCTGGTCATGGACGGCGAGAGCTTCAAGGAGGGCGTCTTCAGCTGGAAGGGCTTCCTCTATTACAAGTGGATGCTGACCCGGCTGTGGACCGAGCTGGACATCGTCGGCGGCGAGATCACCCGGCTGACGATTACCGGCAACCGCGACGCCGGAACCCAGCGCTTCCTGGACGACACCCGCAAGCGCCTGCGGCGCGGCATCCTGCTGGAGCGCCAGGCGATCATGCGGGCCCTGGACGTCTATGACCGGGCCTTCGACGACCTGATCGACAACGGCAGGCCCCAGGCCTTCCGCGAGTTCCTGCTGCGCGCGCCGGACATGTTCCTGTCGCTGGGCGAAAAGGTCGGGGTGATCGCCCACATCGCCAGCTTCTGGCGCTACCGCTTCCCGACCGGCATGCCCCTGGTCGCCGACATCGAGGACGCGATCGACCTCCTGCAGGACTTCGACGCGGGGCTGAGCGCCAGCCTGGCGGCCTGAATCCGGGACTTTCTGTCGCAAGGGGCGCAGACTAAGCGGATTTTTACCATCGCCCGGCTAGTCTGTGGGCGAGTCATTTTCTGGAGCTTCCGGGTCTCGTGTTCGACGGCAACATCCGCACCTTGCAGCGTATCGCGGCGAAGATGCAGCGCGTGCTGATCGTCGACCCGAACACCGCGGCCGTTCGCCTGCTCGCCGACCAGCTGCGCCATGTCGGCAACGTCCAGATCTTCCACGCCGTCTCGGCCGAGGCCGGCTGGGGCATGGCCCGCACGGTCGACCCGATGCTGATCTTCGTCGAGCACGCGTCCAGCGGCTGCGACGGCCAGGCCCTGGCCCGCAAGATCCGCCGCAGCGACCTGGCCTGCCGCGAGCATCCGATCATCATGTGCACCGCCGAGGCCACGGCCGACGCGATCTTCGGGGCCCGGGACGCGGGCATCCACGAGTTCATGCGCAAGCCGTTCACGATCAAGGACCTGGAGCGCCGGCTCGAGGCGGTGACGCTGAAGCCCCGCGACTGGGTCGAGGCCGTGCAATATGTCGGTCCCGACCGCCGCCGCTTCAACTCGGCTGAATACAAGGGTCCGCGCAAGCGCAAGGCCGACGCCAGCGGCGCCCCGGCCGCCCGCCTGTCCCAGGCCCTGCGGATCGTCAAGTCGGCCGCCCAGGCGCTGGACAGCGACCCGGCCCAGGCCCGGCGGGCCCTGGCCGCCCAGGCGGTCGAACTCAAGAAGGTCGGCGAGGCGATCAAGGACGCCCGCCTGTTCGAGGCCGCCGCCGCCCTTGAGGCCTGCACGGCGGGCGGCATGGCGCGGGCCGAACTGATCAAGCGCATCGACGGCCTGATGGGCTTCCTGGTCGAAGACGGCGGCGACCGCGGCGCGGCCTGACCGGTCGGTCTTCGAGCGGCCACGAAAAAGGGCGGCGTCCGCGGACGCCGCCCTTCGTCGTTCGGGATCCTCGTGGCCAGCCTAGAACGCCAGGCGGGCGATCAGCTGGAACACCGGGCCGGCGTTCTCGCGCTCCAGTTCGTACTCATCGAAGGACCGATCGTTCTGGTCCTCGATGGTGGTGAACTTGTTGAAGCTTTCCTTCTTGTTGGCGTCCAGCAGGTTGGAGCCGGTCAGGCGGATCGTCAGGTCCTTGCCGATCCGCTTTTCGAGGAAGATCTCCAGGTCGCCGCCATAGGTGGTGGTGACCTCCTCGCCGACCACGCGGCTATAGGCCTCGCCCTGCTTGCGGTAGGTCACGCCGAACGCGGCGCCCCAGGTCGGCAGGTCCTGGATGAAGCCGACGTTCAGCACATAGTCCGACTGGCTGTTGAACTTGCGCGAGCCGAACTCGTCATCGACCGAGCTGTCGAGCCACGAGTAGTTGAGGAACACCCCGGTGTTCTCCAGCCCGATCACCGTCAGCGGCGTCGAGAGGTCGAACTCGATCCCCCAGACCTTGCCGTCGCCGGTGTTGCGGGCCGAATAGACGAACGTGCCGGGCCCTTCGTCGCCTTCGTCGCCGGTGTTGGTCAGCTCGATCAGGTCCTTGACCTTGCGGTAGAAGACGTTGACCCCGGCCACGCCCTGCTTGCCCATCCGGCGCTCGTATCCGGCGTCCAGGCCCCAGGCGGTTTCCGGCTTCAGTCGTGGATTGCCGATGAAGTCGTTGTCGCCCAGCTCGGCGGTCAGCAGGGCCGGCGACAGGTAGTCGTAGCTGGGGCGGCGGATGGTGCGCGCGCCCGACACGTAGAGCTGGTCGTCGGCGGTGAGGTTGTAGCGCAGCGAGGCCGACGGCAGCAGGATCTTGTAGTCGACGTCGGTGGTGGACGGGACCGTACGGTCCTGCAGGGTGACGTCGGTGGTCTCGTAGCGCAGGCCCGCTTCCCACTTCAGCGCGCCCGACTTGCCGTCCAGCATCACATAGGGATCGACGCGGGTCTGCTCGAACGCGGCGTCGCCGCCGTCGATAACCGCATAGGGACCGAAGGCCGGCGGGTTGGCGCTGGGCAGGTTGTAGCGGTTGCGCGGGACTTCCGTCACCAGCAGGTCGCGTTCCTTCTTCTCGTACTGGACGCCGAATTCCAGCTGCACGTCTTCGGCGATGTCGCGCTTGTGCTCGAGCTTGGCCGAGACCTCGGTGTCCTCCAGGTCGGTCCTGGACTTGTCGCGGGTGATGCGGTCGCCGTCCGGATAGGGGTTGGCGTCGCGCAGGTATTCGGTCTCGTCCTCGAACTCGGCCTCCTTGTCCTTGAACGAGGCGTAGCCCAGCTTCACGCTGGTCTTGCCGCCGAACATGTCGTGGCTGTACTTGCCGTTGACCGACCAGCTGTCCTGCTCGATGTCGACGTCGTTGTCGTTCAGCGTCGACAGGTGGGCGTTGTCGCGGACGTCGTTGTTGTACTCGATCGAGTCCTCGTTCTGGTAACGGTCGGTGTGGACATAGAAGCCGCTCAGGTCCAGGTCGCCGCCGGCCAGCGGAACCTGGTAGCTGGCGTTGAACGAGTAGTCGGTGCCGTTGCGCACGTCCGTCTGGACTTCGCTGTTGTTGATCGGCGCGCCCGGCTCGTCATAGCGCAGGCTGAGCTTGTTCTTGGGGTTGCGGCGGCCCTGCAGGTTGGCGCCGACCAGCAGGCGGCCGGGGCCGACCTGGCCGCCCCAGACGCCGCCGACGGTCTCGCGGATGCGCTTGTCGTCGAACATCAGGGCGCCGGCGCGGACGAAGCCGCCGTCCAGGGCGTAGGCGTCGCGCAGCACGATGTTGATCGCGCCGGCCACGGCGTCGCCGCTGCGGTTGGCCGAGGCGCTGCGGACGATCTCGATGCGCTCGATCAGTTCGGCGGGGATGCGGTCGACGAAGAAGGCCGAGTCGGCGCCCGAGCCGAACGCGCCCGAGCCCGAACCGGCGCCGGGCACCTTCTCGCCGTTGATCAGGATCTGGGTATAGGCCGGATCGAGGCCGCGCAGGCGTACGCCGTCCGATTCCAGCACGTCCGACAGGAAGGCGACGCTGGGCACGCGCTTGAGGGCGTCGCCGGCGGTCAGCGGCTCGAAGCGCTGGAAGTAGTCGAGGTCGTAGTTCAGGACCGGCGCGGCCTGGTCGGTACGGTTGCGGTAGGCGATCTGGGCCTGGACGACCAGTTCGGACGCGGTGGTCGGCGCTTCGGCGGCCGTGGCGATCGGCGCATCGGCCTCGGCGGCCCAGGCGGCGGTCGAGGCCCCCGCGGCCAAGGTCAGGGGCGCCAAGGCGGCCAAGGCGAACAGTGCGGTTTTCTTCATCGTCAGTATCCCCGATCGCCGGCGCGGCCGTTGACGCGGCCGTTCGCACGTGATTTCACGCGGCGGGGCATAAATTCGCCTCGTTCTTGGGGCTAGTGATGTTTCTTCGACGGTTTTGTTTCAACTTTGTGACGGCGGCCGGAATATCTCTCCTTCTGGCGGGGTGCGCGGCGTTCGATCCCGAGGCCCGGTCGGATTCCGGCAAGCTCCTGGTCGGCGTCGGAACGCCGGTCCCGGCGGCCGGCGAGACCCAATCCGTGGCGACGCAACGCGCGGACGCGGCCGACGACCCCGAGATCTGGGTCGATCCCAAGGACCCGTCGCGCGTCGTGATCTTCGGCACCGACAAGCAGGCCGGTCTGTACACCTACGACCTGAGCGGGGCCGTCACCGGCTTCATCCCCGATGGCAAGCTGAACAATGTCGACCTGCGTGGCGGATTGGCCACGGCCAAGGGCGAACGCGTGCTGGTCGCGGCCAGCGATCGCGGCCGAATCGGCGCGGCCCTCTACCTGATGGATCCGGCCACCCTGAAGGTCGAGCCCTGGGGCCTGGCGCCGCTGGACCTGGCCGAGCCCTACGGCCTGTGCATGGGGCGGCGCGGCGAGGGCTTCATCGTCATCGTCAACGGCACGGACGGCCAGGTGCGGCAGCTGCGCGTCGCCGTGGGGGCCGACGGCAAGCCGGTGGCGACCGAGGAGCAGCGCTTCGCGGTCGGCAGCCAGACCGAAGGCTGCGTCGTCGACGACGCCAAGGGCGTGCTCTACATCGGCGAGGAGGCCAAGGGGATCTGGCGCTACGACCTGGATCCCGCCAAGGGCGCCGCGCGCGTCCTGGTGGCCGGCGCTCCCTCGACCATGCTGAAGCCCGATGTCGAGGGCCTGACCCTGCTGCGCGAGGGCGGGGAGACCTGGCTGATCGCTTCCAGCCAGGGCGACAGCGCCTTCGCGGTCTGGCGCGTCGACGGCGCCGAGCCGGCCTATGCCGGGCGCTTCTCGGTGGTGGCCGCCAAGGGCGTCGACGGCGTGACCGGGACCGACGGCGTCGCGGCGCTGGGCGGCGCCGTCGGGCCCTATGCCGAGGGGCTGGTCGTCATGCAGGACGATGTCGACGTCGACGGCGAGGCCCCGTCCACGGCGCGCGTGCGGCAGAACTTCAAGCTGGTCGACTGGCGGGCGGTGAAGGCGGCGCTGGGGCTCTGAGCCTCAGCGCCCCTCGCGCGCCAGCCAGCGGCGCAGGGCGGCGTTGACCGCGTCGGGCGCCTCCATCGGCGTCATGTGGCCGGCGTTCGGGATGACCACCATGTGCGTGCAGCCGATGGCGCGGGCCATCTCGTGCTGGCCGGCCAGCGGGGTGATGGCGTCGTGCTCGCCGCAGATGATGACGATCGGACAGCGCAGGGCCCGCAGGGCGGCCGCGCCGTCCTCGCGGGGCAGGCCGTTCTGGCGCAGGAACACCTCGCGGCCCAGGCGCTGGGTCATGGCCTGGATGCGGCCGGTCAGGTCCTTGTCCCCGAGCCGCGAGGCGTCGACATAGCTGGCCATCAGCCGGTCGGCGACGCCCAGGAAGGCCCCGTCGCGGCTGGCCGCGGCGTTGACGGCGCGGCGCTGGGCGGCCCGTTCCGGGGTGTCGGCGCGGATGGCGGTGTCGATCAGGGCCAGGCGTTCGATGCGTTCGGGCGCGATCCGGGAGATCTCCTGGGCCACGTAGCCGCCCATCGAGAAGCCGGCCAGGGCGAAGGTCGGCTCGGCGCTGGCCAGCACCTGCTCGGCCAGGTCGCGCAGGCTCTCGCCCCGTGTCAGATCGGCGACCTGGCAGCGGGCGACGTCGGCCAGGCCCGTGACCTGGTCGCGCCAGAGTTCGGCGTCGTTCAGCAGGCCGGGCAGCAAGAGCAGTTGGGGCAGGTTGTCGGTCATCGAAAAACGCCCCGGACCTTTCGATCCGGGGCGCTCCGTTCTTCAGGCTCGAGCCTTCTTAGGCTTCGACCATGTTCTTGGCGATAGCGGCTTCGCGCATCGACTTCTGCAGCTTCTCGAACGCCCGGACCTCGATCTGGCGGACCCGCTCGCGGCTGACGCCGTACTGCGAGGCCAGGTCTTCCAGGGTGGTGGGCTCGTCCTTCAGGCGGCGCTCGGTGAGGATGTGGCGCTCGCGGTCCGTCAGCTCGACCATGGCCTCTTCCAGAAGGGTCATCCGCAGGGATTTCTCTTCGTTCTCGGCGACGACGGTCTCTTGCGACACCTGGTTGTCGTCGGCCAGCCAGTCCTGCCACTCGCTTTCGCCGTCGGCGCGCAGCGGCGCGTTCAGCGAGGCGTCGGGGCCCGACAGGCGGCGGTTCATCGAGATGACCTCGCTGTCCAGCACGCCCAGCTTGGTGGCGATGGCGCTGACCTGTTCGGGGCGCAGATCGCCGTCCTCGAAGGCGCTGATCTGGCTCTTGGCCTTGCGCAGGTTGAAGAACAGCTTCTTCTGCGCGGCGGTCGTGCCCATCTTCACCAGCGACCACGAGCGCAGGATGTATTCCTGGATCGAGGCGCGGATCCACCACATGGCGTAGGTGGCCAGGCGGAAGCCCTTGTCGGGCTCGAACTTCTTGACGGCCTGCATCAGGCCGACATTGCCCTCGGAGATCACCTCGCCGATCGGCAGGCCGTAGCCGCGATAGCCCATGGCGATCTTGGCCACCAGGCGCAGGTGGCTGGTGACCATCTTGTGGGCCGCCTCGCTGTCCTGATGCTCCTTCCAGCGCTGGGCGAGCATGAACTCCTCGTCCTTGGCCAGCATCGGGAACTTGCGGATTTCGGTGAGGTAACGCGACAGGCCGCCGTCCGGCGACATCACCGATAGAGAATTCACGGCCATAGAAACTATCCCCTTGGGTGCGGATCCGCCCGTCAATCGCGCGCCGTCATCCCCACCGGAATGGGTCAGATAGGAATGCGTTGCGGCCAAGATAAGGTCGATAACGTATTTGTAATGTCCGACACCCGGACTCGGGTATTGGCGCTTCGAAAGTGAGAATGAACGTTCATTCTCAAAAGTTCAAGCCAAAAATGTCAGGCGGACGCGACGGAAAGCCCGGTCCGGGCGCGGGGGTGGCTTCGCGATCGGCGGGCGTCCGCTCCTCGGGCGCGCCAGGGCCTCGATCGTCTCGCCGCCGAAGCCGGGCCTTGCTGGGACAGGGGTCTTGCGCCTCTAATGGTCGCGCTTGACGCCAAGGAGACTTCCCGTGACGCGCTTCATCCTCCGCGCCCTGGTCGCGGCCCTCGGCCTGTGGCTGGCGTGCGAAATCGTGCCGGGCGTGGCCGCGCCGGGCGGCTGGACCAGCCTGCTGATCGCCGCGGTCCTGCTGGGCGTGGTCAACGCCATCGTCCGGCCGGTGGTCCTGGTGCTGACCCTGCCGATCACGGTGGTGACCCTGGGCCTGTTTCTGCTGGTGGTGAACGCCGCGATGCTGGGCCTGGTCGGCTGGCTGCTGAAGGGCTTCGTGGTCGACGGCCTGTGGGCCGGGATCTTCGGCTCGGTGGTGGTCGGCGTGGTCAGCTGGCTGGGCCACATGCTGATCGGGGAAAGTCGGGAGCGGCGCTAGGCGCTCACCGCCGCCGCCGCCAGGTCGCGCCAGCCGCGGGCTTCCTTGCGGAAGTGCGAATGGGTCTTGGCCAGGCGCTTGTCGATCTCGGCCAGGGCCTCGCGGGCCTCGTCCTTGCGGCCGGTCTGGGCCAGGAACACCGCATAGCGCGCCATGCCCTCGAAGCCCGGCAGGTGGGCCGCCGCCCAACGCAGGGCGGTGTCGGCCTCGGCGTGGCGGCCCAGGGCGTGATAGGCGCGGCCCATGGCCAGGGCCACGTTCGGCGTGCGGGCGGCCGGCGACTGGGCGCTCAGGCCCTCCAGCAGCGGCAGGGCTTCGGCGGCGCGGCCCAGTTCGATCAGGGCGTTGGCGCGGCCCAGCAGCAGCTGGGGATCGTCGGCGTACATGCCCTGCAGGGCCTCGGCGTAGAGGCGCTCGGCCTCGGCGTGCTTGCCCAGGCCCGCGGCCGCCGCGGCCAGGCGGGCGCGGTTGGCGACGGTGGGCGTGTCGTCGACGGCCTGGCCGGCCTCGCGGTATTCGCGTTGCGGGTCGAGAACCTGCCGCGCGACCTGCCGGGCCTTCTGGGCCTTGGCGCCGCCCAGGAATTCCGGCGCGACGATGGCGATCAGATAGACCAGTCCGCCCAGCGGCTGGAACAGCAGGATGATCATCAGCCAGTACATCTGCTGGCCCGTGCGGACCACGTGGACGCACAGGGCGATCGAGAACAGCAGCGACAGGCCGAGCAGGATCATCGGAAGGGAGGGCTCCAAGCTTGGCGTTGGCCAAGACCAAGGCTGGTATGTGTGGGCTGGAGCCCGCGGCGTCAATCGGCCGTGATCCTACTCGGCCTGGCGCGCGGCCTTCTTGGGATCGGCCTTGGGCGCGGGGGCCAGGCGCAGCACCTCGGCCTGGTAGCGCTCGTCGTCGCCGGCCGCCGCGAAGGGCAGGGCGTCGGCCAGGGCGTCCAGCATCGGGTCCAGCCACTGGTGCTCGACCTTGTGGAAGTCGCCCAGCACATAGTGCATGACCGCGTCCTTGTGGCCCGGATGGCCCACGCCGATCCGGCCGCGGCGGAAGGCGTCGCCGACCTGGCTGGTGATCGAGCGCACGCCGTTATTGCCCGCCGCCCCGCCGCCGGCCTTCATCCGGAAGCGGCCCGGCGCCATGTCGATCTCGTCGTGGAAGACGATCACGTCGCTGGGCGCCAGCTTGAAGAACTTCATGGCCTCGCCCACGGCGCGGCCGCTCTCGTTGTAGAAGGTCTTCGGCTTGAGCAGCAGCAGCTTGACCGGCCCGCCCGGGGTCGGGACCTGGCCCTCGCAGGCCAGCCCCTGGAAGCGCGAGCGCCACGGGGCCGTGCCCCATTTGCGGGCCAGGGCGTCGACCGCCATGAACCCGACATTGTGCCGGTTCTTCTCGTATTTCGGCTCGGGATTGCCGAGGCCGGCGAGGATCAGCATGGACATCGGCTCGCTTCCACTTTGACGGCCAGCGTGTAGGGGCCTCCTCGTCCTTCGACAAGCTCAGGATGAGGACGACGGAAAGGCCGCATTCGAAACCTCATCCTGAGCCTGTCGAAGGACGAGGTTTCGTGGCTTGGCCCAGGCCGGAACGAAAAACGGGCGGGCCGCGAAGCCCGCCCGTTCTCGATATCGGATCGGAGACCCGGCCGGGAAGCCCTTAGGCTTCGACGGTCGTGGTGTCGCCTTCGTTCGATTGCGAAGCGGCCGAGGCCTTCAGGTTGGCGATCACGAAGTCGCGGTCCATGGCCGGGCGGACGCCTTCCGGCAGCTTCACTTCCGAGATGCGGATGACGTCGCCGATGTCGTGCGAGGCCAGGTCGATCAGCAGTTCTTCGGGGATCTTGTCGGCCGGGCAGGCCAGCTCGACGGTGTGGCGGATGACTTCCAGCGTGCCGCCCTTCTTCAGGCCGACCGAGATGTCCTGGTTCTTGAAGTGGACCGGGATCTCGATCTTGATCAGCTGGTGCTCGTCGACGCGGTACAGGTCGAAGTGCATCGGCTCGTCGGTGACGGGGTGGAACTGCACGGCCTTGGCGATGACCGACTGCTTCTCGTCGCCGTGTTGCAGGGTCACCAGGTGGCCCAGCAGCTTGCCGGTGTAGAGCGCCTTGCGGAACTCGTTGCCCTTCACGGCGATGTTCACCGGGGCCTTGGGGCCGCCGTACAGAACGCCGGGGATCTTGCCTTGGCGGCGGGTTTCGCGCGAACCACCGGTGCCGGCGCGGTCGCGAATTTCGACGTTGAGAATGATCTCGGCCATGTCTTGTCTCTCAGGAGAGCCCCATGCTCTCGGAATGCGAAGCCGCCGCACAAGACTGGATTGCCTCGCCCGGTCGACGTTTTTGGGTCGCGCTCCATACACGCAGCGGCCGCCCGATGCAACGGGCGGCCGCCTGGCGTGCGTCCACGGGGCGTGCGTCCAAGGGAAGCGGTGAGCCCGCTCAGCTCTTCTTCTTCGCCGGCGCCTTCTTGGCCACGGGTTTCTTCTTGACCACCGGCTCGGGCTTGGGCGGGGGCGGCGGCTCGTAGGGCAGCTCGGCGCCCGACGCCTTGAGCACGCACATGCCGGTGTCGATCATGATGTGCTGGCCCAGGCAGAACACGTCCTCGTAGTGCGGCTTGGAGACGGCCAGGCACTGGTAGAGGTTCAGCTTGGCCATGTTCAGGCACATGGCGCTGGCCGGCTCGGCCATCACGGCCTCGATCAGGGGCAGCTTGTCGTCGCCGGCGTAGCCCAGCGCGGCCAGGGCGGCCACGGCCAGGCCGCGGATCACCAGGGGCTTGTAGGGCGGCGGGGCCGAGCGGGGGGCGGCCGGAGCCGCGACCGGGGCGGCGGCGGGATCGGCGGGCGGGGCGGGCACCAGCGGCACGCCGCCCATGGAGGCCTGCCGCAGGGCCGCCACGTCGGCGCTGTCGGCCAGGCCCGGCGTCGCCGACATGGTCTTGGCGTAGGCCAGGCGACCGTCCCGGTCGAGCACGGGCAGGGTCGACCACTTGGCGCGCTGGACGTCGTAGGCCGCCTGCTTCACGGCCTTGCCGGAGGTGTAGAGCTTCAGGCCCTCGGCGCCGAGGGTGTCGATGATCCGGCCGGCGGCGGTGTCGCTGCCCTTGAAGCCGACGGCGTAGGCCGGGTCGGCGATGATCTGGTTGATGATCGACTGGCGCTGGGTCGGGTCGGTGGCGAACGAACGCACCGAGGCGACGTAGGTCGGGTCCTGCAGGGCCAGGACGGCGGCGTAGGCGGTGGCGCCCGACAGGAACTGCTTGGGTTCATAGGCGACGCCGATCTTCAGCGAGGCCTGGATCTGGTCGCCGTTCTCGAAGGTGGCGCCGATCGCGCCGGCCCGCTGCATGTAGCCGCGGAAGGCGCTGGCCTTCTCGACGATGCTGGACGACAGGGTGATCGGCGGCGGGGCGGGCGGGGCGGCGACCAGGGGCGGCGGCGGGGGTGGCGTCTCGCAGCTGGCCAGCAAGGTGGCGGCGACCACGGCGATGGCCGTCAGCGCGGCGCGCGTACGCGTGGTGGAAAGCATCCCGAGAACATCCCTAATGATATAGAACGCCCGCCATACCATCGGCGCGCGGGCTACATTGTGACAGCCAGCCTGTTAACCACGTCTTGACAAGCTGGGCCGTCAAAGCGCGATTTCAACCCTTGGGCGATCGTCGGCGGGGTTCTCAGTCGAACAGCTTGGAGACGGATTCCTCGTTGGCGATCCGCCGGATCGCCTCGCCGATCAACGGCGCACAGGAGACGTAGCGGATCTTGGGGCAGGCCTTGACGGTGTCCGAGGCCTCGATCGAGTCGGTGACCACCAGCTCGGTCAGCACCGAATTGGCCACCCGCTCGGCGGCCGCGCCCGACAGCACGCCATGGGTGACATAGGCCGAGACCGACTTGGCGCCGTGGGCCATCAGGGCGGCGGCGGCGTTGCACAGGGTGCCGGCCGAGTCGACGATGTCGTCGAACAGGATGCAGCGACGATCCTTCACATCGCCGATGATGTTCATCACCTCGCTCTCGCCCGGGGCCGAGCGGCGCTTGTCGACGATGGCCAGGTCGGCGTCGTCCAGGCGCTTGGCCAGGGCGCGGGCGCGGACCACGCCGCCGACGTCGGGCGAGACGACCATCAGGTCGGGGCCCATCTTGTAGCGCTTGTGGATGTCGTCGGCGAGCAGGCGCGAGGGCAGCAGGTTGTCGGTCGGGATATCGAAGAAGCCCTGGATCTGGCCGGCGTGCAGATCCATGGTCAGCACGCGGTCGGCGCCCGAGCGGGTGATCAGGTTGGCCACCAGCTTGGCCGAGATCGGCGTGCGGCCGCCGGTCTTGCGGTCCTGGCGGGCGTAGCCGAAATAGGGCAGCACGGCCGTGATCCGCTTGCCCGACGCGCGCTTGAGGGCGTCGATGCAGATCAGCAGCTCCATCAGGTTGTCGTTGGCCGGATAGCTGGTCGACTGGATGACGAAGACGTCCTCGCCCCGCACGTTCTCGTCGATGGTGACGAAGACCTCGAGGTCGGCGAACCGGCGCACCTGGGCGCGGGTCAGCGGCATGTCGAGATATTCCGCGATGGCCTGGGCCAGGGTGCGGTTCGAGTTGCCGGACAGCAGCTTCATGGTTTTGTCTCGGGAGGGGGTGTCGCCGTTGCGGGGGCTTCTAGCAGTCCCGGGCGCGGGAACAACCCCGAGTCTCGCCAGATTCTGCTTATTCGGCATACTCACGCTTCGAGCGCGATCGCCGACAGAAGTCGTCCGTAGTCGGACTCCCCGGCCAGGAAGGCCCTGCGGTTCGAAAAGAACAGGTCCGGCTCGGTCCGCGTGTCGCGCCCGACCCATTCGCTTTGTCCCACGCCCGCCGTGTCCAGGCGGTCCAGCACGAAGGCCGGCAGGTCGAACAGGCGCTTGTCGTTGGCCGCGCCGGGCGAAAAGAATCGGCCGGAGCCGGGGCTGTCGGCCTCGAAGCGGTGCAGGAACTCCAGCCCCACCTCATAGGATTGCGGCCCGATGCAGGGGCCGACGGCGGCGACCATGCGCGCGGGCTCGGCGCCCAAGGTCACCATCCGGTCCACGGCGGCCTGGACGACGCCGTCCAGCGCCCCGCGCCAGCCGGCGTGGGCGGCGGCGACGACCTTGGCGACCGGGTCGGCGATCAGCACCGGCGCGCAGTCGGCGTGCAGGGCGCCGCAGACCACGCCCGGCGTCCGGGTCACCACCGCGTCGCCCTGCGGCCGCACGTCGCCCCACGAGCCGTCGGCGACGATGGCGATGGTCGAATGGATCTGGAAACAGGTGTTGAGGTCTTCCGGCGCGGCGCCGAACCAGGCGGCGGCCCGGGCGCGGTTCTCGGCGACGTCGGCCGGCTCGTCCTGGCTGCCGCGCCCGACGTTCAGGCTGGCGTAGAGCCCGGTCGAAACGCCGCCCTGGCGCGTGAAGAAGGCGTGCCGGATCCCGGCGACGGCGGCCAGCAGCGGCGACTGGACGGTGGGCAGGTCGATCATGGTCAAGGGCCCTCGAAGAGCGGAGGAGACAGGCTGGGCGCGGACAGGCAGATCGCCTTGAAAAGCTGTCCCATCTGCGCCGCGCCGGTCAGGCGATCAAGCTGCCGGGCCAGCTTGTCTGTCTGGTCCGGCCGCGCGGCGGCCAGGGCCTGGGCGCGCTGCGCGATTCCCAGGCCTTGGAGAAACGCGCCTTGGGACAGGATGGGTCCCGTCGCGGCCCCGGCCTCGGTGGCGGCGGCCAGCACGGCGGGGAAGTCGGCCCAGACGGTCAGGTCGGCCCGGCCGGGCTCGGCCAGGGGCGAGACCTTGGTGTGCGCCTTCAACGCCTGCAGGGTGTCGCCCGGCCCCGGGGCGTCGCGGCCGTAGTCGATCAGCAGCGCCGCGCCGCCGTCGCGGGCGACGCGGTGGCCGATCTCCGAACCGAGGGCGGCCTGGGCGGGGGAGGATTCCACGACGACGCCGATGGGGTCGCCCCCTTCCCCCTTGATGGGGGAAGGGCCGGGGATGGGGGTGAAAACGGTTCCGCTCGCGTCGAGACTGGTGGGTCTTCTACCGCCGAGAACACCCCCACCCCCGGCCCCTCCCCCATCAAGGGGGAGGGGAGACAGCGCCCGAAGCCCGAACGCCAGATTTCCGGCCTCGTCCAGTCCCACCATCCGCTCGGCCCAGCCGTCCTCGGTGCGTACGAACTGATGCGCCGGCAGGCAGTCGAGAACCTCGTTGGCGACCAGGATCAGCGGCGCATCGGCCGGCACGGCCTCCAGGCGATCGGTCCAGCGCGGCGTCAGGGGAGCGCCCGACAACCTGGCGGCCTGGACCGCGCGCAGCGGCGGCGAGACCTCGACTAGCCACAGGTCGGCGGCGGCCAGGAATTCCGGCGACAGCCGGGCCGCGCGCAGGATGTCGGAGATCAGCGTCCCGTCGCCCGGTCCCATCTCGACCAGCCGCACCGGCGCGGGCCGGCCCATGCGGGTCCAGGTTTCCAGGATCCACAGGCCGATCAGCTCGCCGAACATCTGGCTGACGCCGGGTGCGGTGAGAAAGTCGCCGCCCTCGCCTGCGTTCATGCCTTCCAGCGCGGGGCGGGTGGCGTAGTAGCCGTCGCGCGGGTCGTGCAGGCAACGGGTGAAGTATTCGGCGACGCTGATCGGGCCGTCCTGGGCGATCTGCGCCCGCAGGCGGTCAAGCAGGCTCATGATCGTCCGCGACGGGGGCGGGAGCCGGCTCGCGCAGGGCCCGCCACAGCAGCCAGCCGCCGACCAGCAGCATCGGGATCGACAGGATCATCCCCATGGTCAGGCCGAAGGGGAAGGCGGGCATGCCGTGATCGGGGTTGCGCACGTTCTCCAGCAGGGCGCGGAACAGGCCGTAGCAGATCAGGAAGGTCGCCACGAGCGCGCCCCGCCGCCGCAGCCACTTCAGCTTGTGGGCGGCGAAGTTGAGGATCAGGAACAGCAGGACGCCTTCCAGCGCGGCCTCGTACAGCTGGCTGGGATGGCGCGGCAGCTCGCCGGCGGGACAGGCGCCGTCGCGATTGGCCGCGCGGATGGTGTCGTTGCAGAACACCATGCCGAACGGATGGTCGGTGACCCGGCCCCACAGCTCTGCGTTGATGAAGTTGGCGCAGCGGCCGAAGAACAGGCCGATCGGCGCGACCGGCGCGACCAGGTCGCCCAGCCGAAGGATGTCGATCTTCTGCTGGCGGGCGAACAGGGCGACCGCCGCGCAGACCCCCAGGAAGCCGCCGTGGAAGGACATGCCGCCCTCCCAGATCTTGAAGACGGACAGCGGGTCCTGCGCCAGTCCGGCCCGCTGGCCCTCGTTGACCAGCATGTAGAACAGGATGTAGCCGATCCGGCCGCCCAGGATGATGCCCAGGGTGATCCACAGCACCAGGTCGTCGATCTGCACCGAGGTGGCGGTCGGCCTTTGGCCGCCCCACAGCCTGGCGTTCCGGACCAGCCGGATCGCGTACTGCCAGCCCAGCAGGATGCCGGCGACATAGGCCAGGGCGTACCAGCGCAGAGCCAGCGGGCCCCATTGCAGCGGGATGTTGCCGATGTGAACGATGGGGTCGATGTCGGGGAAGATCACGCCGCGAGCGCTCCGGACGGACAAGTGGTCGCACCTCTACCGCGTTCGCGCTTCGCTTTCATCCTTCCTTTCCCATATAAGATCGGCGACGAACCTCGCCGCGCTCTGGAATTTCGATGCACAGCCAAAACCCCTTCCTCGACGAATTCGCCAAGCTGACCCAGGCGGCGATGGGCATCGCCCAGACCGCCGGCGAGGAGGCCAAGACCGCCATGCGGGCCCAGGCCGATCGCCTGGCCGCCGAGTTCGACCTGATCCGGCGCGACGATTTCGAGGCCCTGAAGGCCGAGGTGGCGGCGCTGCGCGAGGAAGTCGCGGCGCTGAAGGCCAAGAAAACGCCGGCAAAAAAGGCCAATCCTGGTAGCGATAACGCGGCCGAATAGGCGAGTTTCGTTCCCGTTCAGCGTGAAGGCGCTTGTGACGCCGCCCGCGAAGCAGATTAGACTCCTCCGAGTGGGTGATTTGGTCGGGTCCCACGACCCGTCTCTCCCCGGGGGTCAAAGGGTCTCATGGACACCCAACCGGAAGAAGACGACGTCCTGCTGGCGATGGATCCGCTGGAAGTGGTGGAGCATGTCCTGGCGGCGGAGAACCTGACGTTCGACCGCACCGAGGACGGCGACCTGGCCTTCGCCCTGACCGGCGACTGGAAGGACTACGAGCTGTGGTTCGCCTGGCGGCCCGAGGCCGACTGCCTGCAGCTGTGCCTGTCGCTGGACCTGCGCGCCACCAAGACCAAGCGTCCCAGCGCCTACCAGCTGCTGTCGATGATCAACCAGCGCGTCTGGCTGGGCCATTTCGAGGTCTGGACCGAGGACGGCGAGGTGGTGTTCCGCCACGCCCTGGCCCTGCCGGCCGGCGAGCGCCCGACCATGGCCCAGGCCGCCTCGATGATCGACGCCGCCGTGGAGGCCGCCGACCGCTTCTATCCCGCCTTCGACTTCCTGCTGCACGGCGCCAAGACCCCGGACGAGGCCATGGCCGCCTGCATGTTCGAGACCGTGGGGCAGGCCTGATTTAAAATCCTTCTCCCCTTGCGGGAGAAGGTGTCAGCGAAGCTGACGGATGAGGGGGCGATGGGAGACGCCGCTGCGTCTTCTTCCTCTCGAATACGCACGTGCGACCCCTCATCCGACCTGCTACGCAGGCCACCTTCTCCCGCAAGGGGAGAAGGATGATGTTTCGGGAGCCCCTCGCCATGACCCCCATCCTCCTCCTCGGCGCCGGTCGCATGGGCGGGGCCCTGATCGCGGGCTGGGCCAAGGCCGGGGCCTTCGCGGCCGCCGACCTGATCATCCGCGACCCCAACGCCGACCCCGCCGCCTTCCCGGGCGCGACCGTCAATCCGCCGCTGGAGGCCCTGTCCGTCGCCAGGACCGTGCTGCTGGCCGTCAAGCCGCAGATCTGGCGCGAGGCGGTGGCCGACGTCGTTCCGCATCTGGCGCCGGACGCGGTGATCGTCTCGATCGCCGCCGGGGTGCGCGCCGCAGACATCGCCGAGGCGTTCGGCGGCCGCGCCGTGGCCCGGGTGATGCCGACCACCGCCGTCGCCATCGGCCTGGGCACGGCCAGCATCCATGCCGACACGGCGGAAGCCAGGGCGCGCGCCCACGCCCTGCTGGACCCGGTCGCCACCACGGTGGATCTCGACGACGAAGCCCAGATGCATGCCGCGACCGCCGTGTCCGGCTCGGCCCCGGCCTATCTCTACGCCTTCATCGAGGCGCTGGAGGCGGCGGGCGCCGGCCAGGGCCTGGACCCGGCCGCCTCGGCCCAGCTGGCGCGGGCCACCATCGTCGGTGCGGCGGCCCTGCTGGGCCAGGGCGGCGAGGATCCGGCCGAGCTGCGCAAGCAGGTCACCTCGCCCGGCGGCACCACCGCCGCGGCGCTGGGCGTGCTGATGGGCGAGGGCGGTTTCGGCGACCTGCTGCCCAGGGCGCTGGACGCGGCGGTGAAGCGGTCGGTGGAACTGGGGGGCTAGCACGCTCTCCCAGCGAGAGAGGGTTCTTGTAAGCGGAGCCTGAACCCGCCATCTCAACAGCCATGACCGCCGCCGAAGACATCCTCGACCGCGCCGCCGCCGCGGCGCTCGCCCTGGCCGCCGACCGGCCGTGGACGCAGGTCACCCTGCGCGACATCGCCCTGAAGGCCGAGATCCCGTTCGCCGAGCTCTACGCCCGGGCCGACGGCAAGGGCGCGGTGCTCAACCATCTGGCCGCCCGCTTCGACCGCGCGGCCCTGGCCACCGTTTCGGCCCCCTCAAGCGAGAATGGCGACGCCAGCACCCATGACCGGCTGTTCGACGCCGCCATGGCCCGGATCGAGGCCATGGAGCCGCACCGCGCCGCCCTGATCGCCATCAGCCGCTCCGAAAGCGTGGTGGTCTCGGCCCTGCGCTTCCCCAGGACCGCCCGCGCCATCCTGGAAGCCGCCGGCGTCGACGCCACCCCGGCCCGGCTGGCCGCCATGTCGGCGGTCTGGGGCCGCACCCTGCAGGTCTGGCGCGACGACGAAGGGGCCCTGAACCGCACCATGGCCGAACTGGACAAGCGCCTGAAGCAGATGGCGCAGGGCCTGGAGAAGGTGGGGGCGGGCGTTTAGCTCGCAACCTCAACGGTTGTCATCCCGGAAGCCTCGCAGAGGCTGTCCGGGACCCAGGGACTGGGCAGATGCCTTGCGGCTTTCCGGGATGACAACGAAGATGGCAACGGCTTGAATCCGTTGGCTTCAACACAACGAAAAAGCCCGCCGGGATCGCTCCCGGCGGGCTTTGCCGTTTCAGGCTCGGCGCCCGATCAGCTCTTGGTCTGGTTGGTCGGCAGCTTGCAGCCGCCGCCCACGCCCTTGGCCTGCAGGCACGAGAGCAGTTCGGCCGGCTTGGGGGTGGTCTGGTTCAGCGGATAGGCCATCACCCAGCCCGGCAGGCCGTCCGAGCAGGCGACCTCGACGAAGCCCTGGGTGGCGGTCTGGCCGATGATGCGCGAGCCGGAAACGGTGCAGCTGCCCTTGCCCAGGCCCTTCAGGTCGGCCGTCAGGCGCGGATAGGCCGCGTCCGGCTTGGTGAAGCTGCAGCGATAGCCGTTCATTTCCGAGGTCACGCAGTCGTAGACCGTGTTGCTGGTTCCGGTGAAGATGCCGATGCCGCCGTCGGGACGGTTGGAGCACTTCAGCTCGACGATCTCCTTGCGGGGGTCGTTGCTGGGCAGCATGCCGTACTTCTCGACCTTGCAGTCGAAGCCGGCCTTGGTGGCCAGCTTGCTGTAGAGGCCGGCCTGTTCGGTCTGGGCCGCCACGGCGTCGCTCAGGGTGCAGCCGCCGCCGACGAAGCCGGCCTGGGCGCAGTCGATGGCCTTGACCAGGGCGCCGCCGGCCGAGGCCTGCTGCAGCACGTAGCCCTTGCCGTCCTGGCAGGCGACTTCGAAGTAGTTGTCGGTCTTGGTGCTGAGGATGTAGCGCTTGTCCTTGATCGCGCAGTTCTTGCCCGCCGCGGCGTTCAGCTGGTCGACGATGGCCAGCTGGGTGGCCTTGTCGGTCAGCTTGCAGCTGACATTGCCGCCTTCCTCGTACAGCAGGCAGCTGTTGACCGTGACGTCCTGGTCGACATTGATCGGGGCCGAGGTCTGGACGATGTAGCCGGTCCCGCCCTTACAGGCGACTTCGAAATAGGCGTTCTTGGCGCCGGCGCCGATGGCGCGGGCGTTCTCGATGTCGCACTTGGTCTGGGCCTTGGCCAGGTACGGCGCCAGGCCGGTCTTGGGATCGGCGTTGCCGGGCAGCAGGCAGGCCAGGGCGCTGGGTTTGCCGTCGGCGCCGGGCTGGGCGGTCTCCAGGCAGCTATAGGCCTGCGGCGCGGCGTCCTTCTTGGCCAGCAGAGCGAAGCCCAGGCCCTGCTGGCAGGCGACTTCGTAATAGTCGGTGCTGGTCTTCTTGTCGTTGCCGATCAGGCGGGCGTCGGTGACGGTGCACGAGATGCCGGCGGCCTTGGCGACGTCCGGCGCGGCCTTCATGCCGGCCTCGCGGGATTTGGCGTCGACGGCGGCCGGCTTGTCTTTCTCCTTGGCCGCCGAAATCACGGTGGCGGGAACGAGCGCGGCGAGCGCGAGGGCGGCCGTCAAGCCGATCGCGATGGGCCTCATGGGGTACGTCTCCTGGGGTAAATTCCTCGCGGCGGACTTAAGGCCCGCTTGCATCGAGGGTCAAGATGTCGTCCGACGGGGGCGCAATCATGACGAAGGCCGCGACCGGAGGACGCAGATGCGGGACGGGATCGAGGAAGACGCGCGCGAACCGCGGCGCCCGAGACTGGTCTATCCCTTCGAAACCGCGCCGGAGACGGGCTCGGGCCAGGCCGTCGAGGTCGCGCCCGGCGTGCTGTGGCTGCGCCAGCCGCTGGGCGGCTCGCTGGGCTTCATCAATGTCTGGGCGATCGCCGACGGCGAGGGCTGGGCGGTGGTCGACACCGGCCTGCAGACCAAGGAGACCTCGCAGGCCTGGCGCGCGGCCTTCGCCGGGGCCCTGGGCGGACGGCCCGTCACCCGCGTGATCGTCACCCATCTGCATCCAGACCATGTGGGCCTGGCGGGCTGGATCGCCCGCAAGTTCGACGTCCGCCTGTGGATGACCCGGCTGGAATACTTCCAGTGCCGGATGCTGGTGGCCGACACCGGCCGCGAGGCGCCCGAGGACGGGGTGCGGTTCTTCCGCGCCGCCGGTTGGGACGAGGCGGCGATCGACGCCTACAAGGCCCGGTTCGGCGGCTTCGGCAAGGCGATTTATCAGCTGCCCGACAGCTATCGCCGGATGACCGACGGCGAGGTCTTCGCGATCGGCGACCACGCCTGGCGGGTGGTGACCGGCCAGGGCCACTCGCCCGACCACGCCTGCCTGTGGTGCGAAGAGCTGGGCGTGCTGATCTCCGGCGACCAGGTGCTGCCCCGGATCTCGTCCAACGTCTCGGTGTTCCCGACCGAGCCGGACGCCGATCCACTGAGCGACTGGCTCGCCTCGCTGGCCAAGGTGAAGGCGGTCGTGCCGGACTCGGTGCTGGTGCTCCCGGCCCACAACGATCCGTTCCGGGGTCTTCACGCCCGCATCGACGGCCTGATCTCGGGCCATGAACGCGCCCTGGCGCGGCTGGCCGGCAAGCTGGTCGAGCCCCGACGGGCGGTCGACGTATTCGGCGCCCTGTTCGCCCGGCCGATCGGCCCGGACCTGCTGGGCATGGCCACGGGCGAGGCCCTGGCCCACCTCAACTGCCTGATCGGCCGGGGCCTGGCGACCCGCGAGGCGGACGGCGACGGGGTGAATTGGTACCGGGCGGCGCGCTGAAACCCGGACGCGATCGCCGCCCCCCTTTCCGTTGTCATCCCGGAAAGCGCGCAGCGCTTGTCCGGGACCCAGGTGAGCCGCAAGGCTTCTGCCCAGTCCCCTGGGGCCCGGACAGCCCCTGCGGGGCTTCCGGGATGACAACCGCTTGGGCGATCGGGAATCGTCTTCAGCCCAGGCGCTTGTCGTACTCGGCCTTGAGGCGGCTCCAGCTGTCCCAGAACGACGCCGTCTGCGGCTTGCCGGCGATCCGCGTGGCCAGGACGTCGAGGTGGGCGTGCCAGCCGGCGCTGACGTTCAGCAGCTGGGCGCGGTCGGGCAGGCGGCGGTGGGTGACGGTCAGCAGCACCTTGTCGCCGGCCGGCTCCAGCTCGAACGACACCTCGCCCTGGTTCCAGGCGATGGACAGCTTGCGATTCGGCTCGAGCGCGAGGATGCGGCTCTCCAGGCGGTGCTCGGCCCCGAAGCCGTCGGGGCGCGCGCCGGGCGGGTCGCTGAGCTCGTCGTTGCGCCAGACCAGCTCGAACGGCGCGCCGGACTTCATCTCCATCTGGCCGGCCGCCAGCCACTGGCGGCGCAGCTCGCTTTCGGTCAGGTAGGCCCAGACGCGGTCGACGGGGCCGGGCAGCAGGCGCTGGATCTTCAGGGTCAGCGGCTCGATCAGTTCGCCATAGGCGGAAAGGGTCGCGAGTTCGGTCATTGGTCGTCTCCCGAGTTCGAGGATGAGGGTCTGGGGGGCGGGGTCTTGCGGGCGTCCTCCTCGCGAAGGAGCCGGTCGAGCACGTCGAGACGGCTGGTCCAGAAGTGTTCGTAGAAGTTCAGCCACGCATGAGCGTCGGCCAGCGGGCCGGGGTCGAGGCGGCACAGGTGGGTGCGGCCGCGAACCTCGCGCCGGATCAGGCCGGCGCTCTCCAGGGCCTTGATGTGCTTGGAGGCGGCGGCCAGCGAGATCGAGAACGGCTCGGCCAGCTGGCCCACCGTCCGCTCGCCGTTGGCCAGGTCACGCAGCATCCGGCGGCGGGTGGCGTCGCCGAGGGCGTGGAAGACGCTGTCCAGCTGGGGGGCAAGTAATTCAACCATGTGGTTGAATGTGTGAGGTGACGTTCAAAGAGTCAACCGATTGGTTGAATGATCTTCACGTCGGCCAAAACATTCGTTTGATATTTCGTGCGCGAACTATAATCTCGCGCCATGACCACGCCTCCCGACCGCCGCCTGGTGTTCCTGCTCAATGTCGCGCACCGCCGGGTGCAGCGCTATGTCGAGGCCAAGATGGCGGCCAAGGGCGGACTGACCGCCGCCCAGTCCGGCGCCCTGTTCGTGCTGGGCCAGAAGGACGGCGCCCTGATCGGCGAGGCCGCCGAGGCCCTGGACCTGGCGCCCTCGGCCATGACCGGCCTGGTCGACCGCATGGTCCGCGCCGAGCTGGTCGAGCGCCGGCCCGATCCCAAGGACGGCCGGGGCCTGCGCCTCTACCTGACCGACAAGGGCCGCGAGGCGCGCGAGGACGCCAAGGCCGGGGTCGAAGGCCTCAACACCCGTCTCACCGAAGGCTTCACGGACGACGAGATCGCCGTGGTGTCGCGCTGGCTGACCAGCCTGCAAGCCAAGTTCCCCAAAGGAGACCCCCAATGACCGACCACGTCCAGGTCGCCGTCGACGCCGGCGTGATGACCCTCACCCTGGCCCGTCCGGACAAGAAGAACGCTCTCAGCAACGCCATGTACGGCGTGCTGGCCGACAGCCTGGAACGGGCCGAGGCCGACCCGGCCGTGCGCGTGGTGGTGTTCCAGGCCGACGGCGACAGCTTCAGCGCCGGCAACGACCTGCAGGACTTCGCCGCCCAGGCCACCGGCGCCTTCGAGGGCGAGCGGCATGTGATGCGGTTCCTCAAGGCCCTGGCCCGGGCCACGCGGCCGCTGGTCGCCGCCGTCCAGGGCCAGGCGGTGGGCGTGGGCACGACCATGCTGCTGCACTGCGACCTGGTGTTCACCAGCCCCGACGCCAGGCTGACCACGCCGTTCGTCAACCTGGCCCTGGCGCCCGAAGCCGCCTCCAGCCTGCTGCTGCCGGCCCGCATCGGCCACGCCCGCGCCTACGCCATGTTCGCCCTGGGCGAGGCGGTCGACGGAACCACGGCCGTTGCCTGGGGCCTGGCCAACGGCTGCGTGCCGCTGGACCAGCTGCGCGCCCGGGCGCGGGCCGCCGCCGACCAGCTGGTCAAGCGGCCGGCGGGCTCCCTGGCGGTCACCAAGACCCTGATGCGCGACGCCGCGGCCATCGCGGCCCTGATGGACAGGGAAGGCGAGCTGTTCGGCCAGCGCCTGCAGACCGCCGAGGCGCGGGAGGCCTTCATGGCCTTCGCCGAGCGGCGCGCGCCGGACTTCTCGAAGGTGGGGTAGGGTTCTTTTGAGTTGTCATCCCGGAAAGCGCACAGCGCTTGTCCGGAACCCAGGTGAACCGCAAGGCCTTCGCCCAGTCCCCTGGGTCCCGGACAGCCTCTGCGAGGCTTCCGGGATGACAACGTCAGTGCGCTTGAAGGCCGCAAAACCAGGGCGCAGACGCCATGGCCGACCGCATCAGGTTCCCGTTCGGCCTTGTACCGACGCCCGCGACGACTTGGCCGGTAAGGTGACCCAAGCCGTTCCGTGGAGCCCCCAGGGCCCTCGTCCTCGCCCCCCTAGACCGCCGAACGCCGCCTGGCCCCGGCGGCGGATCCCATCACCCGCCTTGCCGGCGCCGCGCCGAAGGATCAGGGTCCCGTGCGGACCCGCATCGAGAGCAGAAGCATGAGCCTAGCTGGCAAGACCCTCTTCATCACCGGCGCCTCGCGCGGCATCGGCCTGGCCATCGCCCTGCGCGCGGCCCGCGACGGGGCCAACATCGTCGTCGCCGCCAAGACCGCCGAGGCCCATCCCAAGCTGCCGGGCACGATCTACACCGCCGCCGAGGCGATCGAGGCGGCCGGCGGCAAGGCCCTGCCGCTGGTGGTCGACGTGCGCGAGGAGGCCAGCGTCCAGGCCGCCGTCGACAAGGCGGTCGAGACGTTCGGCGGCATCGACATCTGCGTCAACAACGCCTCGGCGATCTCGCTGACCGGCACCCTGTCGACCGACATGAAGCGCTACGACCTGATGCACCAGATCAACGGGCGCGGCACGTTCCTGACCTCGAAGATCTGCCTGCCGCACCTGAAGAAGGCGGCCAATCCGCACATTCTGGCCCTGTCGCCGCCGCTGGACATCAAGCCCCGCTGGTTCGCGCCGCACGTCGCCTATTCGATGGCCAAGTACAATATGAGCCTGGCCATGCTGGGCATGGCCGAGGAGTTCCGCGCCGACGGCGTGGCCTGCAACGCCCTGTGGCCGCGCACCGCCATCGCCACCGCCGCCATCCAGTTCGCCCTGACCGGTGAGGAAGGCCTCAAGCACTGCCGCACGGTCGAGATCATGGCCGACGCCGCCCACGCGATCTTCGAAAAGCCTTCGCGCGCGTTCACCGGCCAGTTCGTGATCGACGACACGTTCCTGTACGCCGAGGGCGTGCGCGACTTCGACCGCTACCGCGTCGACCCGACCGCGACCCTGATGCCGGACTTCTTCGTGCCCGAGGACAGTGTCCCGCCGCCCGGGGTGGTGATCGGGTAGAGGCCCAAGTTCGCAAATAGCGAACTTTGTGACATGTCGCCTTGGACATGTTAAAAAAAATGCGATCCTTTAACATGAGGAGCGCGACGTGTTGAAGCCGGTCTACGTCATTCCTGACCTGCCCCTGGCCGCTGAACTGGAAACCGTCGCGGTCCTTCGCGAAGCCGCGCGGGCCCATCGCTATCTGGCCGAACTGAAGGGACGGGCGGTCGCTATCCCCAATCAGGGCATCCTGATCGACACTCTGTCGCTTCAGGAAGCGCGGGCCAGTTCGGAAATCGAGAACATCGTCACCACCCAGGACGAGATGTTCCAGGCGACGCTGTTTCCCGACAACCTCGACGGAGGACCGGCCAAGGAGGTGGCGCTGTATCGGGACGCCTTGAAGCGCGGCCATGATCGGCTGGTCGCGCAGCAAGGGCTGCTGACCAACAACACGATCGTCGAGATGTTCCAGGTGCTCAAGCGCACCACGGGCGACTTCCGGACGACGTCGGGAACGGCGCTTCGCAACGACACATCCGGCGACCTGATCTACGTCCCGCCGCAGGACCATGCGGCGATCATCGCGCACATGACGGCGCTGGAGCGGTTCGTGAACGACGAGGCGGCCAGCGATCTGGACCCCTTGATCAAGATGACGTTGATCCACCATCAATTCGAAAGCATTCACCCGTTTCCCGATGGCAACGGCCGGATCGGGCGGATCCTGAACGTGCTCTACCTGACCAAGATGGGGTTGCTGGAAATCCCCATCCTGTACCTCAGCCGCTACATCAACGCGCACAAGGCGGATTACTACCGCCTGCTGCAGGCCGTACGCGACACGGGCCAATGGGAGGCCTGGCTGCTCTACATGCTGCGCGCCGTCGCCGAAACTTCCCGGCAGACCCTGGAATTGGTCGAGGGGGTCGGCGCGTTGATGGCTGAATATAAGCGGATCCTCAGGACCGATCACCCGCGACTGTATTCGCAGGATCTGCTCAACAATCTTTTCCGCCATCCCTACACTCGGATCGAATTTCTACAGAACGAGCTGGGTGTCGTTCGGCAAACGGCGGCCCGGCATCTGGATACGCTGGCGGGCGCGGGCCTGTTGGAAAAGCACAGCCAGGGACGCAACAATTACTATGTGAACCGGCCGCTCGTGACGCTCCTGCTGGGCGTGTCGGACAGGCCCGCCTGACCTCAGCGCGCCGTCCGCGCCTTCCGCGCCGCCGCCACCGCGATCGACCGCCTCGCCCAGTCCACCATCAGTTCCGGATCGTCCAGCGCCTCGGCCGGGGCGGTCCAGTAGGCCATGGGGCTCATGCCGAACGGCGCGAACTGGGTGCTGCCGGCCGCCTCGAAATCGGCCCGCAGGGCGTCGTCGCCCTTCAGGTACAGGGTGTCGTCGTCGACCAGGGCGAAGAACAGGCCTTGGGCGTAGAGCCCGACTCCGCCGAACATCCGGCGCGAGGTCAGCGGCCCGACCGGGGCCAGCTGCTCGAGCACGAAATCCAGATAGTCCGAAGAGACCGCCATATGTCCGTCACCACCAAAGTCTCTGTGCGTCCCGCCGTCGCCGAGGACAGCGCCCTGATCCTGCAGTTCATCCGCGACCTGGCCGAGTACGAGAAGCTGCTGGACGACGTGCGGGCGACGCGGGACGACATCACGGTGGCGTTGTTCGGCGAGAATCCCAAGGCCTTCTGCGACATCGCCGAGATCGACGGCCGGCCGGTGGGGTTCGCCCTGTGGTTCTACAACTTCTCGACCTTCATCGGCCGGCACGGGATCTATCTGGAGGACCTGTTCGTGCGGCCGGAGGCGCGGGGGTCCGGCGCGGGCAAGGCGCTGCTGGCCAACCTGGCCCGGCGCTGCGTCGACGAGGACCTGGGGCGGCTGGAATGGGCCGTGCTCGACTGGAACGCCCCGTCGATCGCCTTCTACGACAGCCTGGGCGCCGCGGCGATGGACGAGTGGATCGTGCGGCGGATGACGGGGGAGGCGCTGCGGAGGCTGGCGGGGGTTTGAGCCCTTCCTTCCAACCGCTCATCCCGGCGAATGCCGGGACCCAGATCCCGTAGCGGTGGGGATGATTGGAGGGGCTCGGAGCTCTTGGCGTCAGCCACACCGCTATTCCATCTGGGTCCCGGCATTCGCCGGGATGAGCGGAGTTTGGAAGCCTACTCCAGCCGGTCCGCCTTCCTCAGTTCGGGGAACATCTTCGCCCAGGCGCCGGTCACCACCAGCGCCCCGACGCCGCCGAAGACCGCCGCGCCGACGGGGCCCAGGAACCGCGCGGCGACGCCGCTCTCGAACTCGCCCAGCTCGTTGGAGGCGCTGATGAACAGGCCCGAGACGGCGGCGACCCGGCCACGCATCGGGTCGGGGGTGACCAGCTGCACCAGGGTCTGGCGGATATAGACCGAGACCATGTCGGCCCCGCCCAGCACCGCCAGGGCGGCCACCGACAGCCACATCCACTGCGACAGGCCGAACACCACGGTCGCCGCGCCGAACACCGCCACGGCGCCGAACATCAGCAGGCCGGCGCGGCGGCGGATCTGGTGGCTGGCCAGGATGACCGCCACCAGGGTCGCGCCCACGGCGGGGGCGGCGCGCAGGATCCCGAAGCCCTCGGCCCCGACATGCAGCACGTCGCGGGCGAACACCGGCAGCAGGGCCGTGGCCCCGCCCAGCAGCACGGCGAACAGGTCCAGCGAGATCGAGCCGAAGACGATCTTGTTGCGCCAAGTATAGACTAGGCCTTCCTTGATCAGGGTCCAGCGCGAGCCGGGCTGCACCACGGGCTTGGTCGACTGGCGGATGCCCAGCAGGCACAGGCCGCCCAGCAGGAACAGGCCCGCCGAGGTGGCGAACGCCGTGGCCGGGGAGATGGCGCACAGCAGGCCGCCCAGGGCCGGGCCGATGATCGAGGCGCTCTGCCAGGACAGCGAGTTCCAGGCGATGGCGCGCGGCAGCAGCGGGCGCGGCACCAGCATCGGCCCCATGGCGCTGGAGGCCGGCGACAGGAAGGCGCGCCCGGCCCCGAACAGCACGGCGATGGCGAAGATCGGCCACAGGGCGGTGTGTCCCGACCAGGCCAGCAGGCCCAGGCCGCCGGCGCAGAGGATGTCGACGCCGATCGCGGCGGTCATGATCGTCCTGCGGTCGTGGCGGTCGGCGGTCTCGCCGGCCGTGAGGGCCAGGAAGAACAGCGGGATGAACTGGGCCAGGCCCACCATGCCCAGCAGGAAGGCGCCCTGGCCCTCGTCGTGGCCGGTCTCGCGGGCCAGGGTGTAGACCTGCCAGCCGATGGTGACGGCCTGGATCTGCACGGCCAGGGTGGCGAGGAAGCGCGCGGTCCAGAAGAACAGGAAGTCGCTCTGCCGGAGCAGGGCGCGCATGGAAGTGTCCCCCTCCTGCCTTGGCGCTTCGAGGGCCGAAGGGACGGAGTCGGGGTCGGGGGGGAGGTCGGTCATCGGCGCGGACCATGTCCCCGGGCGAGCGTCGCCGCAATCGCGTTTGTTTGATGCGACCGTTGATTTGATTGACGCCACGCGCCCCAGGCCCTATTTCGCGCCCTCCAACGGAAGGAAGCGCCGCCATGCGACGCCTGCGACGAACCTGCGCCGCGCGGACCGGAGTCCGCGTCTAACGCCCCGGAGGCGGCCGTCTCGGCCGCGTCACGATCCGGGGCTATGTCCCCCTTTCGTGTCCCGGATCGTTTAGCGCCCATGTCGTCTTCCGCCGTCGCCCCTTCGTCTGTCTCGCCCTCCATCCTGCTCGAGCGGCCCGAGCACGCCCGCGCCGTCGAGGTGCTGGTCGATCGCGCCTTCGGCCCAGGTCGGTTCGCCAAATCGTCCGAGCGCCTGCGCGAGGGCAACCGCAAGCTGGACGACTGCTCGTTCGTGGCCGTGCACGAAGGCCGGGTGATCGGCAGCGTGCGGCTGTGGCCGGTGGTGGTCGGCGACAAGGCCGTCGCCTTCCTCGGCCCCCTGGCCGTCGACGCCGACGAGCGCAAGCACGGCCTGGGCCAGGCCCTGGTCGAGGCCGCCTGCGCGGCGGCCGCCAAGGCCGGCTGGCGCGCGGTGCTGCTGGTCGGCGACGCCCCCTATTTCGGCCGCATCGGCTTTTCGGCCGAGCCCGCCGCCCGGGCGACCATGCCGGGCCCCGCCGACCAGTGCCGGGTGCTGGTCAAGGCCCTGGTCGAGGGCGGGGACGCCGGGCTGGTGGGGCCGATCCGCATCGGGTGAAGCGTTCGACGCCATCGCGAGCGGATTTCAAGGCCGTTGTCATCCCGGAAAGCGCGCAGCGCTTGTCCGGGACCCAGGACAGCCGCAAGGCCTTCGCCCAGTCCCCTGGGTCCCGGACAGCCTCTGCGAGGCTTCCGGGATGACAACCTTTGGAGGGCTCGAAGCCGTTCACGGATCGCCCAACGCGGCAATGCATTGCGCCCTGGCTTGAGCCCGACGCCCGCTTGCCCTACCTGAACCCCATGACCGCGGATCCCACACCCTCTGGCCTCGCCGGCGTCACCGCCGCCGCCAAGAGCGTCGGCGAACGCGGCCTGCCGCCCGTCCACCTGTGGCATCCCGAGCATTGCGGCGACATCGACATCCGCATTCGCAGGGACGGGGTCTGGTTCCACGAGGGGACGCCGATCGGCCGCGAGGCCCTGGTGCGCCTGTTCTCGACCGTGTTGCGGCTGGATCCGGACGGCTATCACCTGGTCACCCCGGTCGAGAAGCTGAAGATCCAGGTCGAGGACGCGCCGTTCATCGCCACGCGGGTGGATCGCGTGGGCGATATCCTGCGCTTCGAGACCAATGTCGGCGACGTGGTCGAGGCTGGGCCGGACAACGCCATCCGCGTCGAGACCGACGCGGCGACCGGTGAGCCGCGGCCCTATCTGCACGTGCGGCGCGGGCTGGAGGCGCTGATCGCCCGGCCGGTGTTCTACGAACTGGCCGAGCTGGCCGCCGAGCGCGAGACGCCGGAGGGACCGCGCCTGGGCGTCGCCTCGAACGGCGCCTGGTTCCCGATCGCCCCGGCCGGGGCGCACGGGCCGTGACCCTGACCCGCGACGAGCGCCGGGCCTGGATCGCCAGCAAGCTGGATCCGATCAGCGCCTACGATCCCAGCCTGGACGCGGCGCGCTCGGACTACGACCTCAATCCCGACTTGCGACCCGACAATCCCCACGCCCTGCGGCCCGCCGCCGTGCTGGTCGGCCTGGTCGAGCGCGAGGCGGGCATGACCGTCCTGCTCACGCGCCGGGCCGACACCCTGCGCAGCCACACCGGCCAGATCGCCTTCCCCGGCGGCCGCTGCGACCCCGGCGAGACCCCGTGGGAGACCGCCCTGCGCGAGGCCCGGGAAGAGGTCAATCTCGACCCGAAGTTCGTGACCCTGGCGGGCCTGCTGCACGGCTACCGCACGGTGACCGGCTTTCATGTCACGCCGGTGGTCGGCTTCATCGATCCGGCCGCCACCTTCGAGGCCAGCCCGGACGAGGTGGCCGACGTGTTCGAGACGCCGTTCGCGTTCCTGATGGACCCCGACAACCACCAGCGCCAGCACCGCGACCTGCCGGACGGCGAGCGGCGCTTCTTCTACGCCATGCCGTGGAACGAGCGCTTCATCTGGGGGGCGACCGCCGGCATGCTGCGGGCCCTGTACGAGCGGCTGCACGGCGAGGAGGCCGTGGCGTGAAGGCTGTCCAGCTCGTCGTTCGGACTTGCCGGATCGAGGTAATCGTTTGAAATGCCAGCCCCGCCCGACGGGTGCGGCGGGGCCGTGGGGACCAGCGTGAACATCGAGACGATAGGCGTGGCGCCGTGGATGGCGCTGCCGGAGACCCAGGCCGTGATCGCGGCGCTCGAGGCGGGGGGCTTTCCCGGCTGCGCGCGCTTCGTGGGCGGCTGCGTGCGCAACACCCTGATGGGCAAGCCCATCGACGACATCGACATCGCCACCGTCCTGACGCCCGACGAGGTGATCCAGGCCCTGGGCGCGGCCCGGCTGCGGGCCGTTCCCACCGGCGTCGACCACGGCACGGTCACGGCGGTCTCGGGCGGCCGGCCCTACGAGATCACCACCCTGCGCCGCGACGTCTCGACCGACGGCCGCCGGGCGGTGGTGGCGTTCACCCAGGACTGGGAGGAGGACGCCCAGCGTCGCGACTTCCGCTTCAACGCCCTCTACGCCGACATCCACGGCCGGGTCTTCGATCCGACCGGCGAGGGGATGAACGACGCGCGCGAGGGCCGGGCGGTGTTCGTCGGCGATCCGGAGGGCCGGATCCGCGAGGACTATCTGCGCATCCTGCGGTTCTTCCGCTTTCACGCCTGGTACGGCCGGGGCGAGGCCGACCGCGACGCCCTGGCCGCGTGCGAGGCCCTGAAGGGCGGAATCGAGACCCTGGCCGCCGAGCGGATCCAGAAGGAGCTGCTGAAGCTGTTGGCCGCCGAGGATCCGCGCCCCGCCCTGCGGCTGATGGCGGCCACCAGCGTCCTGTCCTCGATCCTGCCGTCGGTGAAGTCGCTGGCCCGTTTCGAAGGGCTGATGACCATCGAGACCGAGCAGCTGTTCCAGAACGACCCCGAGCTGCGCCTGGCGGCCCTGATCCCCGACGATCCGGGGATCGCCGGGCGGATGGCTGAGCAGCTGCGGCTGTCCAACGCCCTGAAGGAACGGCTGGTCCAGGCGGTCGGCAAGTCGCCGCGCATCGTCAGCTGGATGAGCCCGCGCGAGACCCGTCGGGCGGTCTACGCCCTGGGCCTGAAGACCTTCAGCGACCGGGTCAAGCTGGCCTGGGCGGGTTCGGAACGGTCGGCCGCCACCGCGCAGTGGCGCGGCCTGCTGGCCCTGGGCGAGAGCTGGACCCCTCCGGCCTTCCCCCTGACCGGCGACGAGGTCCTGAAGGCCGGCGTGCCCAAGGGGCCGATGGTCGGCGAGGTGATGCGCGAGGTCGAGGTCTGGTGGGTCGACCAGGACTTCATCGAGGACAAGTTCTCGGTCATCGAGCGGCTGAAGGCGGTGGCCCAGGGGATGGCGTTCTGAGGGGCCGTGCGTCCTCGAAGAGCGCCCCCAAACGGTTGTCATCCCGGAGCGCGCAGCGCTTGTCCGGGATCCAGGACAGCCGCAACGCATCGACCCAGTCCCCTGGATCCCGGACAGCCCCTGCGAGGCTTCCGGGATGACAACGGATTAGGGGTGCGTTGAGCCCTCAATCCGTTCGCCTATATCAAGCCGAGCATTCCCGGAGACCTCGTCCATGAAGATCGGCCTGCTCGAGACCGGCGAACCGCCCGAGCCCCTGCAGCCCGCGTTCGGGCGCTACGCCGCGATGTTCCAGGATCTGCTGGGACCCGGTCACGACTACGCCGTCTACGACGTCCAGGCCGGCCTGCTGCCCGCCGATCCGGCCGAGTGCGACGCCTACATCGTCACCGGCTCGTCGGCCGGGGTCTATGACGACCTGCCGTGGATCGAACCGCTGAAGGGCTTCCTGGTCGAGGCTCGTGACCAGCCGCTGGTCGGGGTCTGTTTCGGCCACCAGGTCATGGCCGAGGCGTTCGGCGGCAAGGTGGTGAAGTCGGACAAGGGCTGGGGCGTGGGCCTGCACCGGTACGACGTGGTCGAACCGCAGCCGTGGATGGACCTGGAGCGCGACCTGGCCCGTGTCGCTGTTCCCGCCTCGCACCAGGACCAGGTGATCGTCATCCCGCCCAACGCTCGCGCCGTGGCCGGCAGCGCCTTCACCCCCGCCGGCGTCCTGGTCTATGACGACCGGCCGGCCCTCTCGATGCAGTTCCATCCCGAGTTCGACCCGGCCTATGCGCGGGCCCTGATCGAGGTCCGGCGCGGCAGCCGGTTCACCGACGCCCAGGCCGACGCGGCCATCGCCAGCCTGGATCAGGCCAACGACCGGGCCCGGGTGGGCGCCTGGATCGAAGCCTTTCTGGCCGGCGGCGGCTGAAACTGGCAACCTCGGCCGCGGGCCAGCCGTTTGGGCTGAAACGCGGGAGACCAGGATCATGAGAGCCGTCGCCATCGTGCTTGCCGCCGGGGCGTTGATGATCGGCGGGGCGCTGCTGTCCAGCGTCCGCGCCGACGCCCCGGCCACCCCCGCGACCGCGCCGTCCGAGACCCTCAGGAGCGCCGCCGACTTCGTGTCGATCAAGGATCCGGCCGCCCGCTCGGTCGCCCTGTTCACCGAGGCCGGCAAGGTGATCGAGAGCCCGCGCTGCATGAACTGCCACCCGGTCCAGCGGGCCCCGACCCAGGGCGACGACCGCCATCCGCACAATCCGCCGATGGTCGGCGGTCAGAGCGGTCACGGGCCGGTGGGCCTGCCCTGCGGCGCCTGCCACGGCCCGGCCAACGTCCAGACCTGGGGCCAGGACATCAAGTCGATCCCCGGCGATCCGAAATGGGCCCTGGCGCCGGCCGAGATGGCCTGGCAGGGCAAGTCGCTGGGCGCCATCTGCGCCCAGATCAAGGACCCGGCCCGAAACGGCGGCCGCTCGCTGGCCGAGATCCACCACCACATGGCCGAGGACCACCTGGTCGGCTGGGCCTGGAACCCGGGCGACGGCCGGGTCCCCGCGCCGGGGACGCAGGCGCGGTTCGGCGAGCTGGTGCAGGCCTGGATCGACACGGGGGCCAAGTGCCCGAAGGCCTGAGACTTAGGCGTGAGCGCCCTTGCCCCCTACGGATCGCTTCGCGATCGTCTTCCCCCGAGGGGGAAGAGCCTCGCGCTTTAGGCTCCGCCCCCTATGGGGGCGGACAGACCGCGCAGCGGTCAGGTGGGGGCAAGCAGATGAGCCGCCGCCCTACGGCCACTTCACCTCGGGCGGCATCGAGCTGAGGATCGACTCGACGTTGCCGCCAGTCTTCAGGCCGAACATCGTGCCGCGGTCGTAGAGCAGGTTGAACTCCACGTAGCGGCCGCGTTGCACCAGCTGCTGCTCGCGCTCCTCGGCCGTCCAGGCCTCGCCCATCCGGCGGCGCACCAGGGTCGGGTAGATCTCCAGGAACGCCTTGCCGACGTCCTGCGTGAAGGCGAAGTCGCGGGCCCAGTCGCCGCTGTCGTGGTGGTCGTAGAAGATGCCGCCGATCCCGCGCGGCTCGTTGCGGTGCGGCAGGAAGAAGTACTCGTCGCACCAGGCCTTGTACCTGGCGTGCCAGGCCGGGTCGTGGGCGTCGCAGGCGCGCTGGTAGGCGGCGTGGAAGTCGACCGCGTCGGGGAAGTCCTGCCGGCGCTGATAGCCGAGCAGGGGGGTCAGGTCGCCGCCGCCGCCGAACCAGCTCTTGGTGGTGGCGATGAAGCGGGTGTTCATGTGCACGGCCGGCACGCGCGGGCTGCGCATGTGGGCGATCAGGCTGATCCCGGTGGCGAAGAACCGCGGGTCCTCGGCCGCGCCGGGCATGGTCTTCGCCATCTCGGGCGTAAAGGTTCCGAACACGGTCGAGACGTGGACGCCGACCTTCTCGAACAGCCGGCCGTGCATCATCGACATCACCCCGCCGCCGCCGGCCTCCCGGTCCCAGGGCTTGCGCACGAACCGCCCCGGCTCGCCGGCGTAGAGCTCGGCCGGCGCCTCGTCCTCCAGGCGCTCGAATTCCGCGCAGATCTGGTCGCGCAGGCTTTCGAACCAGGCGCGGGCGGCGGCTTTCTTCTGGTCGAGATCGAGTGCGTCGGTCATGGCAAGCCGATTAAGCGTTCACGGCGTGGGGCGCAAATACGCAGGAGCGCGTAAGGAGCAAGATCCTCCCCCTGTGGGGCAGGGCTGTCGCATATGGATTTGCTCTGAAAAAACCTGTCATCCCGGACAAGCTCGGCAGAGCCGAGCGCCGATCCGGGACCGCCGAAAGCGCCTGCGTTCACGCCCCGGTCCCGGATCTTCGCGCTACGCGCTCGTCCGGGATGACAACCGTTTTGAGGCATATGCGATACCCCTGCCCTGTGGGGGAGGTGTCGACGAAGTCGACGGTGGGGGGGCGTGCTAGGGAAGTGGTCGTGCTCCGGATCGAGCGCCATATAACTCCCCCCACCGGCCTTCGGCCGCCTCCCCCACAGGGGGAGGGCCCCTAGTCCCCCGGAAACCCGTCCGTCTGCCGCAGCGCCTCGCCCAGCGCCATGGCCGCCGTGGTCGCCAGGTTCATCGATCGCGCCTCCGGGCGCAGGGGGATCGTCAGGCGCGAGAAGGCGGCCTCGTGAACCTCCGGTGGCGCGCCGCGGCTCTCGTTGCCGAACAACAGGGTGTCGCCTGCCTGAAAGTCGAACTTGTGGAACGGCGCCGTCGCCTTGGTGGTGAACAGCAGCAATCGGCCCTCGCGACGTTCGGGCGCGGCGAGGAAGGCCGCCCACGACGCATGGCGGATCATGTGCGTCAACGGACCATAGTCGAGGGCCGCGCGCTTCAAGTTCTTGTCGTCCAAGGGGAAACTGCAGGGCTCGATGACGTCCAGCCCCACCCCCAGGCAGGCGCCCAGGCGGATCGCCGCCCCCACGTTCTGAGGAATGCCGGGTTGAAAAAGCGCGAGCCGCATTCTAAGCGAACCAACCATAGAGCCAGCAGGGGCATTTGCTGCGAATCGAAAGGGCTTGCGGACTTCGTCCGCGCGTCCGATAGGACGATCCGCTTTTGCCTGTTGTGGCGAAGACCCGCTTGCGGGTCCAGACAGTATGCGCCGACAGGCGTTTCTCCAGGCCGGGCCGTCTTTGGCGGCGCGGCGGCATCGAAGGGTGACTTGGGTGGCCGACACCGCCGTGGGCGCAAAAACTGATCCGGCGCATGGGGAAGACCCCAGCCGCCGGGATTTCATCTACATCGCATCGATGGCGGTCGCCGCCGGCGGCGCGGCCGCGATCGCGTGGCCGTTCATCGACCAGATGAACCCCTCCGCCGACACGCGGGCCCTGGCGTCGATCGAATTCGACGTGACCAAGGTCCCCGAAGGTCAGCAGGTCGTCGTCAAGTGGCGCGGCAAGCCGCTGTTCGTGCGCAACCGCACCAAGGCCGAGATCGCCAAGGCGGTCGCGGACGACACGGCGTCGATGAAGGATCCCGAGAAGGATTCGGCCCGCGTGAAGCCGGGCAAGTCCCAGTGGCTGATCGTCGGCGGCAACTGCACTCACCTCGGCTGCGTCCCGACCTTCGGCGGCGGCGAGTACGGCGGCTGGTTCTGCCCCTGCCACGGCTCGGTCTACGACACCTCGGGTCGTATCCGTAAGGGCCCCGCGCCCAAGAACCTGGTGGTTCCGGAATACGCCTTCCTGTCCGACACCAAGGTCAAGATCGGTTAAGCGAGATGAGCGGACATTCGACCTACGAACCCAAGACCGGCTTCGAGCGTTGGCTCGACGCCCGTCTGCCGATCGTGCGCCTGGGCTACGACAGCTTCGTCGACTACCCCACGCCGCGTAACCTGAACTATTGGTGGACCTTCGGCGGCATCCTGTCGCTGTGCCTGGCCTCGCAGCTGATCACCGGCATCATCCTGGTGATGCACTACACCCCGAGCGCCGACCACGCCTTCGCCAGCGTCGAGCACATCATGCGCGACGTGAACTACGGCTGGCTGATCCGCTACATGCACGCCAACGGCGCGTCGATGTTCTTCATCGCCGTCTACATCCACATGCTCCGCGGCCTCTACTACGGCTCCTACAAGGCGCCGCGCGAAGTGCTGTGGCTGCTGGGCTGCGTGATCTACCTGCTGATGATGGCCACGGCCTTCATGGGCTACGTCCTGCCCTGGGGCCAGATGTCGTTCCACGGCGCCGTCGTGATCACCAACCTGTTCGGCGCCCTGCCGCTGGTCGGCGAAAGCATCACCACCTGGCTGTGGGGCGGCTTCGCGGTCGACAATCCGACCCTGAACCGCTTCTTCTCGCTGCACTACCTGCTGCCCTTCATGATCGCCGGCGTGGTGATCCTGCACATCTGGGCCCTGCACGTGGTCGGCCAGAACAACCCGACCGGCGTCGAGCCGAAGTCGAAGGCCGACACCCTTCCCTTCACCCCGTACGCGACGGTGAAGGACGGCTTCGCGATGAGCGTCTTCCTGATCCTCTTCGCCTTCTTCGTCTTCTACATGCCCAACGCCCTGGGCCACGCCGACAACTACATCCCGGCCAACCCGCTGGTGACGCCGTCGCACATCGTGCCGGAATGGTACTTCCTGCCGTTCTACGCGATCCTGCGCGCCGTCCCGGACAAGCTGATGGGCGTGCTGGCCATGTTCGGCGCCATCGCCTGCCTGTTCGCCCTGCCGTGGCTGGACACGTCGAAGGTGCGCTCGATGCGCTACCGCCCGACCGCGAAGATCCACTTCTTCATCTTCGTCGTCGCCTGCTGCGTGCTGGGCGTCTGCGGCGCCAAGCTGCCGGACGACCAGGTCATCCCGCACCTGACCACGTTCCAGCTGATGGCGTCGGACCTGAACAGCTTCGTGTGGCTCAGCCGTGTGGCCGCGCTGTACTACTTCGCTTTCTTCCTGGTGATCCTGCCGGTGCTGGGCCTGACCGAAAAGACCCTGCCCGTGCCGGACTCCATCGCCTCTCCCGCCCTGTCGCACCCGGCCGCCGTGCCGGCCGAAGCGACCGCCGCGCCTGAAATGAAGGGCTGATCCCGATGCTGCGCAAACTCTCCGTCATCGCAGCGGTCGCGGGTCTCCTGACGGCCGGCGCCGCCGGCCAGGCCGCGGCCAGCGGTCATCCCCTGCCGGCCAAGGAAGTCCACTGGTCGTTCGATGGCATGTTCGGCAAGTACGACCAGGCCCAGCTGCAGCGCGGCTACAAGGTCTATCGCGAGGTCTGCTCGGCCTGCCACGCGATGAGCCTGGTCAGCTTCCGCAACCTCGGCGACAGGGGCGGTCCGTTCTACGACAAGAAGTACCCGAACTCGAACGACAACCCGTACGTCAAGGCGATCGCCAAGGACTACGAGGTCGCCGACATCGACAACGAGACCGGCGACGCGATCAAGCGTCCGGCCACTCCGGCCGACCGCTTCCCCTCGCCGTTCCCGAACGAGGCCGCGGCGCGCGCCAGCAACGGCGGCGCCCTGCCGCCGGACATGTCGCTGCTGGCCAAGGCTCGCGAAGAGGGCCCCAACCACATCTATTCCATCATCACCGGCTACGCGGCTCCGCCGCCCGGCCTGAAGGTGGACGCGACCCAGCACTACAACCAGTACATGGCGGGCGATCTGACCTCGTACTGGTCGGGCAATCCCGAGCACGTTCCGCCCGGCGGCTTCATCGCCATGGCCCCGCCGCTGAAAGCCGGCCAGGTGACCTTCGACGACGGCACGCCGTCGACGCTGGACCAGCAGGCCAAGGACGTCTCGGCCTTCCTGATGTGGGCCGCCGAGCCCAAGCTGGAAGAGCGCAAGCAGACCGGTCTGGCCGTGCTGATCTACCTGGTGCTGTTCGCCGGGCTGCTCTACGCCAGCTACCGCAAGGTCTGGAAGAACGAGTCGCACTGATCGCGACACGCGGATCTGAAGAGATCGGGGCCCGGCGGCGACGCCGGGCCTTTTTCTTGTCCCGCCTACCGGCTCGCGGGGATGGGGGTCAGCCACAGGCGCAGGGCCTTGGGGTCCAGCCGCAGGCGGTAGGCCGCCAGCACCTGGACGCCGATCGCCCCGACCACGCCGTCGGGCAGGTCGCCGGCCACCACGGCCGGCAGGCCCTGGCGCAGGGCGCCGTCCAGCGACAGGCCGCGCAGGGTTCCGGCGGGTTTCTGGCGCGGCCCGTCGGCGGCCCCCCGGGCCCGCACGCCGCCGGCCGAGGCCGTGTCCAGGGCGAACGGCCCGGAGACGCCCTGGAGGCCGTTCGAGGCCGCCGCGAGGATCGTCGGCACGCCGCCGACCATGGCCACCGGCAAACCGCCCGCCGGAACGGGGCGCGGCCCGCCCGGGCGCTCCAGCCTCAGGCGGCAGGGCGAGAAGTCCAGGGTCAGGGTGTAGCGGTCCAGGACGTCGGCCCCGATCACCCCGATGATCGGGGTCCGGAAGCCGACGCTGCGATAGTCCAGGTCGCGCACCGTCACCGCCGCCGCCGCGGTTCGCTGGCCGGCCACCAGGACTGGCAGGGTCAGGGCGGTCTCGGCGTGGCCGGCGCGCTGGGCGGTGGTCTCGTGCAGCAGGGTCCGTGGCGCGGAGAGGTCGAGCACATAGTCGCCGGCCACGTCCCCGATCGCGGCCGGTACGACCACCGCGCCGTTCTCGAACCAGCAGGCGGTCTCGCCGGCCAGGGCCGGGCCGCCGCTCGCCACCAGCAGGCACGGGATCAACAGGGAGGCGGCGCGACGCATCCGGCGATCCTAGCCAAGGTTTGCGCGCCGGGGAAACGGCGGAACGGCGCCGCGCCTCGATCTCTGGCCAAGGTCGCTAGGTGTGCGGTCCCGACCCAATTGGATCGTTGATTTTCAGTTGTCATCCCGGCCGAAGGTCCGCCTGGCGGACCGTAGAGCCGGGACCCAGGGGCGAGCGCACCGCGCCGGCCCCTGGGTCCCGGACAAGCGCTACGCGCTTTCCGGGATGACAACGAATTAGAGCGCTGATTTCGCTTGGGTATCACCGACACGCAATTAAGTACGGGCCCTAGGCCTCGCCCCTGCTCCCGCCAGCCCGCTGGAACAGCTGCAGGGTTCGCAGCATGGCCAGGCTGGCGCTGTCGGCGTGATGGCCGCTGGGGGCGACGAAGGCGTGGCCGGCCTCGTAGAGCCAGACGGGCAGGTCGGGATGGGCGGCGGTGATCTTTTCCACGTCGCTGATCGGGATCAGCGGGTCGGTGCGGCCGAAATGCAGGATGGTCGGGACCTTGGGCTGTTCGTCGGCATAGCCGGCGATGTCGCCGCCGTAGAAGCAGGACACCGCCGTCAGGCCCGTGCAGCGGGCCGAGGCCAGCCAGGCCGTCGTGCCGCCGAAGCAGAAGCCCATGGCGAAGACCTTGCCGCCGCCGGCCAGCCGGTCGATCGCCGCCTGGACCCGGGGCAGGGCGGCCGCGCCCCAGCCGCTGGCCAGGCCCAGGGCCATGCGGGCGTCCAGGTTGGGCGGATCCAGGTCGGCGGCCGGGAACGGCGCGTCGGCGTCGTCCAGCAGGCTGGGGGCGATCACCTCGTAGCCCTGCGCGGCCAGGGTGTCGGAGAGCTCGCGGATGTGCGGGGTGACGCCCCAGATGGCGTGCAGGATGACCAACCCGCCGCGCCGCGCCTCGCCGGGCGGAGCGTGGTAGGCGGCGACCGGCGCGCCGTCGGTGGTGGTCAGGACGATGCGGCCGCCGGCCTCAGCCATGCTTCTTGTCGGTCAGGGTGCAGGTCACGCCGGCCGTCTTGGCTTCCTCGCAGGACAGCGACGACAGGGTCGCGGTCGAGCCCGGCGCCGGGGCGTCGACGATGTAGCCCTTGCCGCCTTTGCAGGCGATCTCATAGCGCCGGATCGGCGGGTCGCCGCCACCGCCCAGGAAGGTTCCGTTGGCCACCGTGCAGGCCGGCGAGGCCTTGACGGCCAGCGGCTTGAGCCCCGCGACGGGAGCGGCGTTGTCGGGCAGCGAGCAGACCATGCCCTTGGGCCAGGCCTTGCCGGCGGCCAGGGCCGCGGTGTCCAGCGCCAGGCAGTCGTTCAGCTGCGGCTTGCCGTCGGGGCCCGTGCTGATGATCCAGCCCAGGGCGTCCTTGCAGGCGATCTCATATTCCGGCTTGCTGCTGGGACGGGTCGAGAGCGGCGCGGCGTCGATCACCTCGCACGGCGCGTGCAGTTCGGCGGCGATCTTGGCGGCCGCCCTGACAACCATCGGATTGCCGGGCTCGCGCGGCACGAGCCGGGCGGTCGGCCGGTTGACCAGGCTGTATTCCATCATGTTGTACTGCTGGGTGCCGTAGGGCCGCGTCGGCGGGGGCGGGACCGTCTGGGCCAGCGCCGAGCCGGCGGCCGCCAGGGCGGCGGCCAGGATGAACAGGTGACCGAGCTTCGTCATGTGACCCCCAACGTCCTTGCCTAGGCTCAAGGTTGTATCGACTTTGGCTGCTACGCAAGCTTCAAGCACGCGCCGTGCGCCTGGAAGAGCGCCAGCGAACGACGGCGGGCCAGCCTGGCGTCCTCCAGGTCGGAATCGGGCCGGCCGTCGTTGTTGAAGCCGTGGCCGCTGTTTTCGTAGATATGGACCGGAACCTCGGGATGGGTCTCGGCGAGCCTGGCCTTCACCGCGTCGGCCGGGATGTGGGCGTCCTTGCGGCCCAGGTGGACGATCACCGGCGCGTTCAGGGGCTGCTCGGCGTTGGCCGCGATCATGCTGCCGTAATAGGCCGAACCCGCGGCCAGGCCCTTCAGCTTGCCGGCCGCCAGCCACACCAGCGAGCCGCCCAGGCAGTAGCCGACCGCGAACACCGGGCCGCGCGGGGCCAGGTGGTCGATGCAGGCCTGGATGTCCGACAGCATCGGCTCCAGGCCGATCGCCTGCACATGGCCGACGCCGGTCGCGAAGGCCGCCGGTGCGTGCTCGGCCACGTAGCCCGGGGCGCGACGGTCGAAGATCGACGGGGCCAGCACCTCGAAGCCCAGCGCCGACCAGCGGGCGACGTCGGCCTGGACATATTGGTCGAGGCCGAAGATCTCCTGCACCACCACGATCCCGCCCTTGCGCGGGCTCTCGGGCTGGGCGTGGAGGGCGGAGAAGGCGAAGCCGTCGCGGGCGGAGGTCAGGGTGACGGTGTCGGTCATTGGGGCTCCTGGGCGGCTGAACGGATCGGAAGCGCGTCCCTCTCGCGACGTCAAGTCGCCGACCTCGGGTTCAAGGCAGGATCCTCACCGCCGCCCCGTCCCGGGTCAGCCGCCAGATCTCGTCCATCTCGGCGTCGGTCACCGCGATGCAACCGTCGGTCCAGTCCTGGTTCCGGAAGAGCGCGGCCATCCCGCCGCGCCCGTTGGGCAGGCCGTGGATCATGATGTCGCCGCCGGGATCGATCCCGGCGGCCCGGGCCCGGGCGCTCTGGGCCGGGGTCGGATAGCCGATCCGCAGCGACAGGTGATAGGCGCTGCGGGGATTGCGGCCCGTGATCCGGTAGTCGCCCTCGGGCGTGCGCCGGTCGCCTTCGCGGACCTTTGGCGCCAGGCCGCCCCGCCCCAGCGAGATGCGATAGGTCGCCAGCTTCCGTCCGCCCGCGAACAGGGTCATGCGATGGGCGGCCTTCTCGACGACGATGCGGTCGGCGACCGCCGCGCCGGCGACAGGAGACCGGGTTTGCGTTTCGCAGCCCGTGCACGCCAGGGCGAGCAGGGCCGCCGGCCCCGCGAAGGCCCGGAGGGCGCGGCGGCGGCGGCGGCTCATCTCGCTAGACGTTGAACCGGAAGTGCATCACGTCGCCGTCCTTGACGATGTAGTCCTTGCCCTCGGCCCGCATCTTGCCGGCTTCCTTGGCGCCGGCCTCGCCGCCCAGCTTGACGAAGTCGTCGAAGGCGATGGTCTCGGCGCGGATGTAGCCCTTCTCGAAGTCGGTGTGGATGACGCCGGCCGCCTGCGGGCCGGTGTCGCCGACATGGATGGTCCAGGCGCGGGCCTCCTTGGGTCCGACCGTGAAATAGGTCTGCAGGCCCAGCAGGCTGTAGGCCTCGCGGATCAGGCGGTTCAGGCCCGGCTCCTCCAGGCCCAGGGTTTCCAGGAACTCGGCGCGCTCGTCGGCGTCGAGCAGGGCGATCTCGCTCTCGATCTGGGCCGAGATGACCACGGCCTTGGCGTTGTCCCTGGCGGCGCGCTCGGTCACCAGGTCGCTGTATTTGTTGCCCTTGTCGGCGCTGGCTTCATCGACGTTGCAGACGTAGAGGGCCGGCAGCGAGGTCAGCAGCTGCAGCATGTGCCAGGCCTTCTCGTCGTCCGGGTCCACCTTGGCCGAACGGGCCGGGCGGCCCTCGCGCAGCTGGGCCAGGGCCAGGTTGATCAGGCGCAGGGTGTTGGCCGCGTCCTTGTCGCCGCCGGTCTTGGCCTTCTTCTCGATGGCCGGCAGGCGCTTTTCCAGGCTCTCCAGGTCGGCCAGCATCAGCTCCATCTCGATGATCTCGAGATCGCTGAGCGGGTCGATGCGGCCCTCGACGTGGGTGATGTCGTCGTCCTCGAAGCAGCGGGCCACGAAGGCTACGGCGTCGCAGTCGCGGATGTTGGCCAGGAACTGGTTGCCCAGGCCCTCGCCCTTGGACGCGCCGCGCACCAGGCCGGCGATGTCGACGAAGGTGATCCGGGCCGGGATGATCTCCTTGGAGCCGGCGATCTTGGCTAGGGCGTCCAGGCGCGGCTCGGGCACGGCCACGTCGCCGGTGTTGGGCTCGATCGTGCAGAACGGATAGTTGGCGGCCTGGGCCGCCGCGGTCTGGGTCAGGGCGTTGAACAGGGTGGACTTGCCGACATTGGGCAGGCCGACGATGGCGACTTTAAGGGCCATGGAACTCTCGTGAATTTCGTTGGGGCGCGCTTAGCATGGATCGGGGGGGAAGTCCTGTCGGACGATCAAGGCGCCGCCGCGCGGCCCCCTCCGGCCCTTCGGGCCACCTCCCCCAGAGGGGGAGGATCTACGTTGTGATAGTTGCTCCCCCTCTGGGGGAGCTGTCGGCGAAGCCGACCGAGGGGGTCCTCCGCCGGCGGGTCGCGGAGCACCGGACGACGTCCGGAACGCAATGTCGGCCGCCCGACCGACGTCCGGCGCGAACGGCGCCAGCCTGGGATCGGTCGAAGGAGAGCCCAAGGGGGCGCTTTCCCGATCGAGGGGCGCGATCCTGGGGCGGACCTACACCTTCGTGGCCTTGACCGCCGACGGGCGCTCGCCGTTCCTCGACGTCCGCGTGCTCGAGCGCGGCGAGGACCCGGCGGCCCACGCGCGCCGGCTGCTCGACGAGCACCGCAGCTGCGTCCGGGTCGAGGTCTGGGACGGTTCGGCCCGGCGAATGACGGTCGGACGCGACACCGTCGATCAGGACAAGGGCGACCAGGACAAGGTCGATCAAGACAAGGTCGACCAGGATGGGGGCGCGCCCGCCTGAAGGCCTATTTCTTGCCGTCGACCACGTGGGTGGTGGGACGGTCGTCGCCGGCCGACAGCTCGTCGCGCCAGCGGCCGCGCTCGTCCTCGTACGAGATGCCCGTGTCCTCGCCGGCCACCCGTTGCTCGCCGGCCGCGCGCTGGGCGGCGTGCAGGGCCGCGTCGTGGGTGCGGAAGGTCTCGGAGAACACCTCGCCCACCTTGTAGGCCCAGCCGCCGTCGTGTTCGACGATGGTGTAGGTGATGTCGGTCATGGGCGTCTCCTTCGGGCGATCGGCGCGTCGGTTCCGGCGCCGGCTGGGTCAGTATATAGGCGGGATCTCGGTTGTAAATTATTCGTAATGAACAATAATTAAGCTGAGTATAGCATCGTGAACACTTACCGTTCCTGAGTATATCAAAGGGAGCGGTTCGATGATCATTGTCCTGATGGTCTCGGCCCTGGCTGGCGGCGCGCCCGTCGTCACCGCCGACGCCTGCGCCGCCGCCATCCGGGGGGAACTGCTGACCGCCCGATATGATCGGGTCAAGGCCCTGAAGATCGGCGAGGGGCGGCCGGACGCCAGGGGCGGGCGGCCGGTCCCGTTCGAGATCGTGATCACCGACCGGCACGACGTCCCGGCGCGCTACCGCGGCGTCTGCCTGAGCGGCCCGGACCACGCCGCCCGAATCCGCCTCAGGTCGGCGGAGTCGTTCGGCCGGTTCTGAGCGAAGTGTTTCCCCTTCTCCCCTTGCGGGAGAAGGTGGCCTCCGAAGGAGGTCGGATGAGCAACTGTGTTTATCGTGCGTACTGCGGATCCCAGGCTTGGCCTGAGCGCAGCAGGGCGACGATGATGCC
>NZ_JBWKPX010000028.1:0-61053 GCF_059418465.1 Caulobacter sp. GW821-FHT09A05
AGCCGCGAGCTGCAGGCCCTGTGCTTCCTGGCCGGCGCCAACTCCATCTTCGTCGGCGGCAAGCTCCTGACCACCCCCCTGCCCGGCCAGGACGAGGACAGCGCCCTGTTCCAGGCCCTGGACCTGCGGCCGATGGGCGTGAAGGCCACGGCGCCGGAAGCGGTGGCGGCGGAGTAGGAACTTTCCTTCTCCCCTTGCGGGAGAAGGTGTCGGCGAAGCCGACGGATGAGGGGTTGCACATACGACAAAAGCCGCGACCGGCCTTTTGGCTTGTCGCGGCTTTTGCAATCTTCAACCCCTCACCCGACCTCGCTCCGCGAGGCCACCCTCTCCCGCAAGGGGAGAGGGAAGACGCTATCTTTCCTCGTCGAACCTGTTCGACACCAGCTCGGTCAACGCCTCGACCGCGGCGTCGGCTTCCGGCCCCTCGGCGGCGATGTCGATGGTCGAGCCGATGCCGGCGGCCAGCATCATCAGGCCCATGATCGAGCGAGCGTCGACGCTGGTCCCTTCGCGGGCGACCGTCACCTCGGCGTCGAAGCCCGAGGCCAGCTTGACGAACTTGGCCGACGCGCGGGCGTGCAGCCCCCGCTCGTTGACGATCTCGACCGTTCGGGCCGCCATGCGATTCATTTTTCTCCCGCCAGCACGTAGGAGGCCACGGAGATATATTTGCGTCCAGCCTCCTGGGCGTGGGCGACGCAGGCCTGCAGGTTTTCGCGCTGGCGCACGCTGGCCAGCTTGATCAGCATCGGCAGGTTCAGGCCGGCGATCACCTCGGCCTTGGTCTGCTCCATCACCGAAATGGCCAGGTTCGAGGGCGTGCCGCCGAACATGTCGGTCAGCAAGATCACGCCGTCGCCGTCCTGGTCGACCGCGGCGCACGCCTTCAGGATATCGGACCGGCGACGTTCCATGTCGTCCTCCGGACCGATGCAGATGGCCTTCACCGCGCCCTGCGGTCCGACCACGTGCTCCATGGCGGAGACGAATTCCTCGGCCAGCCGCCCGTGCGTGACTATCACGAGCCCGATCATGCCTGATCTCTCAAACGGGATCCCCATAACCCGTGGCGACCAGGGAGGGCCGCGCGGGCCGCCTTGATACGCTTGTTAGTCGGCGACTCCAAGATGCTCAAACACCCGTCTGATTTTCCCCGGCGCGCCGGGTTCCAGAGGCCACAGGTCCAGCACGCGCGTCGAAACGCCTTCGATGACCTGGAACATAGGGTCCGGAAACCGTTCGATCGCCTGCGGCCGATCCACGCAGCGTACCAGAAGATCGATTCGGCAGAACGGGAGATGCGGCCGGGGCAGCACGCCCACGCCGCGGACCTCGACCAGCCCCGTCAGGGCGTCCGGCGCCCGGCCATAGAGCCGGCCGCCGGAGACGAACACCAGGGTGCGGTCGTCGGCGACCAGGACGAAGCCCTGGTCGAGGGCCCGCAGCGTCAGGTCGCTCTTGCCGACGCCGGACGGCCCCTCGATCAGGGCGCCGCGCCAGGTCCCGGCCACCCGGCGGGCGATCAGTCCCGCGTGGCGGATCATTCGCGCGCGCTCCCGTCGCGTTGGCCGCCGTGATGGTGGTGACCGTTGTGGGCGCCGGCCTCGGGCAGGTCGACCACGAACCGCGCGCCGATCACCTTGCCCTCGGCGTCCTTGCGGTTCTCGGCCCGCATGGTCCCGCCGTGCGCCTCGACGATCTGGCGGGCGATCGACAGGCCCAGGCCCGAATTGCCGCCGAACGCCTTGCCCTTGGGCCGCGAGGTGTAGAACCGCTCGAAGATCGTCTCCAGATTGTCGGGCGGGATGCCGGGGCCGTCGTCGTCGACCGTGACGATCAGGCGATTGTGATGGTCGCGCAGGCCCGGATCGCGCTTGAGCGTGACACGAACCTCGCCGTCGGCGGCGCTGAACGAGCGGGCGTTGTCGATCAGGTTGCGGAACACCTGGCCCACCGGGGTCTCGCGCGCCACGATCCGGGCGTGCTGCGGCGCGCCCTTGGCGTCGAAGGTCACCCGCACGCTGCCCGGGGCCTCGCCCGGGCGCAGCTGGGCCTCGTAGAGATGGATGACCTCGGTCAGCAGGCCGTTCAGCTCGAAGGCCCGCGGCGCCTCGCGCGACAGCTCGGCGTCCAGCCTGGACGCATTGGAAATGTCGGTGACCAGCCGGTCCAGACGCGTGACGTCCTGCTGCAGGATGCCCAGCAGCCGGGCCCGGGCGGCGGGATCGGTCACCAGGTCCAGGGTCTCGATCGCCGAGCGGATCGAGGTCAGGGGGTTCTTGATCTCGTGGGCGACGTCGGCGGCGAAGCGTTCGATGGCGTCCATCCGCTCCGACATCGAGTCGGTCATCTCCTCGAGGGCCCGCGACAGGTCGCCCAGCTCGTCCTTGCGGTCGGAGATGTCGGGCAGGGAGATGGCCCGGGCGCCGTCCAGCCGCACGCGGTCGGCGGCGCTGGCCATGCGCAGCACCGGCTGGGCGATCAGGCGGTTGAGCAGGAACGACGAGATCAGGGTGGTGGCGATGGCGATCAGGGCGAACGGCAGCAGGGCCTTGCGCTCGGCGGCGATGATCTGGTCGACGTCGCCCGCTTCCAGGGTCAGGACGCCGAGCACCGCCCGCACGTGCTGGATGGGAATCGACACCGACACCACCCGCTCGCCCGTCTCGTCGATGCGGGTGCCGGCCACGGGCTCGCCCAGCTTGGCCTGGGCGATCTCGGCGGCCAGGGCCTCGCGCGCCGCCTGGGCGACCTTGGGCTTGGTGTCGGGACTATGGGTCGGCAGGCCGAAGGCCGGCTGGCCCGGCTTGCGGGCCGGCGGCAGCGCCTTGGACTCCACCCGGTCGGCGACGACATAGGAATCGGCCAGCTGGACGCCCTGGGCGTCGAACAGCCGCGCTCGCTGCGAGCGCGGGATGAACAGGCTCTGCAGGATGTCGCTGGCCTGGTCGGGCACCAGGCGCGGCTCGGGATCGCCGACCGTGGCGGCCAGGTCGATCACGTTGGCGATCAGCTCGCCCTGGGTGGTCAGGCTGTCGATGCGCGTGTTGATCAGGCCGCTGCGCAGCTCGTTGAGCACCAGCGCCCCGCCCAGCAGCACGGCCAGGGCCAGCAGGTTCAGGCCGATGATCAGCCGGCCCAGGCGCGACCCCCTGGGCCAGGCCAGCTTGAACCAGCCGGGCCTGGGCCAGGGCCAGCCAAGGGAGAGCCAGGTCAAACCCGGCTTCGGCTTGGCCTCCGGCCCGGGTTCCCCGGCCATCTTGCGATCAGGATTCGCGATATCGGTAGCCGACGCCATAGAGGGTTTCGATGGAATCGAACTCCGGATCGACTTGGCGGAACTTCTTGCGCATGCGCTTGATGTGGCTGTCGATGGTGCGGTCGTCGACATAGACCTGATCGTCGTAGGCGGCGTCCATCAGGTTGTCGCGGCTCTTCACGAAGCCCGGGCGCTGGGCCAGCGATTGCAGCAGCAGGAACTCGGTGACCGTCAGGCGCACCGGCTTGCCGTCCCACAGGCTGTCGTGGCGGGCCGAATCGAGCGTCAGCTTGCCGCGCTTCATGATCTTGGAATTGGCCGAGCCCGGCGCGACGCTGGCGGCGTCCTCCTCCTCCGGACGGGCGCGGCGCAGCACGGCCTTGACCCGCTCCAGCAGCAGGCGCTGGCTGAACGGCTTGTGGATGTAGTCGTCGGCCCCGAGGTTGAAGCCGAGGATCTCGTCGATCTCGTCGTCCTTGGAGGTCAGCATGATCACCGGGATCTCGGTGGTCTGGCGCAGGCGGCGCAGCACCTCCATGCCGTCCATGCGCGGCATCTTGACGTCCAGGATCACCAGGTCGGGCGCCTGGCTCTCGACAGCGTCGAGCCCTGACGCGCCGTCGTAATAGGCCTTCACCACGTGACCGTGGCTTTCCAGCGCCAGCGAAACCGAAGCGACGATGTTCTCGTCGTCGTCGATGAGAGTAATATCGGCCATCGAGCCCTATGGGTCCTTTCGCGATTTTCCCGCCGATACTATCGATCGGCGTCGCCCGCCACAACGCGCCCCCTACAACGCATGAAGGCGGCCAAGCTTTCCCTGCCTTTTGCGGCTCCAGCGTGGCGCGATTGCGGCGCGCCCCCGCGGCGGTCCATCCCATCCGCGGGACGGCGGGCGGCAACCTCACCTTAAGGTCTTGTATCCCATAAGGGAGGTCCGGGGAGCCCTTTGCCGATGAGCGACCAAGTCCATTATGAGCTGTTCGTGCGCCGCAAGCCCGGCGCGCAGTGGACGCTCGACATGGCGACCGAAATCCGCGCCCACGCCCTGCAGACCGCCGAGGAGGCGCTGGAGCAGGGGCGGGCGATCGCCGTGCGGGTCAGCAAGGAGACCCTCGACCCCGAGACCCGCGAATACAAGTCGATCTCGATCTTCACCAAGGGCCAGGTCGACGGCGGTAAGCCCAAGAAGGTGCAGGAGGACCTGGATCCGCTCTGTGTCCAGCCCGCCGACCTCTACACCGCCCATGCGCGCGACCGGATCGGCCGGCTGCTGGAAGCCTGGCTGGACCGTCACAACGCCACCCCGTTCGAACTGCTGCACCGTCCCGACCTGGTCGAGCAGCTGGAAGCCTCCGGCACCGACCTGCAGCACGCCCTGCAGAAGATCGCCATCCCCGAAGCCGAGGCCCGGGGCATGTCGGTCCACGAGCTGATCCGCACCTTTCAGGGCCTGGTCGAGCGCACCGTCGCCAACCTGATGAAGGCGTTCAAGAAGGGCGCCCTGCCCGACCTGGACAAGGAAGGCTTCGCCCGGGCCGCCGAGCGGCTGTCCACCGATCCCGACCGCGCCTTCCTGCTGGGGGCCGGCGTCGCCGCCTCGATCGCGCCCGGCAAGAACTGGTCAGAGAAGATCGCCCGCCTGCTGGATCTGGCCGACGCCGCGCCCAGCGATCCCAGGGCCCGCGCCGCCGCCCTGGCGGCCATCGAGACGCCCCTGGCCGAGATCATCGGCTCCAAGGCCGGCATGGCCGACCTGCTCGGGGCCAACGACGCCGACCTCGGCACGACCCTGGCGGCCATGACCCGCCTGGCGGGCGGCGCCCAGGTCGAGGGGCTAATCCGCATCGAGGCCGGGGTGCGCAACTGCATGCCCGAGCTGTCGGGCACGGCCAAGCGGTTGAGCCAGTGGCTGAGCGGCGACGACTTCCCCGTCGTCCGCTCGTCGATCGCCCACCGGGTGCTCAAGGAGCTGAACGGCGTGCGTCGCCTCAAGCCCGCCGACGCCGAATCCGAGATCGAACACCTGCGCGCCCTGGCCATGAGCCTGACCGCCGCGGCGGGCCGCATCCTGCCGCCGGAGGACATCACCAGCGCCTTCACCACCCGGTCCAAGACCCTGCTGAACGGCGAGTTCATCGAAGCCCTGCTCGGCCGAGAACGCTCCTCGCGCGAGGAAATCCAGATGCTGATCCGCCTGGCCGAGAACGTCATGGGCGCCGTCAACAAGCGCATGGCCGCCCGCTGGCTGTCGGCCAACGTCCTGGCCCTGCGCTTTGAGCGCGAGCTGCGCCAGGGCCCGGATTCGCCGGCCGCCAAGCTGGCCGCCCTGGCCGCCCTGCAGCGTTCCCTGGTCCGCTCGGGCCTGGTGGTCGAGGACTACGGCCCCCTGTGCACGCGCCTGGGCGAGGTGGGCGGCATGATCGAGGCCGACGCCCGCCTGGTCGCCATGCTGGTCCGCGCCCCCGCGCCCCTGCCCCAGAAACTGGCCGTGCTGATCAAGCTGGCCATGGGCGAGGCCGGTCCCACCGGTCCGGTCGCCGACAAGGCCAAGGCCGAGGCGATGAAGCTGGCCCGCGCGCCCGAGGCCCGCGAAGAACTGGCCAACTCGCCCGAGACCATGGATCTGCTCAAGGGCATGGTTCAGCAGAAGGCGGCGGCTTAGGTCGACGCCTCGCCACAAGGCGCAAGCATCGCCTCAAGGAAGCCGAGCAGCGTCGCCCCAAGAGCGTCAGGTGCTTCGGTGAAGACTGACCGGGCATAGAGCGGTCCAACATCAAAACCCAGGCCGACCGCGCCGAGTTCGATGTCGGCGCTTTCTTGCGTCGCGGCGATGACCTGCTTCAGATGGCTGTACAGATAGTCGGGGCCGTTTTCGTGCAGCGTTAAATCATCGACCGGCGCGCCGTCCGAGATCACGACGAGAAGCTTCCGAGGCTCGGGACGGTCACGGAGGCGGGCGACCGCCCATTCCAATGCTTCTCCGTCGAGGTTTTCCTTGGGAAGATCCGGGCGGAGCATCTGACGCAAGGCATGTCCTCCGGTGCTCACCCTGTTGTCGTCGGCCGACCGATAGATCACATGCAGAAGGTCGTTGAGCCGACCGGGATTCCTGGGCTTGCCGTGGCGGATCCAGCGGTTGCGGGCCTTGCCGCCGCGCCAGCGAACGGTCGTGAAACCCAACACCTCGGTTCTCACGCCCAGAGAGGTCAGGAACTCCTGACAGAGGTCGGCGGACGCGGCGGCGAACAGCATTTTCTGGCCGCGCATCGAGCCGGACTGGTCGAACAGCAGACTGACGACCGTCGACGCCCTTTGTTCGGCCGACAGGACCTCACGCAGGCGAACCGAGGCTTCGGCGGCGGCGATATGGAGACGGGTCTTCCACGGAAGCAATCCCGTGTCGAATTCCTGGGACGCTTGCCGCAGGAGCGCCGCCTCTTCACCGGTCAACGCCCCAATCGCCGCATCCAATGCGAGGGCCTCCGCCACGACATCGAACTGGCGCGTATAGGGTTCGTAGGCAGGTGGCTCCGTCTTGGGGCTGATGATCCGGGACAGGAGGTCCCGAAAGACTCCGCCGTACTCTTCGTTCATCGCCGCCTTGCCCGTCCTGGTTAGTATCGGGAAGAGATCGGCGTTCTGGGCGCCGCGCAAGCCTCATCGCGCGCGATGGCGCGAAGCCCTACCGCCCCAACGCCCCCGCCAGCGCCCCGACCACTCGGTCCACGTCCGCGTCCGCCATGCCCGGATACAGCGGCAGGGTCAGGCAGCGGGCGTACCAGGCGTCGGCGCCAGGCAGGTCCAGGGCGCCGTAGCGGGCCTGGTAGTAGGGCTGGTGGTGGATCGGGATGTAGTGGACCTGACTGCCGACGCCCTGGGCCTTCAGCGCCTCGACCACCGCCCGGCGGGTCACGCCCAGGGCCTCGAAGTCGATCAGCACGGTCAGCAGGTGCAGGGCCGGGTCGGACCAGGCCGGGCTTTCCGCCAGGCGCACGACCGGGGCCAGGGCCGCCAGCTTCTCGGCGTAAAGCGCGGCCAGGGTCCGCCGCCGCGCCACGAACCGGTCCAGCTTGGCCAGCTGCGAAAGGCCCAGGGCGCAGAGCACGTCCGGGATGCGGTAGTTGAAGCCCAGCTCGGGCATCTCGTAGACCCAGGGCTCGGCCCCGGGCGGGCGGACCATGCCGTGGCCGCGCAGGGACCTCGCCCGCGCCGCCAGCGTGGCGTCGTTGGTGGTCAGCATGCCGCCCTCGCCGGTGGCCAGGGTCTTGACCGGATGGAACGAGAAGCTGGCGAAACTGGAAAAGGCGCCGTCGCCGACCGGATGCGCGACGCCGTCGAAGGTCCCGACCGAGCCCAGGGCGTGGGGCGCGTCCTCGACCAGCGCCGCGCCGACGCCGGCGGCCAGGGCCTTCAGGCCGGGCAGGTCGCAGACGTCGCCGCGCAGGTGCACCGGCAGCACGGCTTTCACCCGTCGGCCGGACGCGCGCTTCAGGGCCTGGGCCAAGGTGTCCGGCGTCATCAGGCCGCTGTCGGGATCGACGTCGGCGAACACCACCTCGGCCCCGACATAGCGGGCGCAGTTGGCGGTGGCCAGGAAGGTGACCGACGGGGCGACGCAGACGTCGCCCTCGCCGACGCCCAGGGCCAGCATGGCCAGGTGCAGGGTGGCGGTGCCGTTGGCGACGGCGACGGCGTGCTCGGCCCCGACCTTTCGCCTGAACGCGGCCTCGAAGGCCTCCACGGCCGGGCCGGTGGTCAGGAAGTCGGCGCGCAGGGCCGCCGCCACCGCCGCCACGTCGTCGTCCTCGATGGTCTGACGGCCGTAGGGCAGGAAGGGCGGCGCGGCGCTCATCAAGCCTTCTCGGCCAGCATGGCGTTGAGGCCGTCCTCGCTGAGCCAGTCGTCGTTGCTGTCGCTGCTGTAGCTGAAGCCCTCGGCCACGTCCCTGGCCTCGGCCTCGCCGCGGAACGGCTGGCGCGGATACTCCACGAACGTCGGCTCGATCACGTAGCGGTCGGAGAGCTCGACCGTGGCGCGGGCGTCGTCGGCGCTGATCATCATCTCGTGCAGCTTCTCGCCCGGGCGGATGCCGACGATCCGCAGGCCGGCGGTCGGCGACATGGCCTTGACCAGGTCGGGCATGGTCATGGACGGGATCTTCGGCACGAAGATCTCGCCGCCGCGCATGAGCTCCAGCGACGACAGCACGAACTCCACGCCCTGGTTCAGGGTGATCCAGAAGCGCGTCATCCGCGCGTCGGTGACCGGCAGCTCGGTCGCACCCTGGGCCAGCAGGCGCTTGTAGAGCGGCACCACGCTGCCGCGCGAGCCGACCACGTTGCCGTAGCGGACCACCGCGAAGCGGGTGCCGATGTCGCCCGACAGGTTGTTGGCGGCCACGAAGGTCTTGTCCGAGGCCAACTTGGTCGCGCCATAGAGGTTGATCGGGTTGCAGGCCTTGTCGGTCGACAGGGCCACCACCTGCTTCACATGGTTGGTCAGGCTGGCCCAGACCACGTTCTCGGCGCCCAGCACGTTGGTGTGGATGCATTCCGACGGATTGTATTCGGCGGCCGGCACCTGCTTCAGCGCGGCCGCGTGGATGACGATGTCGACGCCGCGCAGGGCCAGGGTCAGCCGCTCGCGGTCGCGCACGTCCCCCAGGAAGAACCGGAGTTTCCCGTAGACCGCCTCGCCGAACTGCTCGCGCAGTTCCAGCTGCATGTCGCTCTGCTTCAATTCGTCGCGGGAATAGACGATCACCTTCCGCGGGTCCGAGCGTCGCAGCACGGTCTCGATGAATCGGCGGCCGAACGACCCGGTTCCGCCGGTCACCAGGATGACCTTGCCATCCAGATCGAGGGTGTTCGGTGAAAAGCGCCCCAATTTCAGCCTCCTGAGCCTTCGCCGCCGCAGGGGCGCGCGAGACGAGTCATGGTTAACGTCCCTTTGTGCCCGCCAGACGTAAAGAGGACGTCAACCCGGTCGTGTCACAAGGGCTCATGCGCCGCGCCCTCGCCCTGCCCCTCCTGTCGCTGCTGGCCGCCGCCAGCCTGGCCGCCCCGCCCGCCTTCGCCAGCCAGGGCAAGGAGGAGAAGAAGGCGCCCGCCACCTATTTCGCCCTGCAGCCCCTGACCGCAACCACCATCCGCCGCGACGGCCGTCGCGGGGTCATGACCCTGGAGACGGGCGTGCAGGCGCTGGACCCGGCCCTGATGGAGCGCGCCCAGCAGTCGGAACCCCGCCTGCGCGCCGCCTTCGCCCAGGTGCTGATGACCTACACCGCCGGCATGCCGCGCGGCGCGGCCCCCGACCTGACCTATCTGGGCTCGCGGATGCAGGAAGCCGCCGACAAGGTGCTGGGCCGCAAGGGCTCCAAGGTGCTGCTGGGTTCGGCGATGGTGAATTGACGGGCCTCGAGGGACACAGGACGTCTACTTCTTCCGCCGCTCGCGAAAGAACCCCCGCAGCAGGTCGGCGCTCTCCTGGGCCATCACCCCGCCCGTGACCTCGGGCCGCCAGTGGCAGGTGGGCTGGGCGAAGAACTTCGGGCCGTGGACCACCGCCCCGCCCTTGGGATCCTCGGCCCCGAACACCACCCGGCCAATCCGCGCGTGGCTGATCGCCCCGGCGCACATGGCGCAAGGCTCCAGCGTCACCACCAGGGTCAGGTCCGTCAGGCGATAGTTGCCGAGCTTGGCGGCGGCGATGCGCAGGGCCGCGATCTCGGCGTGGGCCGTGGGGTCGTGGGCGCCGATCGGACCGTTGCCGGCCCGGGCGATCACCGCGCCCGTCGCCGGATCGAGGATCACCGCGCCCACGGGCGTCTCGCCCGCCTCGGCGGCGGCGCGGGCTTCGTCCAGGGCCAGGGCCATGGCGGCTTCGTCGGTGAGCGGGGCGGCGGCTATGGTCGGGACTCCGGGGTCAAGTGACAAACAGACGCGGCGAACCCGGCGTCCACCGCCCGTCTGGCCAGCTTCGCGTCGGCGGTGACCAATCGAAGACCACGCCGCAACGCCAGGGCCAGATAGACGGCGTCATAGGCCGAAAAGCTGTATCGCGTCGCTAGGTCATAGGCGGGCGCCGCCAGCTCACTCAAGGGGGCCACTTCGTCAATCAACTGCGGAAGCCGTTCAACGGCCGCACGTGCATCCGCTTCTGGCGTCAAGCCCCGCCGCGCGAACTTGGCCGTCACCGACACAAATTCAGCGAAGATCAGCTCCGGCGCGATCCGCCGCGCGCGCCCTTGCAGGAACGCCAAGGCCACCGCCGACCGTGGCCCCGGAAGAAACCAGTCCACGACGACCGAGGCGTCCAGAACGACCTCATCGCTCATCGCTGTCCCGATCCTCACGGATCAGATCGACGGCGTCGACCGTTGAACGCGGCGAGGCGTTCTGGAACCACTCAACCATCGCCGCCAGCCGATCATTGGCCAGTTGGTCAAGCAGGGTGATACAGGCGCTGGCCCTATCACCACCGTGAGTCCTGACGTGCTCGTCGAGCATCCGCAGGGCGCGTTCGCCAAGCGCGTTCACAGGCAAGACGATGATCTCCGCGTTCTGATGCCGGAAGGGCGCGCCCTGCTCGGCGAGGCCGGACCCGGCGCCTTCCTTGACAAAGCTGATCTTCTGCGCGGCGAGGTCGAGGGCGGCGGTCTTCCAGCCGGCGTCAAGCCAAGCGGCCGCGTGCGAGTGGCCGGCTCTCGTGTTCGACCACCAAGCCTGATGGGTATAGGCCGAACGCGGCAAGGAAAAGCGCAGGATACGTTCGATTTCCGCGAATCCGAGGCGCACCTCGCCGCGCGAAGACAAACTCTCCAAGTGGCGCTTCAAAGGCTCGTATTTCACGACACCGCCTTTCGGAAATCCAATATACTTAGTATATACTATCACCACTGAAGCCCCGTCAACCTTGATCCCCGGCCGGATCGGCGCCATCACGAACCTCGCCCATCGTGAGATGCGCCCCGCCCTCGAAGGACCACGCCATGACCGAGAAATATCAGCCGCACCTGCATGACAACGCCCTGCTCGACCCGGTCGACGAGGCGGACGGCGAAGGCGGCGAGGGCGAGCGCGTCGCCAAGATGCTGGCCCGTTCGGGCGTGGCCTCGCGGCGCGAGGTCGAGCGGCTGATCGAGGCGGGCAAGGTGGCGCTGAACGGCACGGTGCTGACCACCCCGGCCGTCAAGGTCCGCCCCGGCGACATCCTGACCGTCGACGGCAAGATGATCGACGAGCCCGAGCCGACCCGGATCTTCCGCTACCACAAGCCCACCGGCCTGCTGACCTCGCACAACGACCCCAAGAGCCGCCCGACGGTGTTCCAGGCGCTGCCGCGCGACCTGCCGCGCGTCATCTCGGTGGGCCGCCTGGACCTCAATTCCGAGGGCCTGCTGCTGCTGACCAACGACGGCGAGCTGTCGCGGGCGCTGGAGATGCCGCAGAACGCCTGGGTACGCCGCTACCGGGCCCGGGCCTTCGGCGACACCACCCAGGCCAAGCTGGACCGCCTGAAGGACGGGATCACGGTCGAGGGCGTCCGCTACGGCCCGATCGAGGCCCGGCTCGACAAGGCCCAGGACAAGGCCGGCGGCGGCAAGAACATCTGGATCACCCTCACCCTCAGCGAAGGCAAGAACCGCGAGGTCCGCAAGGTGCTCGAGGCGATCGGCCTGAAGGTCAACCGCCTGATCCGCCTGTCCTATGGTCCGTTCGCCCTGGGAACCCTGCTGCCGGGCCAGGTCGAGGAGGTCGGCCCCCGGGTGATCCGGGAGCTGCTGGAGGGCATCATCCCGCCCGAGAACATGCCGACGGGCGACAAGCCGCGGTTCGTCGGCGTGGCCGATCCGGCGAAGGCCCCGGGCCAGGCGGGCGGCGGCGACATGCAGCGCCGGGGCGTGCCCCGGGCCGGCAAGATGACCCAGGTGGCCATCCTCGCGCCCGAGGAAAAGGTCGAGGAAGAGAAGTTCGTCCGCAAGCCGGGCTGGGCCAAGCCGAAGAAAAAGCCGGCGATCGCCGGCCGCGACCCCGTGCGCCCGGCCAAGAAGTCGATCGAAAGCAAGATGATCGGCCCCAAGCCGCTGTCCTATCGCGACGCCGCCGCCAAGCGGATCCGCGACAAGGAGATGGCCGAGAAGAACGCGGCCGACAAGCGCGCCGCCCAGGGCAAGGACGCGCGCCCTTCGAAGGCGGCCGCCAAGCCCAAGCCGGGCGCGCTGCGGGCCAACGGCTACAAGCCGCTGGGCGACGGTCCGGTCCAGAAGGAGGGCAAGACCGGTGGAAAGCCGGGCGGCGCGCGTCCGGGCGGCAAGCCCAGCACGGTCAAGGCGGCGGGAGCGGGCAAGCCTGGCGAGCCCGGCAAGGTCTGGTCCAAGCCAGGGATGGCCAAGACCGGTGCTCGACCGGACGGTCCCAAGGGCCCGCCCCGCACGGGCGGCAAGCCGAGCGGGTCGCGTCCGGGCGGGCCGGGCGCTCCGCGCGGCAAGCGCTAGCGCTAGCGCTAGCGCTCACCCTTATCGGCCCGGGATGACGGTGTGAATGTGAAGGCTAGCCCCGTGTCCGCAAACCGACAGCCAGGTTTCGGGTCCGCCTCACCACCGTGACCAGGCTTCCCGCCGCGATCACCACCAGCCCGCCCAGCAGCACCTGCCCCTGGCCGCGCCAGAGCGGCTCGAGCATCGAGACCAGGCAGACCCCCGTCAGCGTCGCCATCCGCTGTTGCTTGGCCATCGGCCCGGAGAAATCGGCGGGCTGGCCCAGGCCCCGGCCCAGCTCGCGGACATAGGCGGTCAGCACCGCCAGCACCGCCGCGATCCAGCCGGCGGCCGCCCCGCCGCCGATCCCGGCCGACTGCACGCCGTAGCCGGCCCCGGCCAGCAGCAGGACGTCGGCGACGCGGTCCGGCAGCTCGTTCCAGATCGGCCCCGCCGGCCCGGCCCGGCCATGCTCGACCGCCACCAGGCCGTCCAGCAGGTTGCACAGCAGCCGCGCCTGGATGCACGCCGCCGCCAGTCCGAACGCCGCGGCCCGGAGGAGCCGGTCGTCCAGCGCGCCAGCCGTCAGGATCAGCGCCCCGCCCAGGGCCGCGAAGGCGACGCCAGTGGCCGAGATGACGTCCGGATCGACCTTGGCCGTCGCCAGGCCCTGGGCCAGACGGCGCGCGAAGGCGGCGTCGCGGACCTTCAGCGGGCGGCGGTTGTCCAGGTCCTGGGTCATGGCGTCTCCTCGGGGCGAGAACTAGGCTATAGCTAAACCCAATCGCCGCCAGGGGCGCGCCGGCAGGAGCCGCATGGACATCGCCGCCACCGTTCGGGCCTTCTTCGCCGCCCAGCCGCCGGTCCTGCTGATCGGCCTGGCCGGCGTCGTGGCCCTGCTGAGCGTGGCCGGGGCGATCGCCACCCTGCTGACCGCGCTGAAGCCGGACAAGGACTATCGCGAGCTTCGCCAGCGCATCGCCAGCTGGTGGGTGATGGTCGCCCTGCTGGCCGGGGCCCTGCTGCTGGGCTGGCGGGCGACCGTCCTGGTCTTCGCCCTGATCTCGTTCATGGCCCTGCGCGAGTTCCTGTCCCTGGCCCCGATCCGCAAGGAGGACCGCCCCGCGATCCTGGCCGCCTACCTGGCCCTGGTCGCCGCCTACGGCTTCATCGTCGCCGACAAGTACATGTTCTACCTGGTGTTCATCCCGGTCTGGACGTTCCTGGGCCTGCCGTTCCTGATGGCCATGCTGGGCCAGACGCGGGGTTTCCTGACCACCGCCGCCACCTTCCACTGGGGCCTGGTGACCTGCGTCTACAACCTGGGCTTCGCGGCCTTCCTGATGCGGACGCCCGACACCGACCGCCTGCCGGCCGGGCCGGCGGGGCTGGTGTTCTTCCTGCTGCTGGTCACCGAGTTCAACGACGTGGCCCAGTACGTGTTCGGCAAGCTGCTGGGCCGCCGCAAGATCGCGCCCGCCGTCAGCCCCAACAAGACCTGGGAGGGCTTCCTGGGCGGCTGGCTGGCGACGGGCCTGCTGATCGGGTTCGCCGGACCGGTGTTCACCCCCCTGGCCGGCCACGGCCTGCTGGTGGTCGCCATCGCCCTGCCGCTGGCGGGCTTCGCCGGCGACGTGACCATGAGCGCGGTCAAGCGCGACATCGGGGTCAAGGACACCTCGCACGCCATTCCCGGCCACGGCGGAGTGCTGGACCGCGCCGACAGCCTGACCTTCACCGCCCCGCTCTATTTCCACCTGCTGGCGCTGTTCGCGCTCGACAGGTTCTGATCCGTGGGCTGGCTGCGCTTCCTGCTGCTGGTGCTGGTGGCCCGTCCCCTGGCCCTGTTCCTGACCGGGGCCGACGTCACCGGCCGCGAGCGCCTGCCGCTGAAGGGGCCGGCCATCGTCGCGGCCAACCATTCCAGCCATGTCGACACCCTGCTGCTGCTGGCGATCTTCCCGTCGCGGGCCGTGGCCCGGGTGCGGCCCGTGGCGGCGGCCGACTATTTCCTGCGCGACCCGGTGATCGGCTGGTTCTCGCGCCATGTGATCGGCATCGTGCCGGTGGCCCGGCTGAAGGCGGGCGCGGGGGAAGACGTCCTGGCCCCGGCCCGCGCGGCCCTGGCGGCCGGCGACATCGTGGTGGTGTTTCCCGAGGGCACGCGCGGCGACGGCGACGACCTGGGCCAGCTGAAGGGCGGCGTGGCGCGCCTGGCCCAGGCCTTTCCCGAGGCGCCGGTGACGCCGGTCTGGATCCAGGGCGCGGGCCGCGTCCTGCCCAAGGGAGAAGCGATCCCGGCCCCGCTGAACTGCGCGGTGCTGGTCGGCCAGCCGCTGGGCTGGGACGGCGACCGCGCCGCCTTCATGGCCCGGCTGCGCGCGGCCCTGCTGGCCCTGAAGGACCAGGCGCCGCCGCTGCGGTGGTCCTGAGCGTCAGGTCGCGGCCAGCCGGGTCCAGCGGCGCAGCGGCGCCCACCGCGCCACGATCTCGGCCAGGGCCACATAGCCGGCCAGCATCAGCGGTGCGATGACCAGGGTCTCGGGCGGGAAGGCGTGCGGTGGCTCGGGCTTCAGCGCCATGGGCTGGACGAACAGCAGGATCAGGATGTTGTTGGCCGCGTGGGCCCCGACGGCGAACTCGATCCCGCCCAGGCGCAGGGTCATCCAGGCCAGGCCGACGCCCATGGCCAGCCGCATCAGGAAGGCGTCGAGATTGGGATCGAAGTGGATCGCCGAGAACAGCAGGCCGCTCAGCACCAGCACCACGCGTGGGTCGGGGAACCAGGCGCCGACGATCTTGGCCAGCCAGCCCCGGAAGACCAGTTCCTCTGCGGCGGCGGCGACCAGGAACAGGACCACCACCATGACCGCGTAGGTCAACCGGCCGGACAGGCCGGGGCTGATCGCCAGGATCGGCGCGCCCGCCGCCTTGGGGTCCAGCGCCGCCGAGACCAGGACCATGGGGCCGATCACCGCGACGAACAGCGCCAGGCCCAGCAAGGTCAGCCGCCAGCGGAAGCGAGGCGCGGCGCTGAAATAGGACAGCAGCCGCCGGTGGTGCAGCAGGGCCGCCACGCCGACGAAGGCCAGGGCCATGCCGCCATTGGTGGCCGCCACCAGGGTCAGGACGAAGCTCACCTGGGTCAGGCCGGCCGGCGCCTGGCCTTGGCCCAGGGCGGTCATCAGCCGCTCGGTGGATTCGACCCCGCCGCCGGCGATCGCGAAGGCCACGAACACCACGATGCCGCAGATCACCGCCGCCAGGAGGGCCGCGACCACCCCGATGAGCAGGGTCAGCAGCAGGGGAACGACGCGCCGGTCGGCCGGCGTCAGATCGTCCAGGAACGGCGACCGTCGAAGCTCTGCTAGCACCACTGTTTCCGATCCTGGCCCCGCTTCATCGCTAGGCGTTCGGCGCGCGCGACGCAAGCGGCGCGACACGCGACTTGCCGCGATCGCCGGCGCGCGGCACACATCGGGGCAGGAAGCGGGGCGCGCATGATCGACAACACCCACAAGGAAGCACAGCACCTGCACCGCCTGATCCTGTTCTCGGACGCGGTGTTCGCGATCGCCATCACCCTGCTGGCCATCGAGATCCATCCGCCGGAGCACTGGCATGGCGTGGCCGACCTGTTCGGGCGGATGCAGCACAAGCTGATGGCCTACGCCGTCAGCTTCGCCGTCGTGGGCATCTACTGGATCAGCCATCGCCGCACCTATTCGCGCCTGCGCCGGGCCGACGGCGTCCTGGACGTGCTGAACCTGATGATGCTGGGCCTGCTGGCCCTGCTGCCCCTGGCCACCGAACTGCTGTGGGAGAGCGGTTCGGCGTCGGCGGCGCTCGTCTATGTCGGACTGGTGACCGCCATCGGCCTGGCCCACGCCGTGGCCTGGGGCTACGCCGCCTTCTTCGGGAACCTGTCGGAACCCATGCCTGCGATCGAGAAGATCTACGTGCTGCTGCGCGTGGCCCTGTTGCCCGGACTGATGTGCAGCCTGACCTTCCTCGGCATCATCACCGGCACGCCATGGGGCTGGCTGGGCATGGCCCTGGTCGTGGCCGGGCTTTCGGTCGTCAACCGCCTGGTGGCCCGGAAGGTCGAGACCCCGGCCGTCCAGACGGCGGAAGCCTGATCGTGCGCGTCGTCTCCGGCCGGTACCGCGGCAAGGCCATCGCCACCCCGGCGGGCGACACCACCCGCCCCACCTCGGACCGGGCCCGGCAGGCGGTGTTCAACATCCTCGAGCACGCCACCTGGGCGCCGGAGCTGCGGGACGCGCGGGTGATCGACCTGTTCGCCGGCTCCGGGGCCCTGGGCCTGGAGGCGATGTCACGCGGGGCGGGCTTCTGCCTGTTCGTCGAGACCGACGACGCCGCGCGCGGCGCGATCCGCGAGAACATGGAAGCCTTCGGCCTGTTCGGCCAGGCGCGCGTGCACCGGCGCGACGCCACGGACCTGGGCCCGCGCCCCGGCAGCGTCGGCGCGCCGTTCGACGTGGCCTTTCTCGACCCGCCCTACGCCAAGGGCCTGGGCGAGAAGGCCCTGGCCGGACTGGTCGCCGGCGACTGGCTGGCCCCAGGCGCGATCGTGATGTTCGAGCGCGGCCGCGACGAGCCCGACCCCGCGCCCGCCGGCTTCGAGCGGCTCGACGCCCGCGACTACGGGGCGGCGAAGGTGTTCTTCTTCCGCGCGCCCCGATAGGGCCGGTCCCGCGTCACCAGCCCCGCGCGGTCACCCGGTTGTCGACCTGCGCGCGCAGGTTCGCCGCGCCTTCCCGCGTGATGCGGTAGGGCCCGCCGCCGGTGCTGGCGATGAAGCGCCGCCGCTTGAGGGCCTTGAAGACCGCCAGGGTGCAGTCGCTCAGGCGCCAGCCCTCGCCGGTGATGCAGTCGGCGCCGACGACGCGGCCCCTGTCGTCGCGCAGGAGTTCGATGCGGGCGCCCTGCGCCAGCGCGTGCAGCGTGCGTTGCTGCGGCTTGGAGATGTTCAAGGAAAGCTGTCCGGGATCGAGGCGTGGGAACGCGCGCCAGAGCCTCCTTCGGAGGCTCGCCCTCAAAGATTTGGACGTGACGAAGTCACGTCCGGGCGGGACACGCGGACGGATCGGGGCCTGATCAGCTGACGAACCTCATCTGGTGAGGCGGAGGTTCGGAGCCTTAGGCCCGCGCCTCGAACACAATCTCGGACATAAAACCGCCGATGGTGGAGTGGTGGTTGATCCTACCGCATCCTCGAAACCCGTCATCCCCTGACATGTTCCGGAAACCCCGACCGTGTCGGCGCGTGTCTCTTCTGCAACGCACTTTGGCCCCGACCGCGACCCGTCCTATTTCTTCTTGGGCTTGGCCGGTGTGGTCTGGGCCACCTTGACCGGAGCGCCGTCGCTGCGGGCCTCGGCGACCAGGCTGGCGCAGTCGGCGTCCTTGGCCTCGCCGCCGGTGACGAACGGCAGGATGGCGGCCAGGGGGGAAAGCAGGCTGCCGAGCGCGACGGCGACGCCGCCCTGGGCCACCGCGCCGCCGGTCTCCAGGCCGACCTTCGGCGCCATGAGCGGACCCTTGATGGTGATCGGGATGAACAGCCGCACCAGGCGCGGCTTCTTGCTGTCGCCGTTGATCTTCAGGTCCAAGCGCTCGTTCCGGAGGTCGATCGTCCCCTTGCCCTTGGCCAGCACCACGCCGGTGTCGGCGACGATCCGGTTGGAGGTCATGATCCCGTCCTTGACGCCGAAGTCGGCCACGGCGCAGCGGACGCTGGTCTCGCGGTTGTCCTTGCTCAGCAGCAGGATCAGGCCCTTGGAGGCGTTGACGCCCAGCAGTTCGGCGAAGGCCTGGCGGATCTCGCCCCGGGGCGACACCACCGTCACCTGGCCATTGGCCGTCGAGGCGGCGCGATGCACCGAATTGCCGTAGCCGGTCAGCTTGGCCCGCGCCATCACCCCGCCCTCGATGGCCGGCTTGCCGCCGCTCTGGATCGGGATGAAGTCCTCCAGCTTGGCGTTGGTCAGCCGCATGTCGAGATCGGTGCGCGGCGTCTTGGGATTGGCGTCCAGCCGCACCTTCCCGGCCAGGTCGCCGCGCGAGAAGGTGAAAGCCAGCGGGTCCAGGGTCAGCACCCCCTTCTCCAGGGTCAGGTCGACCCGCACCTTCTTCAGCGGCAGGTTCGGCGCGTTGACCGCCAGGGCGCGGTACTTGACCTTGGCGTCCATGGCCTTGACGCGCTCCACCTGCAGGGTGGCGTCCGGCAGCAGGCGCCGGGTGGCCTCGCGCTGGGCGGCCTCGACCTTCTGGCCCGCCGAGGCGGTCTCGCCCCGGCCCGTGGCCGGCGCCGCGCCGACCAGGCTGCCCAGGTCGTCGAAGTCCAGGCGGCGCGATTGCAGCTCGGCCTCCAGATAGGGCCGCTCGCGCCCCATCAGCACGAACAGGTCGCCCGAGACGTCGCTGTCGCCGACCCGGCCGCTCAACCCGTTGAAGTCGAACCGCTCGCCCTTGCGGGTCAGGCGCCCGCTGATCCGGTAGGGCGGGGTGTTGGGCAGGGCCAGGCCGGTCAGGGCGTAGAGGCGGTTCAGGTCGGCGCCCGACACGGTCAGCTGGGTCTCGAACCGGCCCAGGTCGAACGGCTTGGTGATGTCGCCCTTGGCCGTGACGTGGGTCGAGCCGGCGTCGACCCGCGCGTCGAACGGATAGGGGCGGTTGGGCGAGATGTTCAGCAGGGGCCCGCCGGTGACCATGGCGGTGAATGGCGAGCGGTTCAGCTGGCCCTTGCCCTCCAGCACGAACCGGCCGCGCCCGTCGTCGCTGGCCTGCTCGTTGGAGCTGACCGTGCCCAGGAAGAGAATGTCGCGCTGCTGGTCCTCGTAGCGCAGCTGACCGTCGTTGATGATGAAGTGCTGGATGGCCGGCAGCTTGAGCGGCTTTCGGGGGGCGTTGGGATCGCCGAACGTCCAGTTGGCGCGGCCCGAGGCCTCGCGCAGCAGGCGCACGTCGGGGCGATCGACGGCCAGCAGCGGCAGGATCACGTCGCCCTTCAGCAGGGGCAGCAGCTTGATCTGCACCGCGATGCGGTCGACCTTGGCCATGGGGGTTCCGGGCGGCGAGCCCTTGGGATCGGCCTTGGCCGCCCAGTCGGGCTGGGCGATGCGGACGCCCAGGGCCTCGGCCTTGGGCGAGAGCGACCAGGGATGGACCCGCAGGTCGCCGGTGATCACCACCTCGCGGTTCAGCCGCGCCGAGGCGAAGCGCCCCACGGGGCCGCGAAACCAGTTCCAGTCGAAGACGACCAGGAAGACGACGATCGCGGCGGTCAGCAGGATCGCGCCGATCATCCCCCAGCGGGCGCGCGGCGGCAGGCCGCGCAGGCGCGCGGTCAGGCTGGGCGGCGGGTCGGGAGCGAGCGTCGTCAGGGCGGAACCTCCAGATACCCGTCCACAACGCGCGGACCGGGTCCTTGTGTCCCGAAGTCGCCCCCGGGGGGCCTAGTGGATCAGCCTCAGGCCGCCGACGCCGATCGCGGCCAGCACGAAGGCGGCGATCGCGACGATCTCGTAAATCTCGAAGAGCGGTTTGCTCGGCCTGCGCATAGTGGAGGATCCCCCGTCCCGGATTGAGGCGTGCGGCCCCCGCCCCCGCAAGCCCCGGGCCAGGACCTGAGTCGCTACGGCAGCTTGCCGGGCCAGACCAGGAAACCGTCCACGTCCCGGCCCGCGACCCGGTAGGCCGGATAGGGGACGGGACGATCCCGGTAGGGCCCGCTGTCGTAGGCCGGATAGCCGGGAGCCGGGCGCCAGCCGCCATACCGGTCGCCCAGCAGCGGGCCTTCCGGCGGGCCGACCACCACGTTCAGCGGCCGGCCACCCCAGCGATCGAAGTCGCTCGCGCCGGCGTGGGCCTCGCACTCGACGCGATCCCAGCGGTAGGCGCCGCCCGGGCCGGTGACCCGCCGCGTGACGCACTCGCCCGGCCAGGCCTGGGCCGAGGCGGCGGTCGAGACGCCGCAGAGGGCGGCGGCGAGCGCGAGCAACGGAAGCAGGCGGCGGATCATGGCGAGAACTCCAGAAGGTTAACAAACCAGAGCCGACGTCAGGTTTCGCCCGCTTTCGCCTTCGACGCGAGCGTGGCCATGAAGATTCTGGGACGATTGCCAGGACCGCCTCGGCCCCCTAGCGTCGGGTCAAACAGATGTTTGAGGCGCGCATGGCGATCGAGGCGGTGATCTGGGATTTCGGCGGGGTGTTCACCACCTCGCCGTTCGAGGCCTTCCGGCGGTTCGAGGCCGAGCGCGGCCTGCCCGCGGACTTCATCCGCCGGGTCAACGCCGCCGATCCCGACGCCAACGCCTGGGCGCTGTTCGAGCGCAACGCGATCGACGCGGCGGCCTTCGACGCGATGTTCCTGGAGGAGGCGACGCGCCTGGGGCATCCGCTGCGCGGGGCCGAGGTGCTGCCGCTGCTGTCGGGCGAGGTGCGGCCCCGGGTGGTGGCGGCGCTGGAGGCCTGCAAGGCGCGGTTCAAGGTCGGCTGCATCACCAACAACGTCGTGACCGGGCACGGGACCGGCATGGCCGACACGTCGGAAAAGGCCCAGGCCGTCGCCGCGATCTTCGCCCGGTTCGACGCGGTGATCGAAAGCTCCAAGGCCGGGGTGCGCAAGCCCGATCCGCGCATCTACCGGATGATGTGCGAGCGGTTGGCCGTGGCGCCCGAGCGGTGCGTCTATCTCGACGACCTGGGGGTCAACTGCAAGCCGGCCGCGGCCCTGGGCATGACCGCCATCAAGGTCACGACCGAGGACCAGGCGCTGGAGGACCTTGCGGCGGCGACCGGTTTGGCGTTCTGACTGGCGGAAATCCCCTTCTGGAATCCGCGCAGGAGCCGCCATGTCCCGTCCCGCCAAGATCGGCGCCGCCGCCGCCCTTTCCCAGCTCGAGGGCTGGGCCGCCGTGTCCGGCAAGGATGCGATCGGCAAGACCTTCAAGTTCGCCGACTTCAACGCCGCCTTCGGCTTCATGACCCGCGTGGCTCTGATGGCCGACAAGCTGGACCACCATCCCGAATGGTTCAATGTCTACAATCGGGTCGAGGTGGTGCTGACCACCCACGACGCCGACGGGGTCAGCGACCTGGACGTGACCATGGCGCGGTTCATGGATTCGGCGGCGAGCGCCTGACGCCCGGGCCCTCCCCCGGTGGGCAGGGCTGTCGCATATGGATTTGCTCTGAAAAAACCTGTCATCCCGGACAAGCTCGGCAGAGCCGAGCGCCGATCCGGGACCGCCGCAAGCTCTGAGTTCACGCCCCGGTCCCGGATCTTCGCGCTGCGCGCTCGTCCGGGATGACAACCGTTTTGAGGCATATGCGATACCCCTGCCCCACAGGGGGAGGCGATCGCGCAGCGATCGGTGGGGGGAGTTTTAGGATCGTCGACCCGGTCTGTGGCGCCTGCCGATCACTCCCCCCTCCGTCGGCTTCGCCGACACCTCCCCCACAGGGGCAGGGGGAGGCCTTTCGCGGATCGATCGTTTCCCCCTTTCACCCGCCCCGCTTCCGGTTCAAACTATTGTTTGAATTATAATCGGGAGGACGCCAAGAATGGCGCAGAGCACGGGCCGGGTCGCCGGCAAGAAGGCCTTCATCACCGGCGGAGCCCAGGGACTCGGCGCCGCGGCCGCCCGGCGCCTGGCGCGGGAAGGCGCCAAGGTCAGCCTCGCCGACATCAACTTCGCCGGCGCCCAGGCCGTGGCGGACGAGATCAACGCCGCCCACGGCGCGGGCGTGGCCTTCGCCTTCGAACTGGACGTCACCCGGGAAGACCAGTGGGTCGAGGCGCTGGAAAAGGCCAATGACGCCATGGGCGGCATCTCGGTGCTGCTCAACAACGCCGGCGTCGCGGGCGACAAGCCGCTGGAGCAGATGGAGTTCGACCTCTGGAAGAAGATCATGTCGATCAATGTCGACAGCGTCTTCCTGGGGGCCAAGCACGCCCTGAAATACATGCGCGCCCATCAGCCGGGCTCGATCATCAACATCAGCTCGATCGCCGGCCTGATCGCCAACCACAATTCGCCGGCCTACAACGCCTCCAAGGCGGGGGTCTGGCTGCTGAGCAAGAACATCGCCCTCTACTGCGCCAAGATGGGGCTGGATATCCGCTCCAACTCGATCCACCCGACCTTCATCGACACGCCGATCCTCGACCCGCTCAGCCAGCGCCTGGGCAAGGAGGAGGCCCACGCCAAGCTGGGCCGGCAGATCCCGCTGGGCCATATCGGCGAGCCCGACGACATCGCCAACGCCGTGCTCTACCTGGCCAGCGACGAGAGCAAGTTCATGACCGGCGCCGAGCTGAAGCTGGACGGCGGCATTTCGGCGATGTGAGACCCGCCGACCTTCCCTTGTGGGCAGGGCCCTCGCCCATGGACCTGCTCTGAAAGGACCTGTCATCCCGGACAAGCTCGGCGAAGCCGGGCGCCGATCCGGGACCGCCGCAAGCGCTGAGCTCACGCCCCGGTCCCGGATCTTCGCGCTGCGCGCTCGTCCGGGATGACAGCCGTCCTGGGCATAGGCGACAGCCCTCCCCCTGGTGGGGAGGGCCCTTGTAAAGCCTACCGCGGCGCCCGCTTGGCCAGGATCCGCTGCAGGGTCCGCCGGTGCATGTTCAGCCGCCGGGCGGTCTCCGAAACGTTATGGCCGCACATCTCGTAGACCCGCTGGATGTGCTCCCAGCGGACGCGGTCGGCGCTCATCGGGTTTTCGGGCGGGGCCGGGGCGGCGTCCTTGGCGGCCAGCAGGGCGCGGGCCACGTCGTCGGCGTCGGCCGGCTTGGAGAGATAGTCGATCACCCCGGCCTTCACGGCCGCCACGGCGGTGGCGATGTTGCCGTAGCCGGTCAGCATGATGACCTTGGCGTCGGGACGCACGTCGCGCACGGCTTCCACGACCTTCAGGCCCGTGCCGTCCTCCAGGCGCATGTCGAGCACGGCATGAGCGGGCGCCTGACTTCGCAGGGCGCTCATCGCCTCGGCCACCGAGGCGCAGAGCGTCACCGCGAAGCCGCGCTGTTCGAGGGCGCGACCCAGTCGCGTCCGCAAGGGCGCGTCGTCGTCGAGAAGCAGCAGGGACTTGTCGGGCAAAGCCGCGACCATTTCACCGATATCCGCCATGAACTTCAGCGCCTCCCACGCCGACACTCAACCAGGCCATGAGCGAGCCATCTTGTTGCCCATTTCGCGAGTGTCGCAAGTGTTTCATTTACAGCTCGCTCGCCCCGATGATCGCCGGCGCCTCCAGCGCCGACCTGGGCCAGCGCGCGGCGACCACCGCGCCGCCGCGCCGACCGTTCTTGAAATCCACGCTCGCCCCGGTTCGTTCCAGCAGCGTCTTGGCGATGAAGAAGCCCAGGCCCATGCCGATGTGGCCGGTCCTGGAGCCCTCCGCCCCCGGACGAGACGTGACGTAGGGCTCGCCCAGCTTGGCCAGGATCTCGGGCGAGAAGCCCGGCCCGTCGTCGCGCACCTCGATCACCACCGCGCGGGCGTCGAAGCGGGCCACGACGATGACCTCGGCCCGGGCGAAGTCGACGGCGTTCTCGACGATGGTCGTCAGGGCGTGGAGGATCTCGGCCCGCCGCCAGATGTCGGGCGCCGAATCGCCCGGCGGGCCGTTGACCACCGCCTCGACCCGAATGCCGTGGATCATGTGCGGCTCGATCACCTCGTGCACCAGCTGGGTGAGGCTGATGCGCTCGTGGACGGCGTCCTTGGCCTCGGGCATCTCGGTCAGGCGGGCCAGGATCTCGCGGCAGCGCGCCGCCTGGCCGATCATCAGCTCGGCGTCCTCGCGGGTCTGCTCGTCCGGGGCGTTGCGGACCATCTCGCGGGCCACGACCGAGATGGTGGCCAGGGGCGTGCCCAGTTCGTGGGCGGCGGCGGCGGCCAGGGCGCCCAGGGCCGAGAGCCGCTGTTCGCGGGCCAGCACCGTCTCGGTGACGTTCAGCGCCAGCTCCATCCGCGCCGACTCCGTCGCCGCCTGCCAGGCGTAGGCCCCGGTCAGGGCGATCCCCAGGATCCGCGCCAGCACGATGGTCATCAGGGTCAGGCCGCCGGGCACGGGTCCCGGTCCCGCCGACGGCGGATAGGGCGTGGGCAGGTAGAAGAAGGTCAGGACCAGGCAGGCCGCCACCGCCAGGGCTCCGATCGCCACGGCGAACCGGGCCGGCAGGGTGGCGGCGGCCAGGGTGACGGGGGCGATCAGCAGCAGGGAGAACGGATTGACGATCCCGCCGGTCAGGTAAAGCATCCCCGCCAGCTGCAGGGTGTCGAAGGCGATCTGGGCCGTGGCCTCGCCCTCGCGCGCCATCCGCTGGCCACCGAACGCCAGGCCGATCAGCACGTTCAGCCAGGCCGACATGGCGATCAGGGAAAAGCACAGGGCGTAGGGAATCTTCAGGTCCAGGACCAGGCCGGCCACCAGCACCGCGGTCGCCTGGCCGACCACCATCAGCCAGCGCTGGGCGATCAGGGTGCGGACCCTCAGGCGTCCGCGACGCAGCCCTGGCCCCGCCCAGGACCAGTCCTCGTCTTGCGCCGCCTCGACGTCGGGCTTATCGAGCCCCGACCGAGGCGAACTATGCGGCGCATTCTTGAGAGACGCGTCTGCCATGTCGCACCATAAGGCCAGAAATTCTCCCCTGGCGAGAGCGAAAGGTTCAAAGCCCATGCCCCGTCATCGGTTGCTTGCGATTCTGGCGGGTCTCCTGGCCGTCCTGCTGGCCGGCGGGCTGATCCTCAGGTCGGGCGTCCTGGACAAGGCCCCGCCCCCGTCCCTGGTGGGCGGACCGTTCCAGCTGGTCGACCAGAACGGCAAACCGACCACCGAAGCGACCCTGAAGGGCCAGTGGAACGCGGTGTTCTTCGGCTTCACCTACTGCCCGGACGTCTGCCCCGGCACCCTGCAGGCCCTGGCCGCCGCCAGTGACCAGCTGGGCCCCAAGGCCAAGGACCTGAAGATCGTCTTCATCTCGGTCGACCCGGACCGCGACCAGCCGCAGGCGATCAAGGACTTCCTGTCGGGTCCGACCCTGCCGAAAAATATTCTCGGCCTGACCGGCACGCCCGAGCAGACGGCCGCCGCCGCCAAGGCCTATCGCGTCTACTACAAGAAGGCCGGCGACGGGCCCGACTACAGCGTCGACCATTCCACGGCGGTCTATCTGATGGATCCCAAGGGCCGGTTCGTCAAAGTGATCCCTTACAACCTGCCGCCCGAGGAGATCGCGCGGCAGATCAAGGACGCCATGGACGGGCGCAGCTAGCGCCTGGCGCTTCCGCGACGCTGTACCGCTACCGGAAGGCTGTACTTTCCCCCGCCCTGGCGTGTTATGTTGCATCGCAACATTCTGGATGCGCCATGCTCTACGCCCTGCACGAGGCCAGTTTCTACGCCTCCACGCCCCTGCGACTCGCGGCCCGCGCGGCCCGCGACTTCTGGGGTTCGCCCCTGAATCCGGCGGCCGAGAGCGATCTTGGCCGCCGGATCCACGCGGGCGCCGACCTGTTCTCGAACGTCACCCGCCGCTACGGCAAGCCGGACTGGCGCATCGACACGGTCAAGGTCGGCCAGGTCGACGTGCGCGTGCGTCCCACCGTGGTCTGGGAGAGCCCCTGGGCGCGGCTGATCCAGTTCGACCGCGACATGGCCGACATGCGCCGGGCCGGCAAGTTCCAGCTGGACCCCGCCGTGCTGATCGTCGCGCCCCTCTCGGGCCACTACGCGACGCTGTTGCGCGGCACGGTCGAGGCCTTCCTGCCCGACCACGCGGTGTTCATCGTCGACTGGATCAACGCCCGCGAGGTCTCGGTCCTGCAGGGCCGCTTCGACTTCCACGACTATATCGACCACATCCGCCAGATGCTGACGGCCCTGGGACCGCGCCCCAATGTCGTGGCCGTCTGCCAGCCCGGCCCGCCGGTCCTGGCCGCCGCCGCCCTGATGGCCGAGGACGACGATCCCTCGCGCCCCGCCAGCATGACCTTCATGGGCTCGCCGATCGACGCGCGGCTGTCGCCGACCGTGACCAACCAGTTGGCCGAGGAAAAACCGTTCACCTGGTTCCAGTCGAACATGATCTACACCGTGCCCGCGCCCTATCCGGGCATGGGCCGGCGCGTCTATCCGGGCTTCGTCCAGCTGGCCAGCTTCATGAGCATGAACGCCGAGAAGCACCAGGCCGCGCACCAGCGCTACTTCCAGGACCTGGTCAAGGGCGACGGCGACAGCGCCGAAAAGCACCTGGAGTTCTACGACGAGTACCTGTCGGTGCTGGACCTGACCGAGGAGTTCTACCTCCAGACCATCGACATCGTCTTCCAGCAGCACCTGCTGCCCAAGGGCCAGCTGACCCATCGCGGCCGCCTGGTGAACCCCACGGCGATCACCGACATCGGCCTGATGACGGTCGAGGGCGAGAACGACGACATCTCCGGCATCGGCCAGACCCAGGCCGCCCACGGCCTGTGCTCGTCCCTGCCCGAGGCCCTGAAGGAGGACTATGTCCAGCCGGGCGTCGGCCACTACGGGGTGTTCAACGGCCGCCGATTCCGCGAGGAGATCTATCCGCGGGTGCGCGACTTCATCCTCAAGAGCGACCCGAACTTCGGGGACTAGGTTTAGACACGTCCTTCCGTTGTCATCCCGGAAAGCGCGCAGCGCTTGTCCGGGATGACAACGGATTGGGGATATCGGCAGGCGGTCGCCAAGGCGCCCCGACTCTTGCGCGACGCACCGCCAGGGGCGATCTAGGAACCATGAATCTTTTCCGCCCGCAGCGCTACGCCGACGGTGACCAGCTGGAGGTGCGCGGCTGCGCGGTGCGGCTGAAGGTCGACGGCCGGGCGCGGCGGATCTCGCTGCGGGTCGACCGGGCCAAGTCCGAGGTGGTGGCCCTGGCCCCGACCCCCCGCCGGTTGTCCGAGGCCGTGGCCTTCGCCCACGAGAAGGCCGACTGGATCGCCGGCCAGCTGGCCGCCCTGCCCAACCGCCAGGTCATCGCGCCCGGCGGGATCCTGCGCCTGTTGGGCCAGCCCTATCGGCTGGAGGTCGGCCCCGGCCGGCCGAGGATGACCGACGAGGCCCTGATCGCGCCCGACGACAGCGCCTGGGGCCTGCGCATCCTGCGCCTGGCCAAGCGCGAGGCCCTGGTCCGCCTGACCGAGCGCACCGCCCAACACGCCGCCGCCCTGGGCCGTCCCATGCCCTCGGTGGCCATCGCCGACCCCAAGGCCCGCTGGGGCTCGTGCCGTCCCGCGCGGCCCGGCCACCCGGCGGCGATCCGCTACAGCTGGCGGCTGGTGCTGGCGCCGTTCGCGGTGGCCGACTATGTCGTCGCCCACGAATGCGCCCACCTGGTCGAGGCCAATCACGGCCCGCGGTTCTGGGCCCTGTGCGAACAGCTGGCCGGCGACCCCGCCCCCCACCGCCGCTGGCTGCGCGCCCATGCGGCGGAACTGCACGCGATCTCGGCGTAGGACGCCGAGGACGCCTGCACGGCGGGGCGTCAACACACCGTCCCTCCCGCTTCCGGAGGGGGCCGCGTGGCGGGAGGATCGATGTCAGTAGGGCAGTTGCTCGGGCGCCGGCGTTCCGGCCGGCGGGGTTTCGGCGGCGGGACCTTCGGGCGCGGCGGCCGGGTCCAGCAGGGCGCCGATCGGATCGTCCGTGGCCGGGGCCGGCGGCTCGATCACCCCGCCGGGGATGGGGGTGGCCTTCAGGCGCGGCAGGGCCGCGGCCATGAAGTTGCGCCAGACCTCGGCCGGGGCGCCGCCGCCGGTGACCCGCTTCATCGAGGTGTTGTCGTCCTTGCCGGTCCACACCGCGGTGACGAAGCCGCCCGTGTAGCCGACGAACCAGGCGTCGCGGTAGTCGCTGGTGGTGCCGGTCTTGCCGGCGATGTCGTAGCCCGCGACCTTGGCCCGCGTGCCGGTGCCGCCGTCCACGACCTGGCGCATCATCTGGTTCATGTATTGCAGCGAGGGCGAGGCGATCACCTGGGCGCGCGGGCCCTTGTCGACGCCGTGATCGTACAGGACCTTGCCGCTGGTGGTGCGGATCCGCTCGATGCCGTAGCCCTTGGCCAGGAAGCCGCCGTTCGAGAACGGGGCGTAGGCCTGGGCCATCTCCATCGGCGAGACCTCGACCGCGCCCAGGGCCATCGACGGGTCCAGCTGGATCTTGCTGGTGATCCCCAGGCGGCGGGCGGTGGCGGCGACGTTGCTGGTGCCGACCTCGCTGGCCAGGCGCGCGGCGACCGTGTTGATCGATTGGGCCAGCGCCGTCTGCAGGGTCATCGGGCCCAGATATTTGTTGGTGTAGTTCTTGGGCTCCCAGTTGCCGATCTTCACCGGCTCGTCGACGACCATGACGCTGGGATTGCGGCCCTGGTCCATGGCGGTCAGGTAGACGAACGGCTTGAAGGCCGAGCCGGCCTGGCGGCGGGCGCTGGTGGCGCGGTCGAACTGGCTGTCGCTGTAGTCGGCGCCGCCGACATAGGCGCGGATGCGGCCCTCGCCGTCGATGGCCACCAGGGCCGCCTGCTGCACGCCCTGGCCCTTGTGGCCCTCGACCCCGGTCTGCACCGAGCGCTCGGCGGCCACCTGGATCGGCAGGTCCAGGGTGGTCTCGACGACAAGGTCTTCCGTGGGTTCGCCCACGAGCGAGCGCACCTGGGCGTCGACATAGTCGGTGAAGTACTGGGCGCGCTGGTTGGCCAGGGTGGCCGAGACACGGACCGGCTCGGCGAAGGCCTGATCGCGCTGCGCGGGGGTGATGGCCTTCATCCGCACCATCTCGTCCAGCACGATGGTGGCGCGGCGGGCGGCGCGGTCGCTGGCCGAGACCGGCGAATAGCGGGCCGGGGCCTTCATCAGCCCGGCCAGCAGGGCGGCCTCGCCGACGGTCAGCTGCGAGGCGGGCTTGTTGAAATAGCGCTGCGAGGCGGCCTCGATGCCATAGGCCCCCGCGCCGAAATAGACCCGGTTCATGTAGAGGGCCAGGATCTGCTTCTTGCTGAACTTCAGCTCCAGCCAGACGGCCAGGATCAGCTCCTGGGCCTTGCGGCGATAGTTCTGGGCCGGGCTCAGGAACAGGTTCTTGGCCAGCTGCTGGGTGATGGTCGAGCCGCCGCGCTGGGGGCCGCCCTCGTGGCTCAGATTCCAGATCAGCGAGCGGGCGATGCCCCAGGGGTTGAAGCCGATATGGTGGTAGAACTGGCGGTCCTCGATGGCGACGAAGGCGGCCGGCACGTAGTCGGGCAGGGCGTCCAGGTCGACCGGCGGCGCGTACTGGCTGCCGCGCACGGCCAGCAGGGCCCCCGAGCGGTCGAGATAGTTGATCGAGGGCTGGCGCTTGACGTCGTACAGCTTGGAGGTGTCGGGCAGGTCGCTGGCGAACACCGCGAAGAAGGCGACGACGAAGATCAGGCCCCAGACGCCCAGCACGACCGTCCAGTAGAACAGCGCCTGCAGGGGCGTGCGCTGCGGCTTCGCCGGCTTGTTCCCGCCGAAGGTACCGTTGGCCATGTCGTCCTTAATCCCGCAAACGCGCGGTCGCCCCGGGGGTCGCGCCGCACTTCGTTTAGCCGAAGCTCACAGAAGGCGCGACAAGATTGACGAGAGATGAACGCATCTTAACCCGCCTCGCGCGCCCCCTTGCACCTCGGGCGTGTTCATGGTTCGTTTCGCCTTCCGGTCGCGGCGCGAGGACGCTGGCGACCTTCCGTGCAGGGCCGTTGAAGCCGATGTCCGCTTTCAAGCCGATTTTGGGGGCCGGATCATGGCGCCGCGCTTGGCCTGGCCTCTCCACGCTGTCAAAAGACGCCCGTGTACGACCATCCTGATTCCGCCTTCGAGTCCCGCCCGTCGGGGCCGCCCGCCTCGCTCGAGGCGGCGCGCGAGGTGTTGCGCCGCACCTTCGGCCACTCGGACTTCCGGGGCCTGCAGGCCGGGGTGATCGGCGAACTGCTGGCCGGGCGCAGCGCCCTGGCCGTGCTGCCCACCGGCGGCGGCAAGAGCCTGTGCTACCAGATTCCCGCCCTGGTCCGCCCCGGCCTGGGCCTGGTGGTCTCGCCGCTGATCGCCCTGATGGCCGACCAGGTGGCGGGCCTGCAGCAGGCCGGGGTGGCGGCCGAGCGGCTGGACAGCAACACCCTGCCGGGCGAGCGGGCCGAGATCTGGCGGCGGATCGACGCCGGGATGCTGGACCTGCTCTACCTGTCGCCCGAAGGCCTGATGCAGCCGTCGATGCTGGAGCGGCTGTCGCGCCTTCCCCTGTCGCTGGTCGCCGTCGACGAGGCCCACTGCGTCAGCCAGTGGGGCCACGACTTCCGGCCCGAATACCGGATGCTGGGACGGCTGGCCGAGGTGTTCCCCCACGCCCCGCGCCTGGCCGTCACCGCCACCGCCGACGCCCGCACCCGCGACGACATCCGGTCCGAACTGCGCCTGCAGGGCGCGGCCGAGTTCGTCGACAGCTTCGCCCGCCACGAGCTGGCCCTGAACGCCGAGCGCAAGAAGGGCAAGGGCCACGACCGGGTCATCGAGCTGGTCACCGAGCGCCCCAACCGGGCCGGCGTCGTCTATGCCGGCAGCCGCGACTCCACCGAGAAGCTGGCCGAGAAGCTGATCGCCGAGGGGATCCCGGCCCTGGCCTACCACGCGGGCCTGGACAAGGCCGTGCGGGCCCGGCGGCTGGAGGAGTTCCTGGAGGCCGACGAGGCGGTGATGGTCGCGACCATCGCCTTCGGCATGGGGGTCGACAAGCCCGACGTCCGCTTCGTGATCCATGCCGACCCGCCGGCCGCCATCGAGGCCTATTGGCAGGAGATCGGCCGGGCCGGCCGCGACCGCCAGCCGGCCGAGGGCATCACGCTCTACAGCTCCGCCGACCTGGCCTGGGCCGTGCGCCGCATCGAGGCCCAGAGCGCGCCCGACGAGGTCAAGGCCGTGCAGTTGCGCAAGCTGCGGCAGTTCTACGCCATGCTGGAGGGCGTCACCTGCCGCGCCGCCGCCGTCCGCCGCTATTTCGGCGAGGAAGCGGTCGAGCGCTGCGGGGTCTGCGACATCTGCGTCTCGCCGCCCACCGGGGTCGACGCCACCCAGGCCGCCCAGAAGGCTCTGTCGGCCGCCCACCGGATGGGCGGCCGGTTCGGGCGCGGCCGTCTGGTCGACCATCTGCTGGGCAAGACCAAGGACGTCACCCCGGCCGAGGCGACCATGTCGACCTTCGGCATCGGCAAGGAGTTCAGCCCCCAGGGCTGGCGCGACCTGATCGACACCCTGGTGTTCGAGGGCCTGCTGCGCGAGGACCCCAACGACGGCCGGCCGCTGATCGGCCTGGGCGACGGCGAGGGCGTGCGCCAGGTCTATCGCGGCGAGCGGCTGGTCTCGCTGCGCCAGCAGCCGGCGACCGCCGACAGCCCGGGCCGTCCAAATGGAGGAGGGGCGGGGGCCGGCAAGACCGCCCGCAAGCGCCAGGCCCTGACCGTCCCGCTGGAGGACCAGGCCCTGTTCGAGGCCCTGCGGAGCTGGCGGCGCGAGGAGGCGGCGCTGCAGCACGTGCCGCCCTATGTGATCTTCCACGACGCCACCCTGGCCGAGATCGCCGCGGCGCGTCCGGCCACGGCGGGCGCCCTGGCCAAGGCCGGCGGCGTCGGCCAGGGCAAGCTGGACCGCTATGGCGAGGCGGTGCTGAAGGTGGTGCGCGACAACTAAGTCGCGCCGACGAGGGAAACGTTTCGCGGCGCGACGTGTTAGGCTGTTGGCGCCTCATTCCACGGGATTTCGCATGACTGACTTCACGATCAAGACTCCGGCCCCCAAGGCCTCCGCCAAGACGAAGGCCCAGGCCGGCGTCAAGCGCGCCAAGGCCGCCGTCGAGAAGGCGGTGGAGACCGTGGCCGAAAAGACCGAGGTCGCCCGCGCCTACGCCGCCGAGAAGGCCGACGTGGGCAAGGCCTGGACGGCCGAAAAGGCCCAGGTCGCCCACCAGCAGGCCGAGGAGCATCCCGTCGCCCTGGCGGTCGGGACCTTCGTGGCCGGTTTGGTGTTCGGCTTCCTGCTGGCTCGCAACTTCGACCGGTAGGCCTGGAGCGCCAAGTCTAGAGGGACAGCCGCTCGGCGTTGACGCCGGCGGCGCGCAAGGCGGCCATCCGGGCGAAGGCCAGGGTCAGCGCCTTGCGTCGCGCCGGGGCCAGCGGCGCGACCGGCGCCTCGCGCACCACCGCCCCGCCGAAGCCGTCGGCGACGATCAGGCCGGGGTCCTCGGGCAGGACGCCCTCGGGGAAGTGCGGCGCGACCGCGAAGTAGAAGGCGTCGCAATAGGGCGCATATTGCGGCCACTTGCGATCGATCCGGAAGTCCTCCAGCCCCGACTTGACCTCGACGATCAGCACGTCGCCCTTGGGGCCCAAGGCCATCAGGTCGGCCCGCCGGCCGTTGGGCAGCGTCACCTCGGCCAAGGGCGCGTAGCCCAGCGACACCAGGAACCGCGCCGCGCCGCGGGTCACCAGATCGGTGGTCTCGGGCCGCGAGGGCCGAAGGTCGATGACGACGTCCATGCTGAAAGCTTGTTCCAGCTTTGTTCGGGGATCAAGGGGTCAGTAATGATAGCGGCATTGCGCCACTTCCAGCCGCTGGTCGTCGCCGGAGCCGGCCATGCGGTAGACTAGGCGATCCTCCAACGTGATCCTTCGCGACCACCAGCCTTTCAGATCCCCCTTGAGGGGCTCGGGCTTGCCCGTGCCCTTGAAGGGTGTCCGCAAGCATTCCCGGATCAGGGCGTTGACGCGTTCGAGCGTGTTCGGCTCCCCGGCCTGCCAATGCAGATAGTCTTCCCAGGCTTGCTCCGAAAAGACGAGTTTCACGGCTCGATCAGCGTTCGCTCGGCGCCCTGTCCGGCGTCAAGCTGCGCGATCGAGGTCCGCAGGCGATCTGCGTTGGCCGGCGAGGAGAGGAGGTGCAGCGTCTCCTCCATCGCATGCCAGTCCGACAGCGAGACCATGACCACCGATTCCGCCTTTTGCCGGGTGATCACCACGGGCGCGCGGTCCTCGACCACCCGGTCCATCACTTCCTTGAGATTGGCGCGGGTGTCCGAATAGCTCAGCACGTCCATTGTGGACCCTCCGTGGAGCTCGCAAATATGTACGTATTTTCGTACATATTCAAGCCTGCTGACAAACCTCCACCGGCCCCGCCAGGCTGAAGACTAAGCGTCACAACAGGTCGATTCTGCTCTCATGTCCGTCACCGCGATGATCATCAACTTCCTGCCCATAGTCCTGCTGATCGGCGTGTGGATCTTCTTCATGGGCCGGATGCGGAAGGCCACGCCGGCGGTCGAAACCCAGTTGGCCTGCATGACCGCGCAGCTCGAGGAGACGCGCCGGATGAACCAGACGCTCGAGCGGATCGCCATCGCGTTGGAAGCGCGGCAGGACGCTTAGGCCGGCGGCTGCTGCGGATATTCGAGCTTGGCGTAGCCCAGGGCCTTCACCCGTTCCAGGGCCCGCGCCTTGGCGGCCGGATCCATCACCGCCTTGCGCGACAGCAGCCAGACGAAGTTGCCGCCAGGGGTGGCCATGATCGCCCAGGAATGGTCGTCGGCGCAGTCCAGCACCCAGTATTCCTGCTTCTTCAGCCCACCCAGGAAGCTCATGGTGAAGCGGGTGTTCTGGGAATTGGCGATGATCTTGCCGGTGGTGTCGAACGCCTTGGCCGCGCCGCTGGCCGAGCCCTTGCGGCAGACCTGGTGCACGGAAAAGCCGTCGGCGCCCTTGCCGGTGAACTCGGTGGTCGGGGCTTCGCAGTCGCGCTGGCCGGCGTTGGGCGTGCGGGCGATCTCGTACCACTTGCCCGTATAGAAGCTGGCCGCGATCGGCCTGGCCGGCGGCTTGGCGGCGGCGAAGGCCTGGGTGGCGAACATCGGTAGCGCGAGCAGGCTCGCGGCGATCAGGATCGTAAGTCTGCGCATGACGCCCATCTTGCCCCAAGGGACGCCAGAAACGCAAAGCGCCCCGCCGAAGTTCCGACGAGGCGCTCGGAGGCCGTGCGGCCAGGCCTACTCGGCGGCGATGGTCGCCGGCGTGGCGCGGTCCCTGAAGTTGATGGCCTGCAGGTGGCGGATGCCCTCCTCGGCGATGTCGTCGCCGACCATCCGCTCGCCCTCGCCCCGCAGTTCGTCGAGGTCGACATACATGGCGTAGAAGGCCTTGGTGCGCTCGGTGATGATGCCGGCGTTCAGCAGGGTCTTGACCAGCACCCGGAAGATGTTGGTCTGCTCCTTCATGTTCTCCCGACGCAGGTCGTCGGTCATGATCTTCCCGTACTCCTCGACCACCTTGTCGGGATCCAGGCCGAACTCGGCGTAGAGGTCCATCTGCTGGTGCGGCGAGACCAGGTTGAACAGCAGGGTCTGGAAGCAGTGCGCCGCCCAGTCCTCGATGATGGCGTGCTCCTCGGGGGTCAGCTTGGGCACCGTGCGGTCGGCCCAGATCTTCCCGAACTTGTGGTGGAAGGCCTCGTCGGTCATGACAAGCTGCAGCATCTTCTTGCCCAGCGGGTCGTTGATCTTGGTATAGAAGGTGGCGAAGGCGCCCATGGCCAGGCCCTCGACCAGCATCTGCATGCCGATGATCTTCTTGTAGACCTCCGGCGCGGCGATGATCTCGACCAGCAGCGCCTTCAGGGCCGGGCCGCACGCGACCGGCTTGCCCCAGCGGGCCTTGATGTACTTGGCGAAGGCCGTGACGTGCCGGGCCTCCTCGCGGGTCTGGTTGGCGGCGTATTCCTGCGCGCCCTGGTCCTTGAGCACGTGGCAGAGCGAGGCCGACAGGTTCAGCGCCCCCTGCTCGCCGTGCAGGATCGACGAGAAGCTGCGCAGCACCGACTGGTTGATGAAGCGGATGCGCTGCTTGGGGTCGCTGAGGTGGTCGGAGACGTAGTCGGTCGACAGGGCGATGACGAGGTCCTCGGGAACCAGGGCCTGGTTCTCCATGTCGAACGGCTCGTCATAGTCGATATAGGCCTTGTCCAGCGGGTCCCAGAAGTGGTCATGGGTCGCGGAGATGATCTTGTCGAAGGCGGTCGAGCGGTTGTTGTAGCGGTCCAGTTCGAGCATCGACTCGAAGTCGTCCGGCGCCACCGCGTCGTACATGGCGTCCTTGGTGATGTTCTTGTCCGTCACGGGAAGTTCCTCGCCAATGGGTCTGGACAGGATCCGTCTAGCGCGGGTCTCTTGCCTATCTAAACACTGTCAACTCAAAGAACCGGCGGGGTCAAATTAAAAATGACGGACGCGTCAGGTTTGCAAAGCAGCATCGCGGCGGGAGAAAATCAACCATGGGCCTGAACGTCTTCGTCCTGACCGGCGCCGGGATCTCCGCCGAGAGCGGCCTGGGCACGTTCCGCGACGCCAGCGGGATCTGGACGCAATACGACCTGTCGGAGGTGGCCACTCCAGAGGGTTTCGCGCGCGATCCGGCCAAGGTGCGGGCCTTCTACAACGCCCGTCGGGCCAATCTGGCGAGCGCGGCGCCCAACGCGGCGCACGTGGCCCTGGCCCGGCTGCAGAAGGGCCTGGCGGCCCGCGGCGGGCGACTGTTCCTGTGCACCCAGAACGTCGACGACCTGCACGAGCAGGGCGGCTGCGCCGACGTGGTCCACATGCACGGCCAGCTGCGGGCCACGCGGTGCCACGCCTGCCAGGCGACCTGGCCGGACCTGGAACCGTTGAGCGCGGACACCGCCTGCCCGCGCTGCCAGGCGACCGGAACGGCCCGGCCGCACGTGGTGTGGTTCGGCGAGACGCCGCTGTTCATGCACGGTATCGACGTCGCCCTGGAAGAGAGCGACCTGTTCGTCGCCATCGGCACCTCGGGCGCGGTCTATCCAGCCGCGGGCCTCGTGGCCCAGGCCCGGCGGCTGGGGATCCGGACCTGCGAACTGAACCTGGAGCCCTCCGACAACGCCCGCATCTTCGATGAGCGCCGCTACGGCCCGGCGACGGAGGTCGTGCCGGCCTGGGTGGACGAGGTGCTGGGCGGCTAGGGCGCGCCTACCCCTCCAGTCCCGCCAGCACCTTGGGGTCCTTCTTCGCCAGCTCGACGATCCGTTCGATCAGCGCGTCCTTGCCCTCCAGCGCCAGGCCGTCGCGCAGCCGGGCCAGGCGGTCGCGGACATAGCCCCGGCCCGTCGCGTCCAGCAGGTTGGCCGCCGTCACCACGGCCGCCTGGTGCTTGCAGGCTCCGAACTTGTCGAAGCCGGGACAGGTGCAGGCGCCCTCGCCGTCCGGCGCGCGCAGAACGACGACATAGAGGTCGCCGGCGCTGCCGGTCACGTGGCCCGTGACGGCGTCGTCCTCGATCGCCACCAAGTCGACGGCCCCGGCCTCGGCCATGGCCGCGCCGCTCTCGAACCAGCGCTCGTCCATCCGACCGCGCCAGGCGTCGGCGTCGAACAGGCGGTCGGAAGGGCTCATGTGTCGTCCTCGATGCGGTGGATGTCGTCGTCCGACAGGCCGAAATGGTGGCCGATCTCATGGACCAGCACGTGGGCGATCAGTTCGCCCAGGGTGACGTCGCCGCGCTCGCACCATTCGTCCAGGATCGGCCGGCGGTACAGGAACACCATCGACGGCTGCGGCGAGGGGTCGAGGATCGAGCGGCGGCCCAGGTCGACGCCCTGGTAGAGGCCGGTCAGCTCGAACGGATCCCCGATGCCCAGGTCGTCCAGCACCTCGTCGGCGGCGAAATCGTCGATGCGGAACACCACGTCGCCGGTCTGGCGTCGGAAATCGGCGGGCAGGTCGTCGAACGCCTGGCGCGCCAGGGCGGCGAAGTCGTCCAGCGACGGGGCGAGGCGGTCGGTCCAGGTCATGGTCGGTACATAGGCCGGCGCGACCGCGCGGGAAAGGCCGGGCCGACGAGGCGCGACGGGCCATGACGGCGGCGCTCATCGCGCTCTGGCCACGCGCGGCCTAATCTGTGAATCTGATTCGCGAACCACGTCCGCAGCCCGGGGGCCGACGACAAGCCTGATGACCTCGTCCGACTTGATCCTGGCCGCGACGGCCGGCGCGGTCTGCCTGGCCCTATGCGCCACTCTGTGGGCCATGTCGCAGCGTCGGCGGTTCGAGGATCGCCTCGCCCGCCTGAACGTCCGCGCCACGGCGCTGGAGACGCGGCTGATGGACGCCCAGGGCGCGGCCGAGGCCTTCGAGACCGCGGTGGTCGTCCTGCACGACCAGGGCGTCGACCTGGTCTCCGGCCAGGACGCCCTGGCCGCCTGCGCCGCGATCCTCGACGTCGCCGCCGACGCCCAGGCCGTGGTCGTGGCCCTGACCGAAGCCGATCCTTCCCACGCCCACAAGCTGAAGGGCCTGTTCGAGCAGGGCGAGGCCTGCGCCTTCGAGGCGCGCGGGGCGCGGGGCGGGGTGCTGGTCGAGGGCCGGGCGGCCGGGACCCGCGCCTGGCTGCGGCTGGCCGCGGCCGCCGCCGACGAGACCGGCCTGCCCGACGCCCGCCGCTTCGCCGCCTTCATGGACGGCCTGGTCGAGCCGGCCTGGATCTCCGGCGCCGACGGCGCGCCGGTCTGGGGCAACGCGGCCTATCTGCGCGTGGTCGGGGTCGAGACGGCCGCCGACGCGGCGCGCGACAACAAGTCGCTCGACCGGGCCGCCGACGCCCTGGCCGTCGAGGCCGCCAAGGCCGGCGAGCTGCGCGAGCTGGTCCGCTGGGTGCCGCTGGACGGCCGCCGCCGGGCCCTGCGCTTCTCGGCCCAGCCGCTGGACGGCGGCGGGGTCGGGGTGTTCAGCAGCGACGTCACCGAGGTCGAGGACATGCGCGACGCGCTGAAGAAGCACGTCGCCGCCCACGACGAGACGCTGAACCACATCGCCGACGGCGTGGCGATCTTCAGCGCCGGCCGCCGCCTGGCCTTCCACAACACCGCCTTCGCCGAGCTGTGGGGCCTGGAGCCGGCCTGGCTGGCCGAGCGCCCGACCCATGGCGAGGTGCTGGACCGCCTGCGCCAGCGCCGCCGCCTGCCCGAGACGGTCGACTACGCCAAATGGAAGGCCGCCGAGCTGGCGCGCTACGAGGACCTGGGCCCCCAGGCCGACGAGATGTGGGACCTGCCCGACGGCCGCACCCTGCGCGTCGTGCGCCAGCCCCATCCGCTGGGCGGCATGCTGCTGCTCTATTCCGACATCACCGGCGAGCTGCGGCTGAAGGCCCAGTACAACGCCCTGATCCAGGTGCAGCAGGCCACGCTGGACAAGCTGAACGACGCGGTGGCGGTGTTCGGCTCGGACGGCCGCCTGCGCCTGCACAACGAGGCCTTCGAGACCTTCTGGAACGTCTCGGCCCAGGCCCTGGAGGCGGCGGTCGACTTCGAGGGCGTGGTCGAGCTGTGCGTGCCGCGCCTGCACGATCTCAGCTTCTGGCGCGAGCTGAAAGGCCGGGTCGCCGATCCCGACCCGCAGATGCGCGCCCCGACCTCGGGCGAGACCCGCACCTCCGACAACCGGATCATCGTCTACCAGAGCCGCCCGCTGCCCGACGGCGCCACGCTGATCGCCTTCGCCGACGTCACCGACACCCGCGCCCTGCAGAACGCCCTGGACGACCGCTCGGCCGCCCTGACCGAGGCCGAGCGGCTCAAGCGCGACTTCGTCGGCAACGTCTCCTACGAGCTGCGCACCCCGCTGACGACGATCATCGGCTATTCGGAACTGCTGGAGCGCGCCGACGGCCTCTCGGAACGCAGCCGGGGCCACGTGGTCTCGGTGCGCGCCGCCGCCACCCAGCTGGCCCGCTCGATCGACGACGTGCTGGACATGGCCCAGATCGACGCCGGCGAGATGGCGCTGGAGATCGAGGACATCCGCGTGGCCGGCCTGCTGGCCGACGCCCAGGAGCGCTCGCTGAAGGTCGCCCAGCTGGGCGGGGTGACGCTGTCGGTGGAATGCGACAAGGACGTCGGCCTGATCCGCGGCGACCACAAGCGGCTGTCGCAGATCCTGGACCACCTGATCGAGAACGCCCTGCGCCAGACCCCGCCCGACGGCGTGGTCACCCTGTCGGCGCGGCGGGCCCTGGGCGAGGTGCGGCTGGACGTGTCGGACACCGGCCGCGGCGTGCCGTTCCACGTCCAGGCCCACATCTTCGACCGCTTCGTGGGCCGCGACCGCGGCGGCCCGGGCCTTGGCCTGGCCCTGGTCAAGGCGCTGGTCGAGCTGCACGGCGGCTGGGTGGCGCTGGAGAGCGAGCCGGGCGCGGGCTCGACCTTCACCTGCCACCTGCCCGAGACGCAGCAGCCGGGCGCAGCCCAGCCGGAGTTCGGGTTTTAGAATCCTTCTCCCCTTGCGGGAGAAGGTGTCGGCGAAGCCGACGGATGAGGGGTCGCACAGACGCGAAACGCCGCGAACAGCCTCCCGGCTGTCGCGGCGTTTCTGGTCTTCAACCCCTCACCCGACCTCGCTCCGCGAGGCCACCCTCTCCCGCAAGGGGAGAGGGAAAAGGCGTCAGTGCTGGCTTTCCGGCAGGCGCACGACCAGCCCATCCAGGGCGTCGCTGACCTTGATCTGGCACGACAGGCGGCTGTTCGGCTCGACGTTCTCGGCGAAGTCCAGCATCGACTCCTCCATGGCCGACTTGTCGCCGGTCTTGGACAGCCAGGCGTCGTCCACATAGACGTGGCAGGTGGCGCAGGCGCAGGCGCCGCCGCAGTCGGCGTCGATGCCCGGCACGTTGTTCTTCACCGCGCCTTCCATGACCGTCAGGCCCGGCTTGACGTCGATGACGTGGTCCGTGCCGTCGTGCTCGATATAGGTGATCTTGGCCATGGGTCCCCTGGACTGGTTTGAACGGTCGTTTTACGCCGCAACGTCTTTCATGGAAATCGCCGGATCCATCAACCTGGCGATATCGACGGGCGTGCGGCGGGCGATCAATTGCTTGCCGGCCATGAACTCGGGCGGCGCGTTGACCGCCTCGACGGCCTGGACGAGATCGCCCTTCAGGTGGAAGACGGCGAACTTGGCGGCGGCCACGTCGCCACGCACCACCTGGCGGTCGGCGTCGAACGGCAGGCCGGCGATCTGCAGTTTCAGGTCGTACTGGTCGGACCAGAACCACGGGATCTCGTGCGGCGGCATCGGCCGGCCGGCGATGGCGGCGGCGGCCTGCTTGGCCTGTTCCAGGGCGTTGGGCACGCTCTCCAGCCGGAACTGGCGCTCGTAGATCGGCAGCGGCCGGTGGGTCAGGTCACCGATCGCGAACACGAACGGGTCGGCCGTACGGGACTCGATGTCGACCACCACGCCGTTGGTGCAGTCCAGCCCGGCGTCGCGGGCCAGTTCCTCGTTGGGGATCGCCCCCACCCCGACCAGGGCGACGTCGCAGGCGATCACCGAGCCGTCCGCCAGCCGCACGCCGGTCACGTGGCCATCCTGGCCGTCGAAGCCCGCCACCTTGGCGTCGAGCACGAAGGTCACCCCGCGCGCGCCGTGATAGGTCTGGAAGAAGGTCGACAGGGTCTCGCAGGCCACCCGGGCCAGGACGCGCGGCTCGCGCTCGAGGATCGTGGCGTGGCCGCCCAGGGCCATGGCCGAGGCCGCCGCCTCCAGGCCCACATAGCCGCCGCCGACCACGGCTAGCCGCTTGCCGGGACCCAGGGCGCCCTTCAGGGCCTCGGCGTCGGCCGCCGTGCGCAGGGCCAGGACGCCGGTCAGGTCGGCGCCGGGGAGGGGCAGAGCGCGGGCGCGGGCGCCGGTCGCCAGGATCAGGTAGTCGTAGGGAAGGTGCTCGCCCGAGGCCAGGGTCACGGTCTTGGCGCCGCGGTTGATCGACACCGCCACCCCGCCCAGGCGCAGGGAGACCCCCGCCTCCTCGTACCAGCTGCTGGGCTTGAGCTGCAGGCTGTCGGCGTCGGCCTCGCCCTTCAGCCAGGCCTTGCTGAGCGGCGGGCGCTGGTAGGGCAGCAGGGGTTCGTCGCCGATCAGCACGATCGGGCCGGTGTGGCCGTACTGGCGAAGAAACGCCGCCGCCGAGCCGCCGGCATGGCCGGCTCCGACGATGACGACACGGCTGTTCAGATCGCCGGAACCCGCTTCACTCAACGCCATCGTCCTCCCGTTCGAGCAAAGATGACGACAGCGTCACCTTTTTGCAAGCCGACCGGCCTTGGGCTCGAAGGCCGGTCCTAGCGCGTGGCGGACCCGCCTTCTACGGCGATTGGATGAGCCTCGTCCCGAGCCCGTCGAAGGACGAGGCGAAAAGCGCGCCGGGCTAGACGACGCGCTCGACCAGCATCTTCTTGATCTCGGCGATCGCCTTGGCCGGGTTCAGCCCCTTGGGGCAGACCTGGGCGCAGTTCATGATCGTGTGGCAGCGATAGAGCTTGAAGGGGTCCTCGAGATTGTCGAGGCGGTCGCCCGTGGCTTCGTCACGGCTGTCGATCAGCCAGCGATAGGCGTGCAGCAGGGTCGCCGGGCCCAGATACTTGTCGCCGTTCCACCAGTAGCTGGGGCACGAGGTCGAGCAGCAGGCGCAGAGGATGCACTCGTACAGGCCGTCCAGCTTGGAGCGGTCTTCCGGCGACTGCTTCCACTCGGTCTGCGGCTCGGGCGTGACGGTGTGCAGCCAGGGCTCGATCGAGGCGTACTGGGCGTAGAACAGCGTCAGGTCCGGGATCAGGTCCTTGACCACCGGCTGCGAAGGCAGCGGGCTGATCTGCACGGCCTTGCCGGGGGTGTCGGCGTGGCCGTGGGTGCAGGCCAGGGTGTTGCGGCCGCCGATGTTCATCGCGCACGAGCCGCAGACGCCCTCGCGGCACGAACGGCGGAAGGCCAGCGTCGGGTCGATGGTGTTCTTGATGTAGAGCAGGGCGTCCAGGACCATCGGGCCGCAGGCGTCGACGTCCACCTCGTAGGTGTCCCAGCGCGGGTTGCGGCCGTCTTCCGGGTCGTAGCGGTAGATCTTGAACGACCGCGTGTTCTTGGCGCCGGCCGGGGCGGGCCAGTGCTTGCCGTTCTGGACGGTGGAGTTCTTCGGGAGGGTGAGCTGAACCATCGATCGTACCCTCAGTACACGCGCTGCTTGGGCGGGATGTAGTCGATGTCTTTCGACATGGTGTAGCTGTGCACCGGCCGGAAATCGATGTTCACCTTGCCGGTCGACTGGTCGAGCCAGGCCAGGGTGTGCTTCATCCAGTTGGCGTCGTCGCGCGTGGAGAAGTCCTCGCGGGCGTGGGCGCCGCGGCTTTCGGTGCGGTTGACCGCCCCGGCCACGGTGACGACGGCTTGGCCGATCAGGTTGTCGAACTCCAGGGTCTCCATCAGGTCGGTGTTCCACACCAGCCCGCGGTCGCTGACCTTGATGTCCCTGGCCTTGTCCCAGACCGCCTGCAGGCGCTTGACGCCGCTTTCCAGGCTTTCGCCGGTGCGGAACACCGCGGCGTCCTCCTGCATGGCCTTCTGCATCTCCAGGCGCAGGGCCGCCGTCGGCGTGCCGCCGTTGGCGTTGCGGAAGCGGTCGAAGCGCGCCACGTGGGCGTCGGTCATGCTGTCCTTCAGCTCGGGCTGGGTGGCCATCGGCTTGAGGATCTCGGCGCAGCGCAGGGCCGCGGCGCGGCCGAACACCACCAGGTCGATCAGGCTGTTGGAGCCCAGGCGGTTGGCGCCGTGCACCGAGACGCAGGCCGCCTCGCCCACGGCCATCAGGCCGGGGATCACCTGGTCGGGATTGTCGCCCGACTTGGTGACGACCTCGCCGTGGTAGTTCGTCGGGATGCCGCCCATGTTGTAGTGGACGGTCGGCAGGACCGGGATCGGGGCCTTGGTCACGTCGACGCCGGCGAAGACCTTGGCGGTCTCGGAGATGCCGGGCAGGCGCTCGTGCAGGATCTTCGGGTCCAGGTGGTCCAGGTGCAGGAAGATGTGGTCCTTGTTGGGGCCCACGCCGCGACCTTCGCGGATCTCGATGGTCATGGCCCGGCTGACCATGTCGCGCGGGGCCAGGTCCTTCACCGACGGGGCGTAGCGCTCCATGAAGCGCTCGCCCTCGGAATTGGTCAGGTAGCCGCCTTCGCCGCGGGCGCCCTCGGTGATCAGGCAGCCGGCGCCGTAGATCCCCGTGGGGTGGAACTGGACGAATTCCATGTCCTGCAGCGGCAGGCCGGCGCGCAGGGCCATGGCGTTGCCGTCGCCCGTGCAGGTGTGGGCCGAGGTGGCCGAGAAATAGGCGCGGCCGTAGCCGCCGGTGGCCAGGATGACCATCTGGGCCTGGAACCGGTGCAGGGTGCCGTCGTCCAGCTTCCAGGCGGTGACGCCCCGGCAGACGCCGTCTTCCATGATCAGGTCGAGGGCGAAGTACTCGATGAAGAACTCAGTGTCGTGGGCCAGGGACTGGCCGTACATCGTGTGCAGCATGGCGTGACCGGTGCGGTCGGCCGCCGCGCAGGTGCGCTGGATCGGGCCTTCGCCGAAGTTCTTGGTCATGCCGCCGAAGGCGCGCTGATAGATCTTGCCGTCCACGGTGCGCGAGAACGGCACGCCCCAGTGCTCCAGCTCGTAGACCGCGGCCGGGGCGTTGCGGGTCAGGTACTCGATGGCGTCCTGGTCGCCCAGCCAGTCCGAGCCCTTGACGGTGTCGAACATGTGCCAGCGCCAGTCGTCCTGGCCCATGTTGCCCAGCGAGGCCGAGATCCCGCCCTGGGCGGCGACCGTGTGGCTGCGGGTCGGGAACACCTTGGTCACGCAGGCGGTCTTCAGCCCGGCCTGGGCGCAGCCCAGCGCGGCGCGCAGGCCCGAGCCGCCGGCGCCGACGACGACGACGTCGAACTTGTGGTCGATGAACTTGTAGGCCGACATCAGAAGGCTCCGGTGAAGGCGACCTTGAGGATCGCCACGACCCCAAGAGCGCCGCCGAGGACGCAGACGAAAAGATTGGCGAGGACCAGGACGGTCTTGGTCGTGAAGTCCGGGATGTAGTCCTCGATCACCACCTGCACCGCGCCCTTCAGGTGGATCAGGGCGACGACGATCAGCAGGCTGAGCAGGACGGTGTTGTGCGGGATGGCCACCCATTCGGCGGCGCCGTCGAAGCCCAGGCCCGCCAGGCGGAGGCCGGCGAACAGGCCCCACAGGGCCAGCGGGATCAGGGCGAGGCCGGACACGCGCTCGGTGACGAAATGGCCGACGCCGTGGTGCGAGGCGCCCAGGCCGCGGGCCCGGGACATCGGCGTGCGGAAGCGAGCGGAAGAAGAAGGACCAGCCATGATCAGAGCGCTCCGGTTTGGGCGGCGATGACCCAGACGACGATCGCGCCGACCACCGCGAAGGCGATGGCGCCGGCGCCGGTCATGTCGGCGGTCTTCGGCGTGAAGCCCTTGCCCATGTCCCAGAAGGACTGCCGAACGGTGTAGGCGACGTTGTAGAGCAGGGCGACGGTCAGGCCGAACAGCACCAGCTTGCCGAGCGGCGAGCCCAGGGCCCCGGCGTAACAGGCGTAGGCCTCGGGACCCGAGGCCAGGGCGACGGCCCAGCCGGCCAGCAGCAGGACGCCGACATACAGCGCGAACACGCAGGCCCGGTGCAGGATCGAGCAGGCCATGGTGATGTGCCAGCGCCAGACTTGCAGGTGTGGCGACAGGGGGCGGTCGGGAAGTCCCCCGCGGGTGTCGGTCATGGTTGCGTCCAACCTTTGGCTTTGTGCGTTGCGGGATGCTTTTAAGCGCGACGCCGGGGGTGTCAACGCGGCCGCCCTTGTTGAGAAACGTTCTCAGCGCTTCATCGGCAGGGCGTTGTCCGACGGTCCATGGCCCTCGAGAAAATCCACGCTCTCTTTGACATTGTCATCCCGGACAACCGCCTTTGGACGATTACGGACTCCGGACCTAGGGCCGAAACAGATTCAGCGCCACGTGCTGCAGCAGCATGATGGTCTTGGCGTCGCGGATGCGGCCGTCGGCGATCATGGCCAGGGCCTCGTCGATATCCAGCTCCAGCACCTCGATGTCCTCCCCCTCGTCCGGATGGCCGCCGCCGTCGCCGATGCGCATCGTCGCGTCGTACGGGGCGACGAAGAAGTGCAGGATCTCGGTCACCGAGCCCGGGCTCATGAAGGCCTGGAACACCGGCGTCACCGCGCCGAGGCGATAGCCCAGCTCCTCCTCGACCTCGGCGCGGATGCGCACCTCCGGCTCGGCGTCGTCCAGCAGGCCGGCGGCGGCCTCGATCAGCAGGTCGTCGTGGCCGTTGACGAAGGCCGGATAGCGGAACTGCTTGACCAGCAGCACGGTGCGACGGGCCAGGTCGTAGGGCAGCAGCACCGCCCCGTTGCCGCGGTCGTAGACCTCCCGGGACTGGGTCTGCCAGGTCCCGTCGCGGCGCTTCCAGTCGAAGGTGGTCGTCTTCAGGACGTACCAGTTGTCCGACAGCAGCCGGGTCTCGTGGACGCGGACGCGATCCTTGACGCTCATTGGCCTCTCCTAGTCCCGCACCCGGGCCACATAGTCGGCCGAGCGCATCTCCTGCAGGCGCGACACCGTCCGCTCGAACTCGAACGCCCCGTCGCCGGCCGGATACAGCGCCTCCGGCTCGCCGCGGGCCAGGGCCACCAGCTTGGCGTCGGCCTCGTAGAGGGCGTCGACCAGGGTGTTGAACCGCTTGGCCGCGTCGCGCCGCTCGGGGGTCAGCAACGGCACGTCCTCGAGGAACAGGGTGTGGAAGCGCTCGGCGATCGCCAGATAGTCCTGCGGCCCCAGGGCCTGCTGGCACAGGCTGGCGAACGAGGCGCGCAGCAGGCCGCCGGCGGCCCGGGGGAAGTGCATCTTGCGGCCCAGCACCTCCAGCTTGGCGCCGGTCTCCTCGGCCCCGTCCAGCATGTCGGTCCACAGAGCGTCGAACGCGACGGCGTTGGCCTTGTCGTCGGGCGCCAGCCAGGTGCGGGCGGCGCGCAGGCGGTCCAGCCGGAAGTCCACCGGCCCGCGCACCGCCACGACCTCCAGCCTCTCCTTCAGCATCTCGATGAACGGCGTGAAGAGCTGGCGGTTGAGGCCGTCCTTGTAGAGGTCGTCGGGCGGGCGGTTGGAGGTGGCCACCAGGGTCACGCCCTGGGCGAACAGGGCCTCGAACAGCCGGCCCAGGATCATCGCGTCCGCGATATCGGTGACCTGCAGCTCGTCGAAGCACAGCAGGCGGGCGTCGGCGGCGATCAGGTCGGCGGTCGGGGCGATCGGATCGTCGCCCTTGTGCTGGCCGAAGCGCGCCTTGCGCTCGCCCGCGTCGCCCTTGCGCCAGGCGTTGATGTGCTCGTGCACCTGCGCCATGAACACGTGGAAGTGCACCCGGCGCTTTCTGGTCACCGGGGCGCTGTCGAAGAACAGGTCCATCAGCATGGACTTGCCGCGCCCGACCGGCCCCCACAGATAGACGCCCTTCTGGCCCTTGGGCTTGCGGCCGAACAGCGAGAAGCCGGGCTCGCCGGCGTTGTCGAGGTCGGCCTCCAGCCGCGACAGGGCGTCGACCGCGGCGGCCTGGGCGACGTCGGGCTTGATCTCGCCCTGGGCCAGGCGTTCTCGGTAGGCGGTGCGGACGGACGTGGGCATCGCCGATCCGGTTAGCGCGGCGGCGGCGGCGGGGAAAGGCCCAACAGGCGCGCGAAGGTCACGAACCGGTCATGAAACGTGGCCGGGGGCGAGGCCGTTAGCTTCCCTGACACGTCAGAAGGAGACCGACATGGCCCAGCCCGAAGACCGCGCGATTCCCTCGGACCTCGCGCCCGAAGGCGCGACGGCGGCGCTGTACGACGCCGACGACAACCTGGAGCTCGACACCGGCGCCGCGCCCCGCGACGGCGACCTCGACCACCAGCACGGAACCAAGACCCGCCAGGCCCGCAAGGCCGAGATCAGCAACCGGCCGGTCTAGGGTTCACCCTCTTTCGATACCTGTTCGCGTTGTCATCCCGGAAAGCGCGCAGCGCTTGTCCGGGACCCAGGTGAACCGCAAGGCCTTTACCCAGTCCCCTGGGTCCCGGACAGCCTCTGCGAGGCTTCCGGGATGACAACTTTGAGTCGAACCTCTAGACTCCCAGGTCCTTCCGCACGAACCGGTACGTCTCGCGCCGCTCGCAGGCGCAGGCCTTCATCTTGCCGTCCGGGGTCCACCAGACCAGCAGCGGATAGGCGAAGTCGACGCCATTGGCCTTGAGCAGCGGCCGCAGGTCCTCGACGGTCTTGCGGCCGGCCTCGATCACGGCGGTGCGGGCGACGTCGCCGTCGGCGGGGGCGATCCCCTTGGCCGTCCAGGCCTCGACCGGGGTGGCGTCCCACGTCTCCGACAGGGCCCAGCTGCGGTTGACCCACAGCTCGGCCACGGTCGCCCGCTCGGCCGGGGTGGACTTGGGCACGCCGTTGCGGTCGGCGCGGGCGATCTCGATCAGCCGGGTGTCGACCCCCGCCTTGTGCAGGCCCGGATACTCCTCATGCTTGAACCGCACGCAGTCGGGGCAGGTGCGGAAGCTGACCATGTAGAGCTTCTTTCCCTTCAGCCCTGGCGACACCCAGCCGGCGGTCTCCAGGATCCTGGCGATCTCGGCCTGGTTCCTGGTGATGGTCTTGGGCCGCCAGCGCAGCTCGACGTTCCAGTAGGTCCACGCTCCCGCCGCGACGGCGGCGATCACGACGATGGCGACGAGCCAGCGACCAAAACGCTTCATGCCAGGAAACTCCCCTCTTCCGGCCCAACCTCCGATGTAGCGGCCGATCCGTCAAATGTCCGCCCTCCCTTGGAACCGCGCGGCGGCTTCTCTAGACTCGGCGGATGACCACGCCGCAGGCCGCGATCCCGGCCGGCCCCCACATCATCGACACCCTGATCGCCGAGCGGGCGCCGAAGCTGTGCGGCTCGCCGGCCTGGCCGCTGGCGCGCGGGCCGCTGCACGCCCTGCTCAGCTACGGCAAGGCCCGCGCCCTGGCCGAGGCCGTCGCCCCGATGGGCGGCCGCGAGGCGCTGGACTACGTGTCCGGCCTGCTCGGCCTGTCCGTCGACGTCCAGGGCCTGGACAACCTGCCGGCCAGGGGCGCGGCCCTGGCCGTCTGCAACCACCCCACCGGCATCGCCGACGGGGTGGCGGTCTACGACGCCCTGAAGGCGCGGCGGCCCGACATCACCTTCTATGCCAACGCCGACGCCCTGCGGGTCTGCCCGCGCCTGGGCGAGGCGCTGATCCCGGTCGAGTGGGTCGAAGCCAAGCGCACCCTGGCCCAGACGCGCGGCGTGCTGGAGCGCACCCGCGCGGCGCTCAAGGCCGGGCAGGCCCTGGTGATCTTTCCCGCCGGGCGTTTGGCGACCAAGGTCCGGGGCCGGCTCACGGACAAGCCCTGGCAGGCCTCGGCCGTGTCGATCGCCCGCTGGAGCGGCGCCCCGATCGTGCCCATGCACCTGACCGGCCCCTGGTCCACCCTGTTCCACCTGTTCGACGGCCGGTTCCAGGAGCTGCGCGACATCACCCTGTTCCACGAGATGCTCAACAAGCGCGGGCGGCGATTCTCGCTGATCGTCGGCAAGCCGATCCCCGCCCGGGCGCTGGACCCCGACGCGGCCATGGCCGCCGGCGCGCTGAAGCACTTCGTCGAACGCGTTCTGCCCACCCATCCCGACGCGGTGTTGCGATGACCGAAATTTTCCTGTCCGACGAGGCCGCCACGCAGCGCCTGGGCGAAAAGCTGGCCTTGGCCCTGCGGCCCGGCGACGCCGTCTGCCTGACCGGTCCCCTGGGGGCGGGCAAGTCGACCCTGGCCCGGGCCCTGGTCCGCGCCCTGACCTCGCCCGACGAGGAGGTGCCCAGCCCGACCTTCACCCTGGTGCAGTTCTATGACGGCCCCGACTTCCCGGTCGCCCATTTCGACCTCTACCGCCTGACCGACCCGGACGAGGCCTACGAGATCGGGCTGGAGGAGGCGCTGGAGGACGGCGCGGTGCTGATCGAGTGGCCCCAGCGCCTGCAAGGCCGCCTGCCGGCCGACCGACTCGCTATAGACATCACCCCCGTGGGCGAAGACGGATCGGCGCGCCGCGCCGTCCTCACGCCGCACGGAACCTTCGAAGGACGAACGCTTGAGCTCTGATCGCGAAACCCTCAAGGCGGCCTTCCTGGCCCGGACCGGTTTCGGCGACGCCCGCCGCGAACCGCTGGGCGGCGACGCCTCGACCCGCGCCTACGAGCGCCTGCACCGGGGCGACTCAAGCTTCATCTTCATGGATCAGCCGCCATCGGCGGAGACCGCGCCCTGTCCGCCGGATGCGACGCCGGAGGAGCGCGTCGCCCTGGGCTACAACGCCCTGGCCCGCCTGGCCGCCGGCCGGGTCGACGCCTTCGTGGCCTGCGCCGGCTGGCTGAGGGCCCAAGGCCTGTCGGCGCCCAAGGTGCTGGCCGCGGATCCGGGCGCGGGCCTGGCGGTGCTGGAAGACCTGGGCGATGACCTCTATGCCCGGCTGATCGAGAGCGGGACCGACGAGACCCCGCTGTACGACGCCGCCATCGACGGCCTGCTGGCGATCCATGCCGCGCCGACGCCGGGCGTCCTCGATTTCGACGGCTCGACCTGGCCGCTGCTGACCTATGACGACCTGGCGCTGAAGACGTCTCACGACATCTTCGTCGAATGGCAGCCGAAGTTCCGCGCCTTGACCTTCGACGCCGCCGCCCTGGCCGAATGGGAAGTCCTGTGGGCGCCGATCCGTGCCCGGGGCGAGGCCGGGGCCACCGTCTTCTGTCATCGCGACTATCATGCCGAGAACCTGATCTGGCTGCCCGACCGCGACGGCGCGGCCCGGGTCGGGCTGCTGGACTTTCAGGACGCGGTGGTGGCCCATCCGGCCTGGGACCTGTCGATGCTGCTGCACGACGCCCGCCGCACCGTCTCGCCCGAGCGCGAGGCCGCCAGCCTGGAACGTTATCTCGCCGGCCGGGCGGACCTCGACCGCACCGCCTTCCTGGCCGATTACCATGCCCTGGGCGCGCTCAATATCGTGCGCATCCTGGGCATCTTCGCCCGCCTGGTCACCCGCGACGGCAAGCCCCGCTACGCCGACTTCATCCCCCGGCTCTGGACCTATCTCGACGTCTGCTTCGCCAATCCAGCCCTGGCCGGGCTGAAAGCCTGGTTCGACGCCCACGTGCCGGTGGAGACACGCCGATGAGCGCCGCGCCCCGACAAGCTCCCAAAGTCGCCATGGTCCTCGCCGCGGGCCTGGGCACCCGCATGCGCCCCCTGACCGACGACCGGCCCAAGGCCCTGGTCGAGGTGGGCGGCCGGGCCCTGATCGACCACATGCTGGACCGCCTGGCCGCCGCCGGGGTCGAGACCGCCGTGGTCAATGTCCACTATTTCGCCGACCGGCTGGAGGCCCATCTGGTCCGCCGCGCCGAGACCCATCCGCTGCCCCGCATCGTGATTTCCGACGAGCGGCCCCAGGCCCTGGAGACCGGCGGCGGCGTCAAGCACGCCCTGCCGCTGCTAGGCGACGACCCGATCTGGGTGGCCAATATCGACTCCGTGTGGATCGAGGACGCCTCGGCCATCGAGGCGGTGGCCCGGGCCTGGGATCCGGAGCGGATGGATGTCTGCCTGATGCTGGCCTCGACCACCGGATCCCTGGGCTTCCATGACTCCGGCGACGTGTTCCTCGGCGACGACGGCGTGGTGCGCTTCAAGGCCCCCGGCGAGATCGCGCCCCTGGTCTATGTCGGCGTCCACATCTGCAAGCCCCAGGTGGTGGCCGACGGTCCCGAGGGCCCGTTCTCGCTGACGCCGATCTGGAAGGCCCTGGCCGCGGAGGGCCGGGTGCACGGCGTCGCGCCGTCCGGAGTGTGGATGCACGTCGGCGATCCCGCAGCGCGGGACATCGCCGAGGCCCGGCTGGCGGGACGCCCCTGACCATGGCCGGCCCCTTCGACAGCCCGGGGCCGCGCTGGTTCTCGATCCCCGCCCACCGGCCCTTCGTCGAGGACCTGGCGCGCGGGCTGCTGGACGCCCTCTCGCCGCTAGGCCCTGAGGCCCTGGCCGCCGCCACCGTCCTGACCCCCACCCGGCGCGGGGCCCGCGCCCTGGCCGACGCCTTTGTGGCGGCGGGCGGCGGCAAGGCCCTGCTGCTGCCGCAGATCCGCCCGCTGGGCGACCTGGACGAGGGCGAGCCGCCGTTCGAGCCCGGCGACCTGAGCCTGGACCTGCCCCCCGCCGTCTCCTCGCGCCGCCGCCGGTTCGAGCTGGCCCGGCTGGTGGCCGAGCACGCCCATCTGCTGTCGTTCCAGCCGCAAGCGGGCCAGGCCTTGGAGATGGCCAAGGCCCTGGCCGAGTTCCTCGACAGCTGCCAGATCGAGGAGGTCGTCGCCGACGACGGTCGGCTGGACGGCCTGGCCGAGGGCGACCTCGCCCAGCACTGGCAGGTCTCGGCGCGGTTCCTGAAGGCGGTGCTGACGGCCTGGCCGAAGCGCCTGGACGAGATGGGGCTGATCGACGTCAGCGATCGGCGGGTGCGGCTGCTGAACGCGCTTTCGGACCAATGGGAGCAAAGCCCGCCCCAAGGGGTGCTGGTCGCCGCCGGCTCGACCGGCACGGCGCCGGCCACGGCCCGCCTGCTGCGGGTGATCGCCGGCCTGCCGCGGGGCGCGGTGGTGCTGCCCGGCCTGGACGACGGCCTGGCCGACGACGCCTGGGACAAGATCGAGGGCCTGCCGGGCGAGCAGCATCCGCAGGGAGCGATGAAGCGCCTGCTGGTCGGGGCCGGGGCGACCCGCGCCGACGTCCGGCCCTGGTGGCCCGAGGCCGACAGCCGGGGCCGCTGGCGCCGTCGCCTGATCAACGAGGCCCTGCGCCCGGCCGAGGCCACCGCCGACTGGCTGGCCCAGATCGACCGGCTGCGCGCCGAGGCGCCGGGCCTGGACCCGATCGAGGAGGGGCTGAAGGGCCTGTCCCTGGTCAGCGCCCGCACCGAGGAGGAGGCCGCCGTGGCCTGCGCCCTGCTGCTGCGCGAGGCCCTGGAGACCCCCGGCCTGACCGCCGCCCTGGTCACGCCCGACCAGGAGCTGGCCCGGCGGGTCGGCGCCCGCCTCATGCGCTGGGGCGTGGTCCCCGACAGCTCGGCCGGCGCGCCCCTGGCCGCCAGCGCCGCGGCGATCCTGGCCCAGCACGTGGCCGGCCTGGCCGTGGATCCGCTGGCCCCCGTGCGCCTGCTGGCCGTGGCCAAGCATCCGCTGCTGCGGGCCGACGCCCAGGCCGCGCGCGACCTGGAGCTGAAGGGCCTGCGCGGCCCGGCTCCGCGCGACGCCGCCCAGTTGCTGGAGCGGCTCGCGGACCATCCCGACGCCAAGACGCTGGTCGAGCGCGTGCTGGCCGCCGCCCATCGCGTGGCCGCGCCCTATGTCGCCGACCCCAGGGCGGGCCAGCCGGCCGCCGCCGCTCGCGCCCTGGTCGAGGCGCTGGAGGCCCTGGCCGATCCGGCCGACCTGTGGGCCGGCTCGGCCGGCGAGAGCCTGGCGGGCCTCTTATCGTCGCTGATCACCGACGGGGTCGCCCTGCCGCCGGCCTCGGCCCAGGGCTTCGCCGACCTGCTGGACCGGCTGGTCAACGAGGAGACCCTGCGCACCGGCGGCGCCACCCACCCACGCCTGCGGATCTTCGGGGCCATCGAGGCGCGGATGGTGCGGGCCGACCGGCTGATCCTGGCCGGCCTCGAGGAAGGAATCTGGCCGCGCGGCGCGCCGATCGACCCGTTCCTGTCACGGCCCATGCGCGCCCGGCTGGGCCTGCCGCCGCCCGAGCGCCGCATCGGCCTGACCGCCCATGACTTCGCCCAGGCCGCCTGCGCGCCGGACGTGGTCCTGGTCCACAGCGAGCGGCGCGGCGGGGCGCCGGCCGTCGAGAGCCGCTGGCTGTGGCGGCTGAAGACCCTGGCGCGCGGGGCCGGCGGCCGCCTGGCCGAGCGCCCCGACGTCCTGGCCTGGGCCCGCGACCTGGACGCCCCCGGACCCTACGAGCCCATCAAGCGCCCGGCGCCGACCCCGCCGGTCGCCGACCGCCCGCGCAAGCTGGCCGTCACCCGGGTCGAGGCCCTGACCCGCGACCCCTACGCCGTCTGGGCCCGCGACATCCTCAGGCTCTATCCGCTGGACCGTCCCGACGAGCCGGTCGAGGCCCGGGCGCGGGGCACGGCGATCCACGCGGCGTTCGAGACCTTCGCCCTCGATCATCCCGGTCCCGTGCCGGCCGACGCCGCCGAGATCTTCGCGCGGCTCTATCTGGACGAGCTGGAGAAGGCCGGCATGCCGGCCGCCGCCCTGGCCCGCGAACGCGCCCTGGCCCGCGAGGCGGCCCTGTGGGTCGCCGAGCTGGAGACCCGCCGCCGGGCGAACGCCGAACGCATCGTGGTCGAGGCGGCCGGCGCGCTGACCTTCGACATCGGCGGCCGGCCGTTCACGGTCACCGCCAAGGCCGACCGGATCGAGCCGACGCCCGACGGCCTGGCCCACATCCTCGACTACAAGACCGGCGCCGCGCCGTCGAAGAAACAGGTCGAGACCGGCTTTTCGCCCCAACTGACCCTGACCGCCGCCATTCTGCGCGCGGGCGGCTTTCCCGACATCGGTCCGCGCGAGCCGGGCGACCTGACCTATCTGCGCGTCACCGGCCGCAAGCCGGCCGGCGTCGAGGAGGTGCGCGCCGCCGCGGGCGCCGAGGCGACGGACGCGGCGGCCAAGGCGCTGGACGGCCTGCGCGCGCTGATCGAGCGCTACGACAATCCGAAGCAACCGTATCTGTCCCGGGTGGCCCCGCAATTCGTCCACGACCACGCGGGCGACTACGGCCACCTGGCCCGGGTGTTCGAGTGGTCGACCAGCGGCGACGACGGGGAGGGTTCGGAGTGACGGGCCCACAAGCGCAGATCCTCCCCCCCTGGGGGAGGTGGCCCGAAGGGCCGGAGGGGGTTTCACCCGCCGACTCCGCAAGACCCCCTCCGTCGCTTCGCGACACCTCCCCCAGAGGGGGAGGATCTTCGTGATGTCCGACGCTTCGACCATCGACCCCCAGCGCATCGCCGCCGACCCCGCGATCTCGGCCTTCGTCACGGCCAACGCCGGGTCGGGCAAGACCAAGACCCTGATCGACCGGGTCGCGCGCCTGCTGCTGGCCGGCGCCGAGCCCGAGGCGATCCTGTGCGTCACCTACACCAAGGCCGCCGCCGCCGAGATGCAGCGCCGACTGTTCGAGCGGCTGGGCGAGTGGTGCGTCACCCCCGACGTCAAGCTGCGCGAGCAGCTAGGCGCGCTGGAAGGGCGCGACCCGGCCGGCTTCGGCCACCGCGCGCTGTCCAAGGCCCGGGGCCTGTTCGCCAAGGCGCTGGAAACGCCCGGCGGGCTGAAGATCCAGACCATTCACGCCTTCTGCGAGAAGCTGCTGCGGCGGTTCCCGCTGGAGGCCGGGGTGTCGCCCGGCTTCCAGGTGATGGACGACAGCGCCTCGGCCGCCATCGCCCAAGGGGCGCTGCGGCAGGTGGCGGCCTATGTCACCGACCACGACGATGCGTTCGCGGAGGCCTATGCCCGCTTCTCGGTGGCCCTGGACTTCGCCAGCTTCGAGGCGATGTTCGCGACGTTCGAGAGCCAGCGCGGGGCGATCGGTGAGTATCTGGCGCGGGCCGGCGGCCTGCAGGGCGCGGTCGAGGACGTCTGGCGGGTCTGCGGCTTCCATGACGGCCCCGGCAGCGTCGAGGCCGTTACGGCCGCGACCATGGCCAAGCTGGACCGCGACCTGTGGCGCGCGGTCGCCGAGGTGCTGCTGAACGGAACCAAGACCGACATCAAGTGCGCGGGCCAACTTCGGGCCGTGGCGACCGATCCCGACGCCGGCCTCGACCAGGCCCTGGCGGCGCTATTCACCGAGAAGGGGGTCGGCACGCCCATGACCTGGCCGGCCAAGACGTCTGGCCTGAAGTCACGAGAAGACCTGCGCACGCGCCTGCTGGCCGAGCAGGAACGGCTGGAGGAGGCCCGCGAATGGCTGCGGGCCGCGCGCGTGGCCGAGGACAGCGCCGACGCCCTGCGCCTGGCCGCCCTCTACATCACCTCGCACCAGATCGAGAAGGACGCCCGCGGCGCGCTCGACTTCGCCGACCTGATCGACAAGACCAGGATGCTGCTGACCCAGAAGGTCGACGCGGCCTGGGTGCTGTACAAGCTGGACGGCGGCATCGACCATATCCTGCTGGACGAGGCCCAGGACACCGCCCCCGAACAGTGGGCGATCCTGCGGGCCCTGACCTCGGACTTCTTCGCCGGCGAAGGCGCGGTCCGCTGGCGGACCCAGCATCCGGGAGAGGACGTCCGCACCCTGTTCGTGGTCGGCGACGAGAAGCAGTCGATCTATTCGTTCCAGGGCGCCGACCCCCAGCGCCTGCTGGCCGAGACCCAGGGCTACATCGCCCAGATCACCGCCGCCGACCGAGTCGGCAAGGCCGTGCCCCTGACCATGTCGTACCGCTCGACGGTGGAGGTGCTGAGCTTCGTCGACGCCCTGTTCTCGGCCCCCGAGACCCGCTCGGGCGTGCCGGCCCCGGCCGGCGAGGACCTGGTGCGCCACCAGCCGTTCCGGCTCGACCACAAGGGCTGCGTCGACCTGTGGCCGCTGGAGCGCGAGCTGCCCGGCGAGGAGCGCGAGGCCTGGGACGCGCCGCTGGACGCCGAAAGCGAGCAGGGCGCCAACCGCCGCCTGGCCGAGAAGATCGCCGCCGAGATCCAGGCCCTGATCGCCCGCGGCGACGCGGTGTTCGACAAGGAAACCCGTCAGTGGCGGCCGGCCCATCCCGGCGACATCCTGGTGCTGGTCCGCCGCCGCAAGGCGTTGTTCGAGGAGGTGCTGCGGGCCCTGAAGCGGCGCGGCGTGCCGGTGGCCGGGGCCGACCGCCTCAGCCTGTCGGCCCACATCGTGTTCGACGACCTGCTGGCCCTGGGGCGGTTCTGCCTGTTTCCCGACGACGACCTGACCCTGGCGGCCCTGCTGAAGAGCCCGTTCTGCGGCCTGTCGGACGACGATCTCTACGCCCTGGCCAAGGGCCGGCCGGGCGCGCTGTGGCGGGTCGTGAACGACCGCGCCGCCGAGCAGCCCCGATGGGCCGCCGCCCGCGACCTGCTGCGCTGGGCCCTGGCCGAGAGCCGCCGCCGGCAGCCGTTCGAGTTCTACGCCCTTATGCTGGGCCGGGTGGACGACAGCGTGCGCTCCAACCGCGCCAAGGTGCTGACCCGCCTGGGGGAGGAGGCCGCCGAGGCCCTGGACGAGTTCCTGGCCCAGGTCCTGGCCGCCGAGCAGCGCGGGGTGCGCGACCTGGAGGCCCTGGTCGCCGACTTCGCCAGCCTGGACATCGTGGTCAAGCGCGAGATGGAGGGGGCGCGCCACGAGGTGCGGGTGATGACCGCCCACGGCTCCAAGGGCCTTGAGGCGCCGATCGTCTTCCTGCCGGAGACCACGATGAAGGGCGGGGCGCGCGGCTCGCCGCTGATGCGCACCGAGGCCGGCGGCTTCCTGTGGTGCGCCAGCAAGGCCAACGACTGCGAGGCCAGCGCCGCCGCGCGCGAACGGCGCGAGAAGAAGGACGCCGAGGAGGCCCTGCGGCTCTACTACGTGGCCCTGACCCGGGCGCGGGACCGGTTGATCCTGTGCGGGCGGATCGACGCCCGGACCAAGGACGAGAACGTCGGCGGCTGGTACGCCGCCGCCCAGGCCGCCTTCACCCACGAGGACATCGCGCCCGGCGTCCGCGAAATCAGCGATGACGGCCGCAGGCGCTTCGGACCCGACCCGATGCGGGCGCAGGCCCTGGCCCCGCGCGCGACGCCCGCCCTCGTCCCGACGCCCGCCTGGACCCTGTCGCCGGCCGCGCCCGAGACCCCCGCCGCCCGCTACGCCGCCCCCTCGACCCTGGAGGACGAGGCCCAGGGCAGCGCGCCCTCGCCCCTGGCGGTGGTGGCCGGCCTGGGCCGCTACCGGCGCGGCGAGATCATCCACCGGCTGCTGCAGCTTCTCCCCGATCTCGAGCCGGGAGCGCGCAGAACCGCCGCCGGCCGCCTGCTGGCCGCCGAGCGCGACCTGACCGACGAGCAGCGCGCCGAAATGGCGTCGGCCGCGTTCGGCGTGCTGGAGGATGCGCGGTTCGCGGCGGTGTTCGGTCCCGGCTCGCGGCCCGAGGTCTCGGTGGCCGGGGGCGCCGCGACCCTGCCGCCCGAGCTGCGGATCGCCGGCCGGGTCGATCGGCTGGTGGTGACGCCCGACCGCGTCCTGGTGGTCGACTACAAGACCAACCGCCCCTCGCCCGACCGCATCGAGCAGGCCGATCCGGCCTATCTGTCGCAGATGGCCGTCTATGCCGCCGTGCTGGCCGAGGTGTTTCCCGACCGCCCGATCGAGGCCGCGATCGTCTGGACGGACGGTCCCAAACTCATGGCGGTTCCAGAAAAGGTGATGGCCTCGGCCCTGGCCCGGCTGTTCTAGATCATTGCCGAGGCGGGCGCGGGTCCCTAAATCTTGACGCAAGACGGGGCGCGAATCCCCGATGACCACAGTTTTCTAGCGCGCCCCGTTCCGCCGGGCGCAGATGGAGCCAAGCGATGAGCACCGTGACGGTGACCGACGAGTCCTTCGAAAAGGACGTCCTGCAGGCCGACAAGCCGGTCCTGGTCGACTTCTGGGCCGAGTGGTGCGGCCCGTGCAAGCAGATCGCCCCGGCCCTGGAGCAGATCTCCGAGGAACTGGCCGACCACGTCACCGTGGCCAAGGTCAATATCGAGGACAGCCCCACCACCCCGTCGCGCTACGGCGTGCGCGGCATCCCGACCATGATGCTGTTCCGCGGCGGCCAGATGGCCTCGATGAAGGTCGGCGCCATGCCCAAGGCCAAGATCCTGGAATGGCTGAACGAAGCCGGCGTGCACCAGCCCGCCTAAACATTAGTCGCTTTCAAAGCTTGATTGTCAGCCGCCTGTCTCGCTCCGCGAGGCGGGCGGTTTGCATTTTGGGGGCTAAAGCAGACCCAGTAGTGCGATCCTGAAAACGGTTATGTCGGCGTTTGCCAATCCTGCCAGTGCGGCCCTTCTCGGTACTCAGCCTCCGGCGGAACTACTAGGAAGAAATGTTCGACAGGGCGGGCCGCAGTCGGCTGCACGCCACACCATTGCGTCGTTTCATCAAAGACGAAATTCGTCAGCGGTGGGCTCTCCGGCACAAAGTAGTGGCAATATAGCCATTCGATGGGCTTGCCCCTGGGATCGAAGTTCGCCGCGTTCTCAATGATCTTGTCGTGCCGTCGGCGTTCGACCTCATCGCCTTCGACCGCCTCGAACCCAATGTGAATAATGCCAGGCCGATCTGGCGGCAGTTGCTGCGCAGCTTCCACCATCTTCTTGAACACATCCCGTGCCTTGGCCTCAATCGCCGCTTCCGCCAGGCACTCCCAGCGTAGCAATATGGCCATGTTACACTCAGCTGTGTAGCGCGGACTGTCCCAAGCCTTAGCGTGGAGGACTTGATTGAAGTTTTGATTGCGCTGATGAACACCGCACAGAAGTTGCAACATATGGGTGCCCGCCGTCAGAACCGGACCTTCCGCCAATGCGGCCTTAAGCGGCTCTAGGTCGATCCTGCCGACCGAACCCCACGCGACCTCATCATCCCACACATGGTTGTCCAGCCCCGAAGCTACCCACCGCCGGACGACTTTGATCAGGTAGTCGTCGGGAACGGCGTCGATCGGAATTTTGAAGTGAGCATTGCAGATGGTGCTACGCTCCTCATGAGCCAAACCTGCAACACAAGGCCCCCAGAGATCCCGGACTAGCTGCCGTTCGCGTTCGCCGTATTCGCCCGTCTCCATGCGCTTGCATTCAATGGCCCAGGTTCGACCGTCGAGCGTGACATCCATATCGTGGGTACGGGGACCGCCTCGTCGTTCGGGAAGAAAGGCGACAGTCGCGCCCGCGCGGCGGTAGGCGGCCGCGACCAGCAACTCGAACAAGCCGCCATTGGGTTGGCTGCGTTCCGCACCGAGAGTGCGTCGAACCCGATCCTCAACACCTTCGACATCCAAGAGCAGGTGCAAGTTCCGGCCGATCGCCATCCAGGCCGGGACAACACGAGACCCATACATCGGCTCGTAGTTATGTGGATGGTCGAGGAAAGCGTCACCGAGAAGAAGATACCAAGCGATCTTATCTTCGGTGGAGAAAAACCGACCCTGGTCATCGGCCGCCTGCCCCATGGCTGCCTTGTAGAGTAGGTCCGTCGCAGCATTGCGCCGCACTTTCCATTCTCCGAGCGGCAGGAAAGATTTGAACCAGTCAAGCGCACGCCGTAGTTCGACCTCGTCGACCCATCCTTTCGGTCGACCGTCTAGTGGAGTGAAGAAGCTGTCCGGGAAATCGACCATGATCAGGCGCTTGAGATGGATATGCCGACAGACTTAGCTGATAGCGATCGCGACATCGTTGGGTAAGGAACTCTATACGATAAACTCGACACTTTGTTCGGTGCGAATCTTACATCTCTTGAGTCTATAGCGTTCCGGACTGACCTGCTCAGCCCGGCGCGTCTTGCCGTGAGATGTAATGATGGCTCCCTTTGTAGGGCGAAGGGAGCGAGATAAAGCCTATTTCTTCCCCGGCGTGACGATGAACGGCGAGACCGAGGCCGGTGCGGCTTTCTTGTCCGCTTTCGGTTTGCGGACTTCCTTGTTGGACTTCTTCTGACCCTTGGCCATGGCGGCTCCTGCCGGGACGCTCGCGCGCCAGGAGATCCAGCGGGCCGAGCCGCCCTCTCGGCGTGGCGCGATCCTAGAGCGTCGCCGGGTGGGGGTCTAAGGGTTTCGATTCCCCGGGCGTCATCGGCTGGGCCCGGGCGAAGCCGGGGATGCGCCGCAACGGCGTGTTCCCGGTTGACGCTTATGCTCGGCGTATCCGGGGCAAACACCAGCAAAATCAACACCCTGAACTTTCTCGACCCGTTTCTGTCCTCACCCCGTCCAGACACCCTTATCCTGATCCCACCTCGTCGCAGGGAAAGGGCGCATGGCCAGCGACCGATGCGGCGGCGGGGGCGATCGAGCGGGAAGCTCCGTCGGTGGTCCTTCGGGACCAACCTTGCGTCTCTGGTGCCGGTCGGGCCTGTTATACAGATACGACGTGACGTGAGGGCCGACGGAGCAGCAGGCGA
>NZ_JBWKPX010000029.1:0-60894 GCF_059418465.1 Caulobacter sp. GW821-FHT09A05
GGCATCATCGTCGCCCTGCTGCGCTCAGGCCAAGCCTGGGATCCGCAGTACGCACGATAAACACAGTTGCTCATCCGTCGGCTCCGCCGACACCTTCTCCCGCAAGGGGAGAAGGAGAGGGGGAAGCATGACGACCATCGATCCTGACTGGCTGGCCGCCTTCCTGCGGGACGAGCGCCTGCCCGCCGACTTCGCCGCCGAGGTCGAGCGGCTGCACGCGCCGCTGGCCGCCCGGATCGCGGCGGTGGCCCTGGGGCCGGCTTTCGTGGTCGGGGTCTGCGGCCCGCAGGGCTCGGGCAAGACCACGGCCGTCCGGGTCGTGGCCGCCCTGCTGGAGGCGCGCGGGCTGAAGGTGGCGACCCTGTCGCTGGACGACCTCTACCTGCCGCGCGCCGATCGCGAGGCCCTGGCCCGCGACGTCCACCCGCTGCTGCGCACGCGCGGCGCGCCGGGGACGCACGACATCGCCCTGGGCCTGGCTGTGCTGGACGGCCTGGCCGGGGAGGGCGAAACCGCGCTGCCGCGCTTCGACAAGGCCACGGACGACCGCGCGCCGGTCGAGGCCTGGCCGGTGGTCGCCGGCCCCGTCGACGTCGTGCTGTTCGAGGGCTGGTGCGTCGGGGCGCGGCCCGAGCCGGCCGGGGCCTTGGCCGCGCCGCTCAACGCCCTGGAGCGCGACCGCGACCCGGACGGCGCGTGGCGCGCCCACGTCAACGCCGCCCTGGCCGGCCCCTATCGCCCCCTGTTCGCCCGCCTGGACCTGCTGGTGCTGTTCACCGCGCCGGATTTCGAGACGGTGCTGGCCTGGCGCCAGGAGCAGGAGGCCAAGCTGAGGGACCGGCTGGCGGCGGCGGGGCAGGGCGGGGCCATGACCGACGACGAGGTCGCCGTCTTCGTCCAGTATTACGAGCGCCTGACCCGCCATATCGCCCGCGAGATGCCGGCCAGGGCCGACGTCGTGGTGGCGCTGGACAAAGACCGCCGTTCGTCCATCCTCTGATCGGCCATTTGGTCGCGCGGCACGGCGTCGCACCAGATATGGTGTGCCCCCATTTCCGCTTCCACCAGTGCTAGTTTCCCTTTGTCGGCGAAACGACTCACCGAGTCGCTGGCGGTGGAGCTTCCGGGCCATGAACACACTCTTCGGCGGGACCTATTCGACCCATGCCCGGCGGGTGGCGGTCTGGAACCGGGCCGCCCCGATCCCGGGCTGCGACAAGGCGATCTGGCGCTGCGACGACCAGGGCCGGATCATCCGCTGGGCCGACTATGAGGACCCTTTCTCCCGCTACGGCTGGACGATCCTGCGCGGGCGCGGCGAGAGCCGCCTGGCCCAGACCCTGGGCCTGTCCGCCGCCAGGCCGATCCATGTCAGCCACGCCGAGCGCTTCGACGCCGCCTCGGCGCGCAAGGCCGCTTGACGCGCGACGGCCTGTCGCCTTTCCTTGATCTTTTGACAAGCTTGCTTGACATGATTGCAACAATATAAGACAAGCATCCTTGTCAAAAAGACAGGGAGCCAAGACATGACGTCCGAACGCGGCGAGTTTCGCGCCCTCAAGAAGTTCATGCTGTTCGCCGGGTTCATCGGCGCGATCCTGCTGTCGGTGCGCGTCGGAGCCCTGGGCGGGGCGTGGTCGTTCGTCGGCGGCCTGGGCACGGTGGCGGCGTCGCTGGCCTTCGCCTACGGGGCCAACCGCCTGTTCCGGCGCGAGCCCCTGCGTCCGCCGATGCTGCGCTACATGCTACGGTTCGGGATCTCGATGTCGGCCTATGTGGTGCTGCTGATCGGGGCGACGATGCTGCATCGCCAAGGCCTGACCGCCGGGCCGCTGGGCTACCTGATCGCCCTGGCCCCGGCCGCGGCCATCCTGGGCACGATCGCCAGCATGGGGTTCTACCTGGCCGAGGAGACCGACGAGTTCCATCGCGAGGTCCTGATCCAGAGCCTGCTGTGGGGCATCGCCGTGACCCTGGGCGCGGCCAGCGTCTGGGGCTTCCTGGAGACCTTCGGCAAGGCGCCGCACGCGCCGGCCTGGGCGGTGGTGCCGATCTTCGCCGTGGCCATGGGCCTGTCCCAGCCGCTCATCGCCCGGCGGTACCGCTGATGAAGAACCGCCTCAAGGTCCTGCGGGCCGAGCGCGACTGGAGCCAGGCCGACCTGGCCGAGCGCCTGGAGGTCTCGCGCCAGACCGTCAACGCCCTGGAGACGGGCAAGTACGACCCCAGCCTGCCGCTGGCCTTCAAGATCGCCCGCCTGTTCGGCCTGCCGATCGAGACCATCTTCCAGGACGAAGCCTGACGGTCAGGCTGTCCAGGCCCTCGTCCGAAAATTCAAACGTTTAACCCGGAGACTGTCATGAACGTCCGCCGCATCCTGGCGCGCGCCGCCTTCGCCTGCGCCGCCACCCTCGTCACAGCCGCCGCCGTCCTCCATCCGGCCCATGCCGCGCCCGTGGCTGTCCCTTCGGCCGCCGCGCCCCGCTTCACGGTCACGGTGACCGGGCAGGGACCCGACGTGGTCCTGATCCCCGGCCTGGCCTCGTCGGCCGCTGTCTGGGACGACACCGTCAAGCAGCTGCAGGGCCGCTACCGCCTGCACGTGATCCAGGTGGCCGGTTTCGCCGGCGCCCCGGCCGGGGCCAACGCCGAGGGACCGGTGATCCAGCCGACCGTCGACGCCCTGGACGGCTACATCCGGTCGGCCAAGCTGAAGTCGCCCGCCGTGATCGGCCACTCCATGGGCGGGCTGATGGGCCTGATGCTGGCCCGCCAGCATCCCGAGGACGTTGGCCGGCTGATGGTGGTCGACAGCCTGCCGTTCTACGCCATGGTCTTCTCGCCCGCCGCGACGGTCGAGAGCATCAAGCCCCAGGCCGCCGCCATGCGCGACCGCACGGTCAACGCCACGCCCGAGGCCTGGACCGCCATGGAGACCGCGATGATGGCCCGCCTGGTCAAGTCGCCCGAGGGGCTGAAGGCCGCCACGGCCGCGACCCTCGCCTCGGACCGCTCGGTGGTGGGCCGCGCGCTCTACGACGACCTGACCACCGACCTGCGCGGCGAGCTGGCGTCGATCAGGACGCCGACGACGATGCTCTATCCGTGGGACCCGGCCATCGCGCCTCAGGCGGCGTTCGACCGGCTCTACACCGGCGCCTACGTCCCGATGACCCAGGCCAGGGTCAAGCGGATCGACGGGTCGTACCACTTCATCATGCTGGACCAGCCGGCCGCCTTCGCCTTCGAGGTCGAGGCCTTCCTGAAGTAGACGCCTTGCCGGCCGATGCCTGGAGCGGAACAGTGGCGGAATGCTGATTCTGCTCGGATCCGTCCGCCGCTTCGCCCTCGCCCTCGTCGCCGTCCCCTTGCTTGCTCTTGGGGCGATGGGGGCGAGCCCCGTCCTGGCCGAGCCCGCCCTTTGGGCGATCAAGGACAAGGACTCCACCATCTACCTGTTCGGTACGGTGCATGTGCTCAAGCCGAGCACCCAATGGCGGTCGCCCAGGATCGCCAAGGCCTTCCAGGAGGCCGACGACGTGGTCATGGAGATTGAGCAGCCCGAGGACCCGGCGGTGACGCGGGCCCTGATGCTGAAATACGGCGTCGACCCGGCCGCGCCGCTGTCGGGCAAGCTGAAGCCCGAGCGCTACGCCAAGCTGCGGGCCGCGGCCGAGGGCATGGGCTTTCCGCCCCAGGCCCTGGAGCCGATGCGGCCCTGGCTGGCGGCCCTGACCGTGTCGCTGACCCCGCTGCTGCGAGCCGGCTACGACCCCGAGAGCGGCGTCGAAAAGCTGTTGACCGCCCAGGCCAAGGCGGCGGGCAAGCCGATCTCGGCCTTCGAGACCATGGAGCAGCAGGTCCGCTTCTTCGCCGACATGACGCCCGCCCAGGAGACCCAGCTGCTGGACTCCACCCTGGACGAAATCGACGAGGGCCCGGCCAAGATCGACGCCCTGGTGGCCGCGTGGGCGGCCGGCGACCAGGGCGAGCTGAAGCGCCAGATGGTCGACGAGATGCAGGACGACTATCCGGACGTCTACAAGCTGCTGCTGGTCGGCCGGAACCAGGACTGGGCCAACCAGCTGAAGGCCAAGCTGGCCGGCTCGGGCGTCAGCTTCGTCGCCGTCGGGGCGGGCCATCTGGCCGGGCCCGACAGCCTGCAGGCGCAACTGGCCAAGCTGGGGATCAAGGCCGAGCGAGTGAAATAGGACCTCCGAGCGGAAGGTCGGGCGGCCTCACGCGTCCAGGAAGGCCAGCGCCTTGGGCACGAAGGCCTCGTGATACTGGAAGATGCCGCCGTGCCCGGCGTCCTCGTAGAGAACGAGTTCGGCGTTCGGCAGGCGCTTGGCCAGGTCGACCGAATTGCGGCTGGGCACCATGATGTCGTGATCGCCGTTGGCGACGAGGACGGGGTTGCGGATCGCGCCCAGGTCCTGCGGCGCCTGCCGGCCCCAGGCGTGGATGGCCGTCAGCTGCCGAAGGAACGCGGCGATGGTGATCGGCTTGTCGCGATCGACCTGGCGTTCCTTCAGCCGCGCCAGGAAGGCGCTGGCGGCCCGCCGGCTGGTCTTGGACGCGGTGAAGAACAGATAGGACTTGGGATCCTTGAAGGTCAGCATGGCCTTGACGATCAGCGGGGCGGACACCCGCCCGACGTCGCTGATGCCTTGGCCGCCGGCCGGGCCGGTTCCCGTCAGGATCAGCTTGCGGATCAGGTTCGGCGCCTTCCGCACGACGTCCTGCGCCACGAAGCCGCCGAGCGAGAAACCGAGCAGGTCGACCTGCGCCAAGCCGAGGGCGCGGATCAGGGCGATCACGTCCTGGGCCATTTCCGCCACCGTCAAGGGCGCGTCGCCGCCCGAGGCGCCCACGCCGCGATAGTCGACGGCGATCACCGGTCGGGTCGCGGCCAGGCCGTCGACGATGCGCGGGTCGAAGTTGTCCAGCACCGCGCCCCAGTGGTTGAGCATCACCAGCGGGACGCCGGTGGTCACGCCGAGCCGCCTGTAGGCCAGCTTGGTTCCCGCGACGTCGATGCCGCGGGTCGGCGCGCCCCGCCAGGTATTCGTCGGGTCGGCGGACGTTGGCTGAGGCGTGTTCACGATCGTTTCCTCGGATGTTGGCGACGGAGCCCCGGCCGGGCGCGCTCACTTCAGCTTGACGACGACCTTGCCCTTGGCCCGCCCGGTGTCGAGATAGGCCAGGGCGTCGTTGAGCGCCTCGAAGGGGAACACCCGGTCGACCACCGGCCGGAGGGCCCCGGCCTCGACGAGCGCGGTGATCCGGCCCAGCTGCTCGCCGTCCGCCCGCATGAACAGGAACGAATAGCTGACGTCGTGGGCCTTGGCCTTGCGCCGCACGCCGGCGCTCAGCGGGCGCAGGGCCAGCCGCAGGGCCCAGTTCAGTCCCCGCTCGCGGAAGAAGGCGGGATCCGGCGGACCCGAGATCGAGATCAGCTTGCCGCCGGGCTTGAGCACCTCGATCGACTTCAGGAGCGTGTCGCCGTCCAGGCTGTTCAGGGCCAGGTCGTAGCCGGACAGGACCTTCTCGAAATCCTGGGACTTGTAGTCGACCACGACATCGGCGCCGAAGCCCCTGACCAGGTCGATATTGGCCGTGCTGGTCGTGGTCGCGACCGTCGCGCCCAGGTGCTTGGCCAACTGGATGGCGACAGCGCCGACGCCGCCCGAGCCGGCGTGAACGAGAACCTTCTGGCCCTTCTGGAGCTTGGCGCGCTCGACCAGAGCCTGCCAGGCCGTCAGCCCGACCAGCGGAAGGGACGCGGCCTCCTCCATGCTGACCGACTTGGGCTTCAACGCCACGTCGGCCTGGTCGATGGCGATAAGTTCCGCAAAGGTCCCGATCCGGCCGTCGCGCGGCCGGGCGTAGACCTCGTCGCCGACCTTGAAGGCCCGCACGTTCGCGCCGACGCGGACGACCGTCCCGGCCACGTCATGGCCCAGAATGAACGGCGGCCGATAGGACAGCAGCGACTTGAACTCGCCGTCGCGGATCTTGGAATCCAGCGGGTTCAGCCCGGCCGCGTGCACCTCGACCAGCACATCCTCGTCGCCCGGCGTCGGGGTCGGCATGTCGCCCAGTCGCAAGGCGCCCTTCTTCTCATACTGGTCGAGGATGAAGGCCTTCATCGGGATCGTCTCCAAGCGCTGCCCCGACGAGCGAGGCGTGGCGGAATATTCATGATCATCATCATGATTGTTGCTAAATATGATAGCCATCATGTATGTGTCAACGGGCCATTGGAGGATTGTCGGAATGAAGGTCAGCCGCGAGCAGATGCAGGCCAACCGGCTGCGCATCCTGGACGCCGCCAGCCGGCTGTTCCGCGAAAAGGGCTTCGACGCCGTCAGCGTGGCCGAGGTGATGAAGGCGGCCGGCCTGACGCATGGCGGCTTCTATGGTCATTTCGACTCGAAGGACGATCTGGTCGCCCAGGCCATCGGGCACATCTTCACCGTTCAGGAAGCCGGGCAGGGCGGGCAGGACGGGCTGGCGGGCTATCTGGACGCCTACCTGTCGCCCTGGCACCGCGACCGCGTCGGCGAGGGGTGCCCGACGGCGGCCCTGGTCGCGGACATCCGCCGCCAGGCCGCCGCCGCGCGGTTGGCCATGACCGAGGGGTTCCGGTCGCAGATCGACAGGGTCGCCGCGACGATGCCCGCCGACGACCCGGCGCGGGCGCGCCGCCAGGCGGTCGGCACCTGGGCCGCCATGGTGGGGGCCGTCGTCCTGGCCCGGGCGATCGACGATCCCGTGCTGTCGGAGGAAATCCTCAGCCAGACCCGGTCCTGGATCGAGGAAAAGGCGCCGGACGCCTAGGCGCCCTGGGCCGCCGCGCCCTGCTTGGCCCGCAGATAGATCGACCGCTTCGGCGTCGCCATCACCCGGTGCAGCATCGGCTCGAACGCCTCCAGCGGCATCGACGGATAGGCCGGGTCGAAGGCCTCCTGGTCGTAGAGATGGCAGAACTGGGCGGTGTATTCGAAGCTGGGATGGCCGCGGAACTGGTCGCGCATGTCGCGGTCAAGGCCCAGGTGATGGAAGAAATAGTAGTCCTGGAAGATGGCGTGGTGGGCCACCATCCAGTGGTTCTCCTCGGAAACGAAGGGCTGCAGGATCGCCGCGGCGATGTCGGCGTGATTGCGCGGGCCCAGGATGTCGCCGATGTCGTGCAGCAGGGCGCAGACGACATATTCCTCGTCGCGGCCGTCCTGGAAGGCCCGGGTGGCGGTCTGGAGGCTGTGGTCCAGCCGGTCGATGGCGAAGCCGCCGCAGTCGCCTCGCAGCAGTTTCAGGTGCGAGATCAGGCGCTTGGGCAGGTCGCGGCCGAACTCCGTCGAGGCGTCGGCGATGATCGCCCAGTCCTCCCGCGTGCCGTCGACCATGGCGTGGAATTTCGCGCGTTCTGGGGCGCGATCCTGGGCGCGTTCCGGGGCGCGCTCGGACCCGTTCGCGTGGTGCTGGCCGTCGGCCATGGCGCTCTCCTCCCGAACGTCTGTTTGATCCGATCGTGCGCCGGCCCAAGGGCGTCGTCAACGCGGGGCCCAAAGAAGCCATTGAGAAGACGGCGCGAACCGGCTAGACGGGCTCGGCGCTTGGACGGCGCGGCTTGCCCATTCGTCCAACGCGGGCGTAGCTCAGAGGTAGAGCGTCTGCTTCCCAAGCAGAATGTCGTGGGTTCGATTCCCATCGCCCGCTCCAATTCCTTCGATGAAACCGTTGGCGAGCGCGATCCGCCGGGATCGCCGGCCGTCCGGGGACGCCAGCTCCTGGAAAAGGGCCGCGCTTGCGCCCGCCCGGCGAAACTTGGTACTTGGCGCCCTGAAGCGGCGGGGCGGGCTTGTTGGCCTGTCCCGTCGTCGCTATTTCGCGCTCTTCGCTTTTCCAGACAGACGAGACTCCGCCCGTGGCGAAACCGGCCAAAGCCATCATCCTCAGCGCCGGCCAGGGCAAGCGCCTGTCGCCCCTGACCGACACCCGCCCCAAGTGCCTGGTCGAGCTTTCGGGCCGCACCGTGCTGCACTGGCAGCTCAAGCATCTGGCCGAGGCGGGGATCACCGAGGCGGTGGTGGTGACCGGCTTCGCCGCCGACACGGTCGAGAAGGAGGTCGCCGGGCTCGACATTCCGGGCCTGAAGGTCCGCACCCTGTTCAACCCGTTCTACGCCCTGACCGACAACCTCGCCACGTGCTGGCTGGCGCGCGGCGAGATGCGCGGCGACTTCCTGCTGCTGAACGGCGACACTCTGTTCGCGGCGCCGATCGCCGCGCGCCTGATCGCCGCCCCGCCGGCCCCGATCACCGTCACCATCGACCGCAAGGCCGCCGGCTACGACGCCGACGACATGAAGGTGCTGACCGAGGGCCTCAGCCTGCGCGCCATCGGCAAGACCATCGAGCAGTACGACGCCGAGTCGATCGGCTTCCTGCGCTTCGATCCCGAGGGCGCGGCCCTGTTCACCCGCATCGTCGAGCAGGCCCTGCGCACGCCGGAAGGCCTCAAGCGCTGGTACCTCAGCGTCATCAACCAGATCGCCCAGGAGCACGACGTGGTCCACGTCCAGTCGATCGAGGGCCTGGACTGGGCCGAGATGGACTTCCCCGAGGACCTGCCGAAGAACCGCGAACTGGCGGCGGCCTGGGTGGCGGCGGGCGAGTAGCGGCCTTGCGCCTGCGTCGCGAGCGCGCCGACGCCCTGCCGTCGGATCAGGCGCCCGACTGACGGGCGCCGCCGGCCTGCCGACAATCTGCTCAGCTGGAGGCCCGGACGCCTGTCACGGCGTTGTCATGCAACATGCCTATAGGCCGCAGGCCCGCAAAGAAGTAAGCGGGTCCTTACAAGCGACGGCGGACTCAACGACCGGCGCTTTTTCGATTCTCTCTTGTCGGCTCGGTCTTCCTGTCACGAATAGGGTGGGGTTCAATGTCTCGTTTCAATGCTCGTAAAGGCGCGCTCCTGCTGGGCGCCGGTCTCTCGGCCCTGTCGTTCGCGACGGCGGCCCTCGCCCAGGAGGCGTCCTCGACCGCCCTGGACGAGATCGTGGTCACGGCCGAGCGCCGCTCGGAAAACCTGCAGAAGGTGCCGGTCTCGGTGGCCGTGGTCGGCGGCGACCAGCTGCGCGCTATCCAGGGCGGCGGCGACGACATCATTTCGCTGTCGGGCAAGGTGCCCAGCTTCTACGCCGAGACCACCACGGGCCGGATCTTCCCGCGCTTCTACATCCGCGGCCTGGGCAACATCGACTTCTACCTCGGCGCCTCGCAGCCGGTGTCGATCATCCAGGACGACGTCGTGCTGGAGCACGTGGTGCTGAAGTCCAACCCGGTGTTCGACGTCAAGCAGGTGGAAGTGCTGCGCGGCCCGCAGGGCTCGCTGTTCGGCCGCAACACCACCGCCGGCATCGTCAAGTTCGACACCAACAAGCCGACCCAGACCCTGGAAGGCCGCGCCAGCGCCTCGTACGGCACCTACGGCACGACCACCTTCGACGGCGGCATCGGCGGCCCGATCGTGGCCGACAAGCTGGCCTTCCGCGTCTCGGCGCTCTACCAGCACCGCGACGACTATGTCGACAACACCTTCGCCGGGACCAGCGCCGACGGTACCGTCACCCCGAAGAAGAACGCCATGGGCGGCTTCGACGAGAAGGACGTGCGGATCCAGCTGCTGGCCACCCCGACCGAGCAGCTGACGGTCCTGGCCTCGGCCCACGCCCGCAACTACGAGGGCACCTCGACCCTGTTCCTGCGCGGCGCCCTGAAGAAGGGCTCCAACAGCTCGACCGCCCCGCGCGACAGCGTCGCCTTCGACGAGGCCAACAACAATCCGCAGGCCTACGACACGCAAGGCGCGTCGCTGAACATCGCCTACGACTTCGGTCCGGTGACCCTGACCTCGATCAGCGCCTATGAGACGACCAGCGGCTACAGCCGCGGCGACACCGACGGCGGCGCGGCGGCCAACTTCCCGGTCAATGGCGTTCCCAACGGCTTTGGCCAGTCGATGGGCCAGGTTCGCGACCTCGACCAGCTGACCCAGGAAATCCGCCTGGCCAGCAACGGCGACGATCGCATGAAGTGGCAGGTCGGCGCGCTGTACTTCGACTCGCGCGACACCACCGACTTCTTCCAGCGCGCCTATTTCCTCACCACCGCCGCCCGCAACCCCAACAACTGGGTCGAGCTGAACAACCTCAACACCTCCTGGGCGGTGTTCGGCCAGGTCAGCTACAAGCTGACCGACGCCCTGACGGTCACCGGCGGCCTGCGCGACACCTACGACGCCAAGAAGACCAAGCTGGCCAAGACCGCCAACACCGTCGCCAACGTCTCCACCTATGCCGGCCGTCGCTACGTGCGCCTGTCGGACGAGCAGGTCAGCTGGGACCTGTCGGCCAACTACGAGGTCAATCCGGACCTGAACGTCTACGCCCGCGTGGCCAAGGGCTTCCGGGGCCCGACCATCCAGGGCCGTTCGGCGGTGTTCAACAGCGACTTCACGACCGCCAATTCCGAAACGATCCTGTCGTGGGAAGCCGGCTTCAAGAGCACCCTGCTGGACAACACCCTGCGCCTGAACGCCTCGGCCTTCACCTACGAGGTCAAGGACATCCAGCTGAACGGCAACGACTCCAACGGCAACGGCGTGCTGTTCAACGCCGACAAGGCCAAGGCCTACGGCCTGGAAGCCGACGCCGAGTGGCGCCCGATCGCCAACCTGACCCTGACGGCCGGCGCCAGCCTGCTGCACAGCGAGATCCAGGACAAGCGCGTCTACGCCCAGGTCTGCGCCCTCAACAGCGTGGTGGTCTGCACCGTCAAGAACCCGACGATCGCCATCGTGGGCCCGTTCGGCACCAGCACCTTCGCCCAGATCGACGGCCAGCCGCTGCCCAACGCGCCGAAGTACAACCTCAGCTTCACGGGTCGCTACGACCTGCCGGTGGGCGCCGACGGAAAGCTGTTCGTCGCCACGGACTGGAACGTCCAGGGCTATACGAACTTCGTGCTCTACAAGACCGACGAATTCTATTCGAAGGGCAATTTCGAAGGCGGGCTGAAGCTCGGCTACGAAGGCGGAAACGGGGCCTACGAGGTGGCCCTGTTCGGCCGCAACATCACCAACGAGAAGAACCTCAAGGGCGTCATCGAGAACTATATGGCCGCCGTCTACAACGAACCGCGCATCGTGGGCGTCTCGGTCAGCGCCAAGCTGAAGTAACGTCCCCGCCTTTCCCGCGTTTTCGGAAAACCCCGTCGCCCAAGCCGCTCCGCGGCGCCGGCGGCGGGGTTTTTTCGCGCCCCGGCCGCGGGTTTCCTATCGGTTGCGTCACGGGTTTTGCCCAATCGGGGATTGCGTCAATTCCAAGGTTCGGTCAAGTTTGTGACGGGACGCGCCTCGTGGATGGCTCAGTATCGCGTCGGAAGTCGCGACGTCGGCGTCCTGCTCGAAGAACAGTTGTCTTTACCGACAAAACGAGAGGGAGCGACCATGTCACTGAGAGTCCACGGCCTGCCTTTGGGCCAATCACGCGACCAGGCGTCGAACGGGGCCACCGCCGACGGCTGGGCCACCAGGCTGGCCAAGCTCATCCCCGCCGAGGCCCTGGGCGTCTACGGCGCGGCGATCGGCCTTCTGCCGGACATGACGGGCAAGGAGACGGCGCGGCTGATCATCCTGATCGTGATCACCCTGGCCTGCCTCGCCGTCCTGATCGCCGTACGGATCAAGAGCACCGCCCAGAACGCCGATGGGCCCCAGCCCGTGGGCATCACCATCTCCTGCGTGGCGTTCCTGATCTGGTGCGCCACCCTGGGGCCGACGAACTCTCCATTCCCCGTGCCGGAGGACTACGGATTCATCGTGTCGCTGGTCGGCATGCTGTACGTGACCCTGGTCGGGGTCTTCTACCGCGGCGATACGACCCAGTAGGCCGACATCTCGCCGCGAGGGGGCTCACCCCTCGACGATCGACCGCACCAGGTCCAGGTCGGCCGGCTTGTCGACGTCCACCGCCGCCAAGCCGTGCCGGGCCCGGACCGCCGCCGCCCTGACCCCGGCCAGGCGGCCGATCCGCGCCACCATCTCGTCCAGGGTCATCCGGCCCAGCAGGTAGCGGACCAGCATCACCGGGCCAAACAGCGCGGCGATCTTCCACGGCTGCTTGCGGTGCTTCTCGACCGTGCGCCACAGGTCGATGGCCCGCAGGCTGGCCGGGGTCTTCAGGTAGAACAGGTTGCAGCCCGAATAGCGTCCGTCGCGAAAGGCCAGGTAGGTGCGCCTGGTCGTCGGGGCGGCCGCCTGGACCAGCGCCTCCTCGCCCAGCAGGATGGCGATGTCGGCCTCGGCCGGGGTGTCGGCCATGAAATCGGTCACCCACTCGGGCTGGAGCAGGGCGTGGTCCACCGTCGTGACCAGCAAGGGCGTTCCCATGGCCTGGGCCCCGTCGTGGACGCTCTGGCTGGGGCCGGCGGCCGAGGGCAGGCGCGAGACCGTCGCGCGGGTGGTCTCGCCGGCCAGGGCGGCCTCCAGGGCCGCGTCGTTGGTCGATACGCCGATGCGCTGGGCGCCGGCCTGGTCCAGGGCCGACAGCACCCGCGCCAGCAGCGTGCGGCCGCCCAGGACGATCAGGCCCTTCTGGCTGACGCCGGCATAGTCGGCGACCGGATCGACCCCGCCGCGCGAGCCGGCCAGCACCAGGGCCTGAAACGGGGCCGCCACGGCGCTAGATCGCCTTCTCGTAGATGCGATAGGTCTTGTAGATCTCCGCGCCCATGGCCTCGGAGATCCGGCGCATCGGCGCGTTGTCCTCCAGGATCCACGAGAACTCGAACTTGTCGTAGCTCAGGGCCAGGCCGGCGTCGCGGCCGGCGTTCATCAGGTGGAACGGCACGACCTGGCCGCGCAGGGTGTCGGCGAACTTGCGCTTGAGGCCCATCAGCGGGATGCGGATCGACTTGACCCGCTTGACCTTCAGCCGCCACAGCAGCTTGGCCCAGCCGAACGGCAGCAGCTTGCCGTTCAGCCCCTCGATCGCCTCGTTGACATTGGGCAGCAGCACGATGAAGCCGGCCGGCTCGCCGTCGATCTCGGAGAACAGGATCAGGCGCTTGTCGAGCACGTCCTTCAGCGACTTGCCCAGCTGGGCGGTCTCGGCCTCGGTGGTCGGCACGAAGCCCCAGTTGCCCGACCAGGCGTCGTTGAGGATGCCGGTCAGGGCTTTGACCTCCTCGTCGTAGCGGCTCATGTCCAGCTGGCGCAGGGTCACGCCCTCGGGCAGGCCGCGCTTGACGCGCCGAACCACCACGGGCGGCAGGGCGGCCCGGGGATCGCAGACATAGGCGTAGACGTCCTTGGCCTTGGCGTAGCCCTGTTCCTCGACCCGCGCCGCCGTGTAGCGAGGATCGTGGCCCATCATCACCATCGGCTTGGTGTCGAAGCCGTCGACCAGCAGGCCGACCTCCTCGTTGATCGACAGGTTGAACGGGCCCAGGGCCCGGTCGCAGCCGCGGGCCCTCAGCCAGTCCTCGGCGGTGCGGAACAGCAGGCTGAAGATCGCCGGATCGTCCTCGGCGGCGATCATGCCGAAGTTGCCGGTCTTGCCGGTCCCGACCTCGGTGGCCAGGTGGTCGATCTGGGCGCTGATCCGGCCCACGTCGCGACCGCCGCGCACGGCCAGCCACATCTGCACGTCGGCGTGCTCGAAGAACGGGTTGGTCTTCGGCGTCAGGGCGGCCATCCGCTCGTACATCAACGGCACGACCCAGTTGGGGTCGTCGGCGTTGAGCCGGTTGGCCAGGTCGATGAACCGCTTCAGCTCGGCCTTGGAGCCGACCGGGACGATCGTCAGGTCGGAATCGGTGGTGTCGAACGGCATTCAGCCCTCCAGGACAACGAGCGCATAGATCGCGAGGGCCGCGAAGATGATCGGACCGCCCCAGACGGCCAGGATGGGAGACAGCGAGCCGCCTTCGCCGAGCGCCGACAGCAGGCCGTTGACGACCAGGAAGACCAGGCCGGCGGCTAGGCCGCCGGTCAGCAGCACCGCGCCCTGGCCGCTGCGGAAATTGGCCAGGGCGACCGGGGCGCTGAGCAGCAGCATCACCAGGGACGCGATCGGTCCGGCGAACGCCGCCAGCAGGCGGGTCTCGTAGAAGCTGGTCGGGCGGTCGCCGCCGCCGTTCAGCAGGGCGCGCCGCGCCGTGGCGGCGGTCGGCACGGGGCTGTCGGCGAACAGGGCCTGGACGTCCTGCCGGTGCAGGGGTGAGGGCCAGCTCATCCGGGCGGCGGGCGTGACGTTGACCTGCTCGCCGTTGAACCGGACGATCACGGGATTGACCAGGGTCCAGCCGCCGCCGCGCGCATAGGTCGCCGACGGCGCCTCGACGCGCTCGACCAACCGGCCGACCTTGTCGCGGCGGTAGATCTTGACCGCGTTCAGGGTTCCGCCGTCGGCCGAGGCGCCGTTGGCGATCACCAGGTCGTCGCCGGCCCGGAAGCTGCGGGGGCCGGGAACCTTGCGGTCGGCGACCGGGGTGGTGGCCCGCCACCAGTCGGCCAGCACCGGGTCGGTGCGCGGGGCGATCAGCTGGGCGCAGCTGAAGTCGATGGCGATGACCAGGAAGGCCACGGGCAGGGCCATGCCGACGATGCGATAGGCCGAGATGCCGGTGGCGCGCATGGCGATGATCGCGCTTTCGCGGGCCAGCTGCGAGAAGGCGAAGAGCCCGCCGGCCAGGGTGGCGATCGGGGCGACCTGTTCGATCAGCCGCGGCGAGCGCAGGGCGGCGTAGTACAGCACCCCGGCCGTCCCCAGGCCGCGGTCCAGGATGTCGGTGGTCACTTCCAGCAGGTCGAGGATCTGCAGGATCGAGAACAGGACCAGGGCCGCGCCGAGCACGCGCGTGCCGACCGTGCGCAGGACGTAGAGCTGGATCTTCATGCGTCAGCCTGCTCGAACCTGTCCCGGAACATCCGCCGGAAGCGCTTGATGCCGACGCCGAAGCGGCGGATCAGCTCGGTGACCGGGGTCTGACCGGGCCGCTTGCGGCTGCCGACGAACATCCAGACGCTGAGGCTGGTGAAAACCAGCCAGGGAACGCCGATGGCCGCCAGCGGCATGGCCTTGCCCGATTCCGCCAGGCTCTGGCCCAGCTGCAGGCTGTGCTGGAAGGCCAGCAGCAGCACGCCGGCGATGATCAGGCCGGGGGTGCGGTTGCCGCGCTTGGCGGCCAGGCCCAGCGGGAAGGCCAGCAGGGGCAGGAAGGGCAGGAAGGCGGCGCGCGCCAGGCGCCCATAGAGTTCGGCCAGCAGGGTGGCGCGCGGCACGACCGGGTTGGGGCTCTGGGCCTGGCGGGCCAGTTCGCCCAGGGTCAGTTCGCGTTCGTCGCCGCCGCGGCTGCGCAGCAAGGCGGCGGCCCCGGCCAGGGAGACGTTGGTGGTGAATTGGTCGAACACCAGGATGCGGTGCTCGCCGCGGGCGTCCAGGCCGATCCGCTGGCCCCTGCGCAGCAGCATGATGACGGTCTTGCCGTCGGGGGCCGAGCGCAGGTCGGCGGTGGCGGCGGTGATCACCTCCTCGCGGCCGGCGGCGTCCATCCGGCGGATGAACACCCGCGTCAGCTGCTGGCCGGCCGGGTCCGCGCCGTCGGCGGTCATCAGCAGCTTGGGCTGGTCGATGAAGGATCCGCCGTTCAGCTTGCCGTTCCAGCCGGCGTTGATCGCCTCGTGCATCACGGCCCGATAGGCGTAGCGGCTGTAGGGCTGCATGTAGCCGAAGACGATCAGGCTGAAGACCATCAGGAACAGGCCGACATAGACGAACGGCGCGGCGATGCGGGTCAGGGACTGGCCGCTGGCCAGCAGGGCGTCGATCTCCGAGCCGTCGCTGAGCTTGGTGATGACGATGAACAGCGCCACGAAGAACGCCACGGGCAGGGCCAGGCCCAGATAGTGCGGCACCAGGTTGGCGGCCAACTCGGTGACGTAGCCGAAGCGGGCGCTGCTTTGCGACAGCACGTCCAGCAGGCGCAGGACGCGCTCCAGCAGCAGGGCGATCACCGTCACGCCCAGGCAGCCGACGATCGGCCAGACCAGCAGGCGCAGCAGATAGGCGTCGATCAGCCGGAAGCGCGCGGTGCCGCGCGGCGTGGGGATGGGCTTCTTCACGCGGCCGACCAGGCCTCGGCCAGGGTCCGGGCCAGCCGTTCGGCGGCGTCCAGGTCCAGGTCGACCGTCGATCCCAGGGCGGGAACGGCCGGCCAGCCAGCGTCGCTGTAGACCCGGCCTTCATGCTCGCGCGTCCCCGCGTAGCGCGGGATCACGTGGAAATGCACGTCCTTGTCGACCATCATCAGCATCAGGTAGTTGATCTTCTCGTACGCCACGACCTTGCTCAACAGGCGCTCGACGCCCTCGGTCGCCGTCTTGAGGTCGGCGAAGGCGGCGGGACTCAGCTGGGAGAAGGCCTCGACCGATTCCTTGCATACCAGCACCAGCGACCCAAATGTCGGTTGTTTGGGCCGCACCAGGATCAGCCAGCTTTCGGTTTCGGCCACCTTTGTGCGCGGGAAGCCGAAACTCTCAGCGGTGGGATTGGTCATCTCGGCCTCGCCTGCGGGCGTTCGCCGCCGTTGCTCCTACAATAGGGACGCCGTCATTTCCATGGAAGCACGATCCGCGCCCTCGGCCTCTGTTCGGGTCCTTTTCGCCGTCAGGGACGACAGGCCTGGACCAGGACATGGCGGCCTAGCTCGCCCGTCCGGCCAGTCGCCGGATCCAGCCCGCGGGCCACCAGCCTGACCTCGATCCCGCCGTTCGCCCGACGATCGATCTCGACCTCGTGCCAGCGCGCCGCCGGATGGCCGCGTTCGCCCAGGGCCGAGGCGGAGGGAACGCCCAGCACGGGGATCGTCGCGCCGTCCGGGCCGGGGGCGGTCGACACCATCGCCTCGTGGGCGTGACCGTGCAGGACCAGGTCCGCGCCGTGACGGGCGAGCAGGGCGCGCAGGGCGTCCAGGTCCTCCAGCGACTTGCGCCGGGCCACGGCGCCCGGGACGGGCGGATGATGGATCAGCAGCACCCGGAAGGCGTCGCGATAGGCCGGGTCGCCCAGCAGGGCGTCCAGACGGTCCAGTTGAGCCTGGCCCAGCCGGCCGGTGGCCAGGTGCGGCGCGGTCGGCACGGCCGAGCAGAGGTTGAACAGCGCCACGCCGTCGCGCACCCGCACCTGCGGGAAGGTCGCCTCGCCGTCGTCGCCCAGCCAGGGCGTCCAGGCGGCGAACGAGTCGCCGTCCCGGGCGCCGACCAGGGCGTCGTGGTTGCCGGGGCTGACGGTGATGTCGCGGGCTGGGCCCAGGGCCTGCAGCCAGACGCGGGCCGCCTCGTATTCGGCCCGGGAGGCGTAGTTGGTCAGGTCGCCGGTGATGGCGATGTGGTCGGGAGCGTGGGCCTTGAGGTCGGCGATCACGACTTCCAGCACCTCGGGCCGGTGCTCGCGGTGCTTGCGCCGCCAGGCGATACGGCTCAGCAGTCGCTTGGACAGCAGGTCCCGCCAGCCGAACGCGCCCCTGGGCGGCGGCAGGTGGAGGTCCGAGAGGTGAGCGAGGCGGAATATCGACAAGTTTGGTTCACGGATTCTGGCGGAAGGCGCCGAAGCTGCTTATCAATCGCGCCAGGTTTCAAGGGGTTGTCTATCGTGAGCGCGGAAAATCAGCCAAATGAGGCCGTCAGCCCGTCCGCCGTCACGGTCGGGCTGGCGAAAACCCGCCTCTGGGGGATGACCTCCGCCGAGCGGCTGTCGCGGATCTACCGGCGCGTGGGCCTGGTCGAGGCGGGGCCCGAGACCGTCTTCATCGCCGGAGACGTGGTCGTGGTCGACGCCGGCTGGGTGTTCGACGAGTCGCTGATCAAGACCCTGGCCGGCCGCCCCGGCGTGGCGCTGGTCGACGAGGCCGGGCGGGTGGTGGCCCTCAACGTCCCGGCCGCCCGGGCCCGCGAGGCCATCGTGCGGCTCGACACCGGCGAGGACGTCACGGCCCTGGCCACGACGCGCCTGACGGCGCTGGAGCTGGGCTCGGCCTACAACAGCGCCCTGCGCAAGCGCGAGCCGCCGGTGCTGGAGCGCCTGACGCCCGAAACCCGCGTGGCCGTCGAGAAGCGGCTGTTCCAAGGCTCGTACAAGGGCGTCACCGACCTGGTGACCAAGTACGTCTGGCCCACGCCCGCCCGGATCGTCACCCGCTGGTGCGCCCTGGCCAAGATGACCCCCAACCAGGTGACCCTGATCGGCTTCCTGCTGGTGCTGGCGGCCTTCTGGCTGTTCTGGACCGGCCAGTGGGGCTGGGGCCTGGTCTGCGCCTGGATCATGACCTTCCTGGACACCGTCGACGGCAAGCTGGCGCGGGTGACCCTGACCTCGTCCAAGTGGGGCAACGTCTTCGATCACGGCATCGACCTGGTCCACCCGCCGTTCTGGTGGTGGGCCTGGTACGTGGGCGTTGGCGCGGTGGGCCTGACCATGCCCCATGGCCAGCTGGCCCTGGCGGTCATCGTCGGCGGCTACGTGCTGCAGCGGGTGGAGGAGGGGATCTTCCTGGCCCTGTTCAAGGTCGAGATGCACGCCTGGCGGCCGTTCGACAGCTTCTTCCGGCTGATCACCGCCCGCCGCAATCCCAACCTGATCCTGTTGACCCTTGCGGTTCTGGTCGGCCGTCCCGACATCGGGTTCCTGGCGGTGGCGATCTGGACGGCGATCTGCCTGGTCGTGCACGCCGCGCAGATCCTGCAAGGCTTGGTGACCCCGAAGGGGGCCGTCGTTTCCTGGTTGTCGCGCTGATGCGTGTAGGCGTCGTCCGCAATCCGATGAGTCACGCCAATATCGGGCGGTCCGACGAAGAATCGACGCCCGACGCGGTGCTGCTGGTCGAGCCGGCCACCCCCGAGGCGCTGGAGGAGGACCTGCAGGCCTTCGCCCAATGCGGCGTGAACCTGCTGGTGATCGACGGCGGCGACGGCACGATCCGCGACGTGCTCAGCCGGGCGGCGACCATCTTCGGCGAGGCCATGCCGTTGGTCGCCCTGATCCCCTCGGGCAAGACCAACGTGCTGGCCATCGACCTGGGCGTGCCGCGCGACTGGACCCTGGCCAAGGCCCTGGTCGCCGCCAAGTCCGGCCAGGCGGTGATCAAGCACCGCGCGCCGCTCGAGGTGCGCTGGGACGACGGGCGGCCCAGCCTGCGCGGCTTCGTGTTCGGCCTGGGCGCCTTCGTGCGCGCCACCAGCCTGGCCCAGACTGTCCACAAGACCGGAGCCTTTCACAGCATCGCGGTGGCCATGAGCGTGCTGGGCGCGCTGGTCGGCACGGTGATGGGCGGCAAGCGCGACCAGTGGCGGGCCGGCGTGCCGCTGTGCCTGGCCATCGACGGCGAGGAGACCCGCACCGCCGACCGCTTCCTGGTCCTGGCCACCACGCTCAAGCGCCTACCGTTCGGGGTCAAGCCGTTCGGCCCGCCGCGCGAAGGCCTGAAGTTCCTGGACGTCGACGCCCCGCCCCGGGGACTGCCGGGTGCGTTTCCGGCCCTGCTGGCCGGCAAGGACTCGGCCTGGTCCGGCCGCCACGGCTATCGGCGCGGCGACGCCTCGCGGTTGCGGATCACCACCAACCAGCCCTTGGTGGTCGACGGCGACGTCTATGACGGCGCGGGCGGGGTGACCGTGGTGCTGGGCCCGCCCCTGAGGTTCCTGGCGGCATGACCGGGACCGTCGCCAGCCTGGTGGGCGAGGAGCTGCTGGCGCCCGCCCCGCCCCAGGCCGTGGCCCTGGCGACCCGGCTGCTGGACCGGTTCGAGGGGCCGCTGGCGGTGCTGTTCTACGGCTCGATCCTGCGCACCGGCGACCTGGACGGGGTGCTGGACTTCTATGTGCTGACCGAACGGGTGCGTCCGGGCCCGCGGGGCCTGGCCACGCGACTGCTGTGGCCCGACGTCAGCTATCACGAGCTGGCGCTGGACGGCCAGGTGCTGCGGGCCAAGGTGGCGACCATGACCCTGGCCCAGTTCCAGGCGGCGACGCGCGGGCAGGGGATCGACACCACCATCTGGGCCCGCTTCGTCCAGCCCGCCGGCCTGGTCTGGAGCGCCAGCCCCGCCGTCGCCGGGCAGGTGGTCGAGGCCGTGGCCGACGCCGCCCGAACCGCCGCCCGCTTCGCCGCCGCCCTGGGTCCCGCCGAGGGGCCGCCGGCCGCCTACTGGTCGGCCCTGTTCCAGGAGACCTACGCGGCCGAGTTCCGCGTCGAGAAGGGCGGGCGCGAGCGCTCGATCCTGGCCTTCGACGTCAATCGCTATCATCGCCTGCTGGTCGCCTGCTGGCGGGAGGAGGGCCTGCTGGATATCGAGGCCGACGGCTCGGTCCAGCCCGCCCTGGACCAGGCCGAACGCCGGCGGATCCAGGCCGCCTGGCGCCTGCGCCGACGGATGGGGCGGCCGCTGAACTATGCCCGCCTGGTCAAGGCCGCCTTCACCTTCGACGGAGCGGCGCGCTACGCCGCCTGGAAGATCGAGCGCCACACCGGCATGCCGGTGGCCCTGACGCCCTGGCGCGAGCGCCACCCGGTGCTGGCGGCTCCGGGGGTGTTGTGGCGGCTGTGGCGACAGCGCCAGGCGCAGACCAAGGCCCAGAAAGCAGGAAAGGCCTGAGGTTTCCCTCAGGCCTTTCCAGTTTTGGCGATGCAGGTCCGGCGTTAGGCCGAGACGCGCTTCAGCGGGGCTTCGATCAGGCCCATGGCCACGCCGATCTCGGCGAACACGGCCAGAACCTGGTCGATCTGTTCGAAGCTGTGGGCGGCGCTGACGCTGGTGCGCAGCAGCGGGCGGCTGTCCGGCGTGGCCGGCGGCAGGGCCAGGTTCAGATAGACGCCGTTCTGCAGCAGGGCGTTCCACATGCCGATCGCGCGCTCGGTGTCGGGCATGGTGATCGCCACGATCGGGCTGGAGGTCGGGCCGGTCATGAAGCCCATGCCGCTCAGGCCGTCGTACAGGCGGCGGGCGTTGGCCATCAGCTTGTGGCGCAGCTCGGGCTGCTCCTCCAGGCGACGCAGGGCGGTCACGGTCGAGGAGACCACGGCCGGCGGCAGCGAGGCGGTGAACATGTACGGACGGCAGGTGACGCGCATGACGTCGAAGTCGTCCATGTCAGAGACGCAGAAGCCGCCGATGGCGCCCAGGCTCTTGGAGAAGGTGCCGACCACGAAGTCGACATCGGCCTCGACGCCGGCCGCCTCGGCCAGGCCGCGACCGTGTTCACCGAGCACGCCCATCGAGTGGGCCTCGTCGACCAGCAGGTAGCCGCCCAGCTCGCGCTTCACGGCGGCGATTTCCTTGAGTGGCGCGGTATCGCCGATCATCGAATAGATGCCTTCGACGACGATCAGGCGCTCGCCCGGAACGTCCTTCATGCGGCGCAGGCGCTTGTACAGGTCTTCCGGGTCGTTGTGGCGGAAGCGGATGACCTCCGCGTGGCCCAGGCGCGCGCCGTCATAGATCGAGGCGTGGCTGTCGGCGTCCAGGATCAGGTGGTCGCCGCGGCCGACCAGCGTCGACAGCACGCCCAGATTGGCCTGGTAGCCGGTGGTGAACACCATGGCGTGCTTGCGCCTGTAGAACTTGGCCAGGGCCTCTTCCAGCTCGACATGGGCCTCGAAGCTGCCGTTGGCGATGCGCGAGCCGGTGGTGCCGGTGCCGCGCTCCTGGACCGCCTTGACCGACGAGGCGATCGCCTGCTCGTCGAAGGTCAGGCCCAGATAGTTGTTGGTGCCCAGCAGGATCGTGCGCTTGCCGTTAATCACGCCTTCCGTGGGCGAGACGACCGCGTCGAAGCGCACGCTGAAGGGATCGGCGCCGGCTTGCCGGATCGCGTTGTAGGCGTCGCGATACGCGAGGTGCTTGTCGAACAGCCCCATGGCTTAGGCCCTATTCCGAAGGTCTTTAATCAGGGAGGCCAGGTCTCCGGCGGTTTCCACCGAGGCCAGGCGATCCAGAGGAATGGAGATGTCGAAGGTGTCTTCGAGCTCCATGATGATGTTCATCAAGGCCAAGGAATCGACGGCCAGATCGCGGCCGATATGGGTGTCGTTAGCCACATCGACAGAGCGTCCGAGCACCTTGCTCGTAGCCAAGCCGATTTCACGCAAAGTGAGATCCGTAACAGCTTCCATCGACGCGACGATATCCCCGACCAAGGTCCTACATAACCGAATTGTAACAGCCGTCTCGACGGAAAATCGCCGTATTCGGCTATTTTCGAGACTTTTTATCCTTCAACCAACCTTCCGAACGATACCAGCGCACGCTTTGCGCGAATCCCGCCTGGAGAGAGTAGCTCACCGGGGGAAAGTCCGGAATCGGATCGTTGCTAGATAGGCCCCAATCGGCGTGAAGCAACTCCCGAGCCTTGCCCGGGGTGAGAATTGTGTCCTTCCCGGTGACGAATGAAGCCCATTTCGACAACACCGCCAAAACCTTGATCGCCCCCGGGGGGACCCGGACCAGCCTTGGCGACGCGCCCACCGCCTTGGACGCGGCTTGCATGAGTTCGACCCAGCCATAACCCTCCGGGCGGTTGTCGGACAAGCTGAGCAGCCCCGGGCGCGGCGTTTTGACCAAGTCCGCGATCCGGGCCGCGGCGTCGTCCACATGGATCCACGCCATGCGGGCTTTTGGGTCCAAAACCGGCAAAAAGGCCGATTCAGAGGCCATTTTGAACAGTCTGAACGTCTCGACGTCGCCCGGGCCGTAGATGGCCGGAGGGCGGACGATGGTCAGATCTCCGCCAAGAATCTCGCGAGCTGCGTCTTCTCCGCCACGCTTGCTGCCGGCGTAGTCGGACAACTCCGGCTCGCGGGCGGCCAGGCTGGAGACCAGGATGAGTCGCGCCCCGGCCGTCTTGGCCGCCTGGGCGACCCGGCGCGCGCCCTCGACATTGGCCCGGTCGAAGGCGGCGCGGTCCCGCGCCTTGATCAGGCCGGCCACGTGGACGACCGCCTCGGCGCCGTCGCAGAGCGCCGTCAGGGTGCCGGCATGGGCCAGGTCGCCGATGACCAGCTGGGGCTCCAGGCCCGACCAGGCCGGATGGGTGATGTCGCGCCGGGCCAGGACCCGGACGGTCCAGCCCTGATCGGCCAGGACCCTGACCAGGCGGCGACCCAGGAAGCCCGTGGCGCCGGTGACGGCGACCACCGGGCCCGTCCGGGCCTGGCCCATGTCAGGCGCGCTCGCCATAGGCGCCGGCCAGATAGGCGGCCTTGGCCTTGGAGCGGCTGAGCTTGCCCGACGAGGTCTGGGGCAGGGCGTGGGCGCCGACCAGCTGGACCTGGGCCTCGACCTGGTGGCGCAGGCGCAGGACGCCGGCGATCTTCTCGACCAGGGCCGCGCGGGTGTCGGCGTCGCCGCCGCGCGCCTGGACCAGCACCACGACGGTCTCCTCGCCGTCACCCGGCACGGAGAAGGCCGCCACGTCGCCGCTGCGCAGGCCCTCGACCTCGGCCTCGGCGGTCCATTCCAGATCCTGCGGCCAGATGTTGCGGCCGTTGAGGATGATCAGGTCCTTGCCGCGGCCGGTGATGACGATCTCGCCCTCGACCAGGTAGCCCAGGTCGCCGGTGTCCAGCCAGCCGTCGGCCGACAGCACGCGGGCGGTCTCCTGCGGCTGCTCGAAATATTCCCGCATCAGGCTGGGGCCGCGGGCGTAGATGCGGCCCACGCCGCGCTCGGGCAGGACGGCGCCGTTCTCGTCGCGGACTTCCAGCTCGTGGCCGGGCAGGGCCGGGCCGTTGCGGGCGAACTCGCGCGAGCGTGCGGCGTCGTCGGTGATCACCGCCTCGTGCTGCTCCAGGCGCTCGACGTCCAGTCGCTCGGTCTTCAGGCCGCCGCCCAGCGGGGCCATCGACAGGGCCAGGGTGGCCTCGGCCATGCCGTAGCTGGCCACGAAGGCCTTGTCGGAGAAGCCGACGCTGGCGAAGCGCTCGGCGAAGGCGCGAAGCGGGGCGGTGCGGATCATGTCGCCGCCCAGGCCGGCGCTGCGCCACCTGGACAGGTCCAGGTGCTCGATCGAGGCCACCTCGGCGCGGCGGGCGCACAGCTCGTAGCCGAAGGTGGGGCTGTAGGAGATGGTGCCGCCGTTCTTGGTGATCAGGTCCAGCCACAGCAGCGGCCGGCGCACGAAGGCGCCGGTGGGCAGCAGGTCGACCGACATCTGACTGGTCATGGGGCTGAGCAGGAAGCCGATCAGGCCCATGTCGTGATACAGCGGCAGCCACGAGACGGCGCGGTCGGTGGGCAGCACCTGCAGGCCGTCGCGGGTGATGGCCACGGCGTTGGCCATCAGGGCCCGGTGGGTGACCACCACGCCGGTCGGAAAGCGCGTGCTGCCCGACGAGAACTGCAGGTAGCAGGTGTTGTCGGGCGCGACCTCGGGCAGGGCCTCGCCCTTGGCGGCGGGCAGGTCGGCCAGGGCGCCGGCGAAGTCCAGCGGGGTCTTGGCGGCGATGTCCGCCACCCAGTCCTTCATGCCGGACGGACCGATCAGCAGCTTGGCGTGGGCCGAGGCCAGCATGCGCGCGATCTGCTCGACATAGGCCTCGCGGCCGCCCAGCGGAGCGGGCAGGGGGAGCGGCGCGGGCACGAGGCCGGCGTACTGGCAGGCGAAGAAGGCGCGGACGAAGTCGGCCTCGGTGTCGGCGATCAGGCCGACGCTGTCGCCGGGCTTGGCGCCGGTCGCCAGCAGGCGCGGGGCCAGGTCCAGGGCCTGTTCGCGCAGCCGGGCGTAGGGCAGGGCCTCGACCAGTTCGCCGCGCAGCGAATAGAGGTTGATCCCCGTTTCGCCGGTCGCGGCGAAGTTGAGCGCGGCCGTCAGGGTGGGGAAATCGGCGAATCTCACGGTTCGCGAGGAGGACGTCGGAGTAATCATTGCGACAGGCCTTTGGCGCCGTTTTGACCTTCGGCGCAAGTTTGTTCGTCCCTGGAGCGGGCCGTTTCGGCCGCCAGGCTTCGGCGGAGCGCCAGATACATGCCGATCGCCAGGGCGGCGGCGACGGCGACCAGGGCCGCGCCGGCCCCGTTCAGGCCCGCGGCGCGGATCAGCGGGACCAGGGCCACCAGATAGACCGCGCAGACCATCGCCCGCACCCGCAGGGCCAGGCCCGCCTTGCCCAGCGAGACCAGCATCGGCTCCAGGGGCATGGCCAGCACGCCGATCGCGGCGGCGGCCACCTGCCAGTTCATGATGCCGGCCCCGGCGGCGAACGGCTTGCCCATCACGATGGTCAGGACGTCGTCGCCGAACAGGATCGAGACCAGCAGCAGCACGCCCGCCACCGCCCCGCCGATCAGGCCGATCTGGCGCGACAGCTTGCGCATGGCCTCCTCGCCGCCGGTGGCGCGCATCTTGGCCAGTTCCGGATAGAGCGCCGGCACCAGCAGCTTGGCCGGCTTGGCCATGCCGTCGGCCACCTGGCGGCCGACCCGCCACATGGCCGCCTGGGCCGGGCCCAGGACCGAGCCCACCACCAGGGTGATCACCTGGCTGAAGGCCGTGTCGATGGTGCCGCTGAAATTGGTGGCCCAGGCGAAGCGCCAGACGCCGGGCAGGCCCTGGGACAGCGGCCCGCGCAGGGTGAAGTCCTTCAGCAGCTGGCGGCGGTTGAGGTCCCACAGGGCCACGCCGTTGACATAGACGAAGGCCGTGACCGTGCCGGCGGCCCAGGCGGCCAGATAGGCCTCGATCGGGGCGTGCAGCGTGAAGCACAGGGCGCAGCCGACCAGGCGCACGGTCGAGCTGACGGCCTGCTCGGCGGCCAGGAAGCGGAAGCGGTCGAACAGGCGCAGCAGGCCGACCGAGGTCGCCGAGTCCATCACCGCGATCGACAGGGCGTAGCAGGCGGCGGCCGGCGACAGGGCGGCGGGCCAGCCCAGGAAGTGGCCGAACAGCAGGGCGCCGATCACGCCCAGGGTCACCCCCACGGCGGCGCCCAGGCCGTCGAGCAGCAGGGTGAAGCGCAGGACCTGCTGGAACCGCGGGCGGTCGCCCTGCAGCAGGGCTGAGGCGCCGTACTGCAGGAGGGTCTGCCAGGACTGGAACTTGGCGACCTCGCCGAGGAACTGGGCGAAGGCGTTGATCAGCACGATCACGCCCATCAGCTCCTTGCCCAGGCCGCGCGCGGTCAGGGCGATATAGGCCAGCCCGACCACGGCGTTGACCGTACGGCCGCCGAGCAAGGTTCCGGCGTTGGCCAGGACCCGCCTCAGGACATTGGGTTCCTGGCTCATCGGGGGCGTCGGGATTCCGGAGGCAGGCGCTCGACGATCGCCTGGGCGGCGCGGACCGAGGAAGGCGTGTCCCGCAGGTCGAAGCTTTCGGCGAAGCCGCGCCTCTGGGCCTCGACATAGTCGCCGTGCCCGCGTCGCGCGGCGTCGATGGCGTCGACAAGGCCGTCGACGCTGTCCAGCACCGGGCCGTAGCGCCAGTGATGGAAGCTCTCGTCGCCGCGCCAGGCCGCGTCGCTGGCGTTGAGGAACAGGCACGGCTTGGGCGTGCGCAGGAACTCGTAGACCTGGCTGGACACGTCGCCCAGATAGATGTCGGCCGCGCGGGTGTAGGTCATGTCGATCGCCGCGGGCCCGCCCAGGTCGAGGTGGATGCGCGGGTGGTCGACGAACGGCGCCAGGGCCTCGATCGTCGCGGGGGCCGCGCCTTCGAAGAGCCGGATATGGGGGGCGAAGATCAGATTGTAACGCTCGTCCGCGGCGAACTGCTCGAGAACCGCGCGTCCCCAGCGCGGCCAGGAGCCCAGGGCGGGGTGGAAGTGCGGATTGTAGAGCACCACCGGCTTGGCGTCCGGGAAGGCCGGCAGGGGCGAGGGCGGCAGGGCGTCGATGATGTCGAACTTGGGATAGCCGACCATGGCGCAGGTCTCAGGCGTGACCCAGCCCTCGGCGAGCATCCGGTCACGCTGCTTGGGGCCGGCGGCCATCACCAGGTCGAACTGTCTGAGGCGCGGCTCGAACGGGCCGCCCCGATCGCCCGCCCCGTGCTGGGTGTAGACCAGCTTGCAGTCCTTGACCCCCAGCTTGCGCAGCAGGGCGGTGGTGCGCTCGGGCGTGACCACGGCGTCGTAGCGGCCCAGGCGGCGGGCGTTGGCCGCCAGCATCAGGGCCTTGGGCGGCGTGGCCGCGCCCTTCAGCCGCAGGTTCCGCAGCCAGGCCGGCGGCAGCAGGCGCGAGGGGATCGGCGGGACCTTCAGGGTCTCGAGCAGCTCGCGCACATAGTCCAGGTGCTCCTGGGTGGTGGTGGCGATGTGCACGTCGATGTCGGGCCAGCCCTCGGCCAGGGCGATGGCGATGGGCAGGCTATGCAGGATCTGGTGGGTCTGGGCGATGTAGAGGAAACAGACGCTGGGCCTGTTTCCTCGCCCCTTCGAGGCGGACGTGATCACTGTTGCGGCGTGAGGCGCGTGCGCACCCGGCCCTTGAACAGCACGCGGTCGCCCTTGTCGCTGACCGAATAGCTGTCGGCCCGGATGGCGCCGTTGTTCGGGCCGGCGCCCTCGACCGCGGCTCCGCCGACCAGGTCGCCGGTGTGGGTGTCGATCAGCGCCTTCTGCGAGGCGAACTGGTAGCCCTGGCCGTTGTCGATCTTGACGTCGCCGGTCAGCAGCAGCGAGCCCTTCTCCTCCTGGTAGGCCCCGTCCTTGGAGACCACGTGCGTCGGCCTGTCCGAGCCGTAGCCGCGGGTCAACTGCGGGTTCTTCAGGAACACCTGGTCGGCGTTGTTCAGGTCGCGCGTCGCCGAGGTGGCGGTGATCAGGAAGGCGCGCCCGTCCTTCAGGGTCCCGGTGAAACGCGGGTTATCCATGCGCAGGGGCGCCGTGGCGGCGGGCGGGGCGGGCTTGACCGCCATGGCCAGGATCGCGCCCTGGCCCACGATCGCCACGGCCGTGCCGATGGCGATGGCCGGCAGGATGGTCCGCAGCGCCCGCACCGACTTGCGGTGGCGGTTGCGGTTCTTCTTGCGGACCGGACGGGCGACTGCGGGCGTGATGGCGATCATGGCTGCATGAACTGAAGGCGACGGGCCGAGGCAATGAGCGACCGACTTAAGCCTCCCGGCCCGATCTCCCAAGAGGTATTGCGACCCTGCCCCCGGCCGGGGGCGCGGTCAACGGCCGGTTATCGAGGCGCGGGGGTGATCAGGCTGTACCGTTCGGCGGCGGTCAGCGGCCGCCAGCGGCCCTCCGGCAGGTCGCCCAGGACCAGGTCGCCGATCCGGATTCGCAACAGATCGACGACGGTCAGCTCGACCAGCTCGCACATCCGCCGGATCTGGCGGTTGCGGCCTTCCTTGAGGACGAAGCGCAACTGCTGGCGGCCGACGACCTCGACCTGGGCGGGCCGCAGCTGGCGCTCGTCCAGTTCCAGGCCGTGACGCAGCAGGGCCAGCTTGTCGTCGGTGACCCAGCCATCGACCCAGACCAGGTATTCCTTCTCCAGCTCCGAGGCCGGGCCGATCACCGCCTTGGCCACCACCCCGTCCTCCGAGAGGATCAGCAGGCCGCGCGAATCCATGTCCAGCCGCCCGACCGGCGCCAGCTTGTTGTCGAAGCCGGGGATGACCGGGCTCTGGCCGACCAGGGCCTCGCGGGTCAGCAGGCGCACGGCCGGGACCTGGCCCGGGTCGGGCTGGGACGAGACGATCCCGATGGGCTTGTGGATCATCACGCTCAGGGCGCCCTCCAGCTGGGCCTGGGCGCGGTCGGACAGCACCAGGGTCTGGCCGGGCTCGATCTTGCGGCCGACGTCGTCGACCCGCTGGCCGTCGATCGACACCAGGCCCTGGCTGATCAGGGCCTCGGCCTCGCGCCGCGAGCAGACGCCGTTCTGGGCCAGCCAGCGATTGACGCGCTGCGGCTCGGCTTCGTCATAGAGTCGGGTCCAGGCCATGGTCGGGGCGTCCGGGAAGGTGAGCTGGCCTGTCTAGGACCGGTCGGCGGGGTTCCGCAACCGCCATGGGGGCGTGGCCGTTCCATCTTCGGCGAAACTGGGCTTGGAGAGACCTCATGACCGATCGCGTCGACAACGACACCGCCCTGGAAGAGGTCCTGGAATTCCTGGCCGATCCGCCCGCGCCGGGCACCCCCGAGGACGCCCGCTTCGGCGAGCGTCTGCGCCAGGTGCTGTCGGCCTCGATCGTCGACGATCCGGTCGACGAGGACGACCCTGTTCCCAGGCCCGAACTGGCCCTGGACCAGGACCTGCGCCGCAAGCTCGAGGCGGTGGCCCGGCGGCGGTCGAGCAACCCCTTCGGCGAGCATCCGGAGGGGATCGGGCCGACCCTGGGGATGGATCTGGGCAAGTCGTAGAGTTGTTGCGAAGCCGGGGACGGGCGCATGCGCCCGTCCCCGGTTGTCGCCCTAGGGTCCGGACTCTATTGGATCGTTGATTTTCAGTTGTCATCCCGGCCGAAGGTCCGCCTGGCGGACCGTAGAGCCGGGACCCAGGGGCGAGCGCACTGCGCCGGCCCCTGGGTCCCGGACAAGCGCTACGCGCTTTCCGGGATGACAACCAATTAGAGCGCCGATTTCGCTTGGGTGTCACCGACACGCAATTGAGGACGGCCCCTAAACCCGTCCGCCTGGGCTGTTCTTGAACGTGTCGCCGACCTCGCGGGAATCCCCGCCGTCCGGGCCGGCCGTGCGCCGTTCCTTCCGGCCGGTCTTGGCCGTGTCCTTGTCGGGGATCTCGCCCAGCGGCAGGGCCTCGTTGGCTCGCCGGCCCTCGGTGTTGTTCTCCTGGCCCATGGCGGCTCCTAGTGATGGGTGTGGTGTTCGGCGTTGCGCTTGCGGGTCGCGGCCGCCTTCCTGGCCGAGGCCGAGCGTTCGGCCGCCGTGCGCGAGGCCGCCGCCTTGCCGCCCTTCGCGCCGCCCTTGTGAGCGGCCGGATGGCCGGTGTCCTTGCCACGGCCCGAGCCGCCGGGCTTCTTGCCGCCGCCGTCGTCCCTGTTGACCGTCGCCCAGGCCCGCCGCTCGGCCTCCTGCTCGGAGACGCCGCGCTTTTCGTAACCTTCGGCGATATGGTCGGCCTTGCGCTCCTGCTTGTCGGTGTACTTGGACTTGTCGCCCTGGGGCATGTCGTCCTCCATCTGCTGTGACAGGAAAATCCGTCGCCCGGACGTGAGGTTCCCAGGGCCAACCTTCGGAACAAGCTGAGCAATCGGCCGTTCGAAGCGCATGGCGCGCAAACTGAAAGTGTTCTGCTGGTCCGACGGCCTCCACGACTACACCGTGGCCGCGTCGTCGCGCGCCAAGGCGCTGGAGGCCTGGGATGTCGGCCGCGACCTGTTCAAGGACGGCACGGCCCGCGAGATCGCCGAGGGACGGGCTCGCGACGCCGCCCTCGATGCGCCGGAGACCGTGGTCACCACCCCGGCCGGCGGCCTGGGTGCGGCGCTGAAGGCCTTGCCCGCCAAGGCGCGGCGCAAGCCGTCGAAGGCGGAAACGGCCCGGGCCGAAAAGCTGGCGGCCCTGAAGGCGCAGATGGAGGCCGTCGAGGACGAGGCCGAAGCCTCCGATCTGGCCTTCGCCGAGCGGAGATCCGCCCTGGACGCCGAGGAAGCGGCGGCGATCGAGGGGTTCGAGACCCGGCGGGCGGCGCTGGAGAAGGCGATCAGGGCGGCGCGGAAGTAACGTTCGCACCGACGCCGCCTGGGGACACGCGCCGGCGCATGTCCCCAGGGGCTATTTCAGACCTTACCCCGTCACATAGCGGATCAGGGCCGCCATGTTCTCGATATAGGCGCCGGTCGAGATGCCCGGCTTGGGTACGTCGGCCAGATAGGGCGAGGTGTCGGTGGGGTCGCCCACGCGGGTCTGCGAGAACTCACCCGGGGTCACGGTCATCGAGCCGTCGCCGATATAGGGGTTGCTGACCGCCTTCATCGGGGTGGGCCACCAGCCCTCGGCGTTCAGCTCGGACATCAGCTGGGCGACCTGCGCCTCCGAGGTCTTGCCCTCGGCGGCCTTCAGGGCCCCGACATTGAGGTCCGACACCGAGATGTCCTTGGTGGTGAAGTAGCGCGGCAGGGCCTGGCCGCCGCCCTTGACCTTCAGCGGCGAGTCCTTGCTGGCGATCTCGGGCGGCGTGGCCTTCAGCGTCTCGTAGCGCTTGCGCAGCTTGTCGATATTGACCGCGCGGAACGACGAGTAGTGGACGATCGTGTTGTCCCAGTGCTTGTCGACGAAGTACTCGCCGTTGAACACGTTGGAGCCGCGGCGGTGGACGTAGAGCGGCTCGTTGGTCCCGATCTCGATGAAGGTGGGGTAGCGCGGCTTGCCGGGGGCGATCTTGTCGTCCAGCTTCAGGCCGGCCAGCCAGTCGATGGTCTCGGGGATGCGGTCCAGGTACTTCGGGTCGCCCGTCAGCTGGTAGTAGTCCATCAGGTTTTCGAGGTTGCCGGCCGTGGTGTGGCTGGCGAAGGCCTTGGGCTCGTAGGTGCGCGCCCCGGCCGGCTTGAGGTCGGCGACCGTGTGCTGCAGGCCCCAGCCGGGCTGCGGCATCGGCTGGTGGGCGGCGATGTAGACGTCCATGGCCCGCCTGATCGGGTCGAGCACGCGCTTGTCGCCCAGGGTCCGCCAGACCATGATCAGGAACTTGATGTTTTCGTCGACGACGCCGTCGTTGAAGGTGATGTAGCCGGTGTAGTCCGGATGGCCCTTGTTCTCGAAGCCGCTCATCAAGGGGAAGCGCTGCGGCCAGCCGCCGTTCGGGTACTGGGCGTCGAGGACGAACTGGATGGCCTTGTCCAGCGCCGGCCTAAAGGCCTTGTCCTTCTTTTCCAGATAGATGCGCAGCATCAGCTGGCAGCTCTCGGCCGTGCCCTCGTCGTCGAACGTGGCGTTGCCGTAGTAGTGCTGGAATTCCTCGAGCCGCCAGCCGTTCTTGCCGATGGTGTCGTACCACTTCTTCAGCGACCCCGGCCCGGCCAGGTCGCCCATGTAGTTCCAGCCGCCCGCCGGGTGCTGGATCTTGATCAGGGCCTGGGCCGCCTTCTTGGCCGCCTCGTAGTAATATTCGTCGCCGGTGGCGTGGTAGGCGTCGAGGAACAGGTGGCCCATGGTCGCTGTGCCGGGCGGCTGGACCCAAATCATGGTCGGGAAGGCTTCCATCTCGCCGAACCGTCGCGAGAAGTCGGGCAGGTAGCTCCAGACATAGCCGCCCTCGTAGGCGGCCTTCTCGGCCATGAAGGTCGTGGCCTTCTTCATCGTCGCCAGGACCTGGTCCCTGGACGGCGCGGCGCCCTGGGCCAGGGCCTTCAGCGGGGCCATGGCCGTGGCGACGGCGAGGGTGGCGGTGGTCGTCGCCAGCAGACGGCGGCGGGTGAGGGGGCTCAGCGGCATGTGACGGGACTCTCCCAGGGACTTTCGCGTCGAGCGGCCCGCGACGCAAGGACGCGGCAGGCCGGCTGGGGGAGGAGCAAGAGGCGGCTTCCAGCGCCTCTCGATCCTGGTCGTCCTCCCGGTCGGTCCTTGCCGAAACCCCTGTCGCCGTTGATCGGCGCGGTGTTGGCGTCTGTTATGATACCGGTGTCATGACTTGACCAGCGCCTTTTGGTGGAGCTCTGTTATGTGACGCGGCGTCAGGTCCTGCGACAGGCCGTCACGTTGTGCCTGTCCGGCCGTTCGGCGAAAACAGGTCATCGGTTTTTGAGGCGACGCCGCCGCGCCGGGTTCTGGTAGCGCGCGACGCCGTCCTGTTGGGGAACAGGACGACGGCCCCGGGTCAGCAATGATCCGGGGCCGTTTTCAGTTCTGGGACCGGTACCAACTAAGCCATTGATTTTATGTGGGGTTACACCGTTCTGCGACCAGCGGTCACATGGCTGGATTCGTTCATTCCTTCTAAATGTCCGCCATGCCCAGCCAACACGATCACCTGAACGAAGCCGAGCGCCTCGAGCGACAAGCCGAGCTCGCCGACAGCGATCACGCCCGTGAGGCGCTGCGCCGCATGGCCCAGACCTCGCGCCTGTCCGCGGCCCTGGTCGGCATGCTGGAAGCCAGCCGAGAAGAGCTGCCGGGCTAGTCCGGCGCGTGGATCGCCCCTTTCCGCGCAAAGTCGTTCCCCGGATACACGCATCGCTTGAATTGCTGCGCGGCTCGGTGAACATGGGCTCCAGCAAGGAGACCCTGGTGGCGGGCGAGGGATCGGACAAGGCCGTTCTGGAGGGCGCCGGCGCGTACTTCCTCAGCATCGTGGAAGCCAGCCGCGACTGCATCCGGGTGATCAGCCCCGAAGGCCTCGTCGAATACATGAACGCCCGCGGCCAGGCGCTGTTCGAGATCGAGGATTTCGCCGGCCGCAACCGCAACCGCTACTGGCCCGACATGTGGCCGTCCGAAAGCCGCGCCGCCGTCGAGCAGGCCCTGCGGACCGCCATGGCCGGCGAAGCGGCCGCCTTCCGCGCCATCTGCCCCACCGCCAAGGGCGATCCCCGCTGGTGGGACACCACCGTGTCGCCGATCCTCGACGAGGGCCGGGTGATCCGGGTCCTGGCCACCTCGCGCGATGTTACCGGCGAGATGCGCTCGGAAGCCCAGCGGCAGTTGCTGGTCAACGAGCTGAACCACCGGGTCAAGAACACCCTGGCCACCATCCAGTCGATCGCCAGCCAGTCGCTGCGCAACGCCGGCGTCGACCTGGCCGTGCGGGGCGCGTTCGAGGGCCGGCTGATGGCGATCGCCGCCACCCACAACGTGCTGACCGACGAGAACTGGTCGGCCGCCAGCCTGCGCCAGATCATCGACGGCTCGGTCACGCCCTATCGCAGCAATGCGTCGCAGCTGACCATCAGCGGCGAGGACCTGATGGTTTCGCCCAAGCCGGCCGTGGTGCTGGCCCTGGCCTTCCACGAACTGGCGATCAACGCCTTGAAGTACGGGGCCCTGTCGGCGGCGGGCGGCCATGTCGACATCGGCTGGTCGGTGGCGGGCGGCGACCAGCTGGACATCACCTGGACCGAGCAGGGCGGCCCGCCCGTCCACCCGCCCGAGCGTCGCGGGTTCGGCTCGCGGATCGTCGAACTGGCCCTGCCCAACGAGCTGGGCGGCGCGGTGGACGTCGATTACCGCCCCGAAGGCCTGCGCTGCCGCATCCACGCGCCGCTGGCCGCCCTGGACAAGGTCGACGCCTTCATGCCGCTCGCCTGAGGGGCGCGGTCAACTTCCCGACACGGTGAACCGCGATCCTCCTGGGCCGTTGTGCAAGCTTGAGCGGCGCTGAGGTCGCGGAGGCGCGTCGCTGATGATCCCAGGGGAGGCGAAGACAGGGCTGGCGGTCGCCTGGGCGGCGTCCCGCGCCTTCGTCGCGCGTCATCGCTGGTGGTTCGCGGCGGGGATCGGCGCGCTGCTGTCGCTGGCGGTCCTGCTGGCCTGGCTGGGCGCCAGCCTGCCGATCTCGCGCGCCCTTGAGCCCTTGCCCAACCGGGCGCTGATCCTGCTGGACAGCCAGGGCCGGCCCTTCGCGCGGCGCGGGGCGTACAAGGAGGCGCCGGTGGTCATCAAGGCGCTGCCCAAACATGTGCCGGCCGCCTTCATCGCCATCGAGGATCGCCGCTTCTACCATCACATCGGCGTCGATTTCGGCGGCATGGCGCGGGCCATGGTGGTCAACGCCAAGGCCCATCGCACGGTCCAGGGCGGCAGCACGATTACCCAGCAGCTGGCCAAGAACGCCTTCCTCAAGCCCGAGCGCAGCCTGCGCCGCAAGGGGCAGGAGGCGATGATCGCCCTGTGGCTGGAGCTGCGGTTGTCCAAGGACGAGATCCTGTCGCGCTATCTCTCCAGCATCTATTTCGGCGACGGGGTCTATGGCCTGGGCGCGGCGGCCCGGCACTATTTCGGCAAGCCGCCCGAGCAGCTGTCGATCGGCGAGGCGGCGATGCTGGCCGGCATGGTCAAGGCCCCGGTCGACCTGGATCCGGTTGACCATCCCCAGGCGGCCGGCGCGCGGGCCCGGCTGGTGCTGGACGCCATGGTGCGGACCAAGGCGATCACGCGTGAACAGGCCGACGCGGCCGGCCATGTGGTGGTGCGCACCACCCGGGCCGACCTGCCGGTGGGCGGCTATTTCGCCGACTGGATCTCGCCGCAGGTCAAGTCGGCCTTCGACGGGCCCGGCTATGGCGAGGTGCGCGTGCCCACCACCCTGGACAGCCGCCTGCAGCGGATCGTCGAGCGGGCCGTGGCCAAGGACATGAAAGGCGCGGCCAAGGCCAAGGTAGGGCAGGTCGCCGTGGTCGCCATGCGGCCGGACGGCCGGGTCGTGGCCATGCTGGGCGGCGCGAACTATCGCCAGACCCCGTTCAACCGCGCCGTCCAGGCCCGACGCCAGCCCGGCAGCGCGTTCAAGCTGTTCGTCTACCTGGCCGCCCTGCGCGACGGGGCCACGCCCGACAACCTGGTGATCGGCGATCCGGTGACGATCGGCGGCTGGACGCCCAGCAACTACGAGGGCGGGGGCGGACGCGACCTGACGATCCGCGACGCCTTCGCCCAGTCCAACAACATCATCGCCGCGCGGGTGTACCAGCAGGCCGGCGGGCCCGAGGTGGTCCGGGCGGCGCGGGACCTGGGCATCGTCTCGCCGCTGCGCGAGGACGACGCCACCCTGGCCCTGGGCACGGCCGAGACCACCTTGCTGGGGCTGACCGCCGCCTACGCCGCCGTCGCCTCGGGCAAGATGCCGGTCCAGCCGTACGGCAGGCCCCGCACGACGCCGCTGGCCGCCGCCGACATGGACACGGCCGAGCGGGCGGCGCTCTACGACCTGCTGGGGGCGGTGGTCGAGGAGGGCACCGGCCGCGCGGCGCGCCTGGGCCAGAAGGCCTACGGCAAGACCGGCACCACCCAGGACTATCGCGACGCCCTGTTCGTCGGCTTCACCGGCGACCTGGTGGTGGGGGTCTGGGTCGGCAACGACGACCATTCGCCCATGAACCGCATGGTCGGCGGCGACCTGCCGGCCCGCATCTGGCGCGACGTGATGACGAGCGGCCTGAAGGCCGGCCTGGTGGCGCGGGACGGCCCGCCGGAACCGCGCTACGAGCGTCTCCCGCGCGCCGAGCCCGAGGTCATCGAGGAGGCACCGCGACCCAGGCGTGTGCCGAAATGGCTCCGGAGGCTCTTTGGGTTGTAGAGGCCCCCTCCGCACCGCCTGGAAATCCGCGGCGCCGAACGCGCTGGCCCGCCGCTTGCTGCCACCCCTGCGCCGCGACCCAGAATGGGACGCTTCTCGATCGCTCGCCGGGCGCGTGGTCGGGAGGTGCTGGACGGCGTAGTCGGAAAGGCGCTTGGAATGAACCCGAAGGCAGTGCTCCTGATCGGAGCGACCACGATGACGCTCGCCGCGTTCGGACCCGTGACGGCCTCCCTGGCGGACGGCTATCCGGCCACCGTCGCCCCGATCGCCAAGGCCAGGCCGAAACCCGTGGTCAGGACCCGGGTAAGGATCGTCGAGCGCCCGGTCTATGTCGAAAAGATCGTCAAGCAGCCGGTCTATATCGAGAAGCGGACCGAGGTGCCCGTCGACCGCCCCGTCTATATCGACCGTCCGGTGGACCGCATCGTCGAGAAGCGGGTCGAGGTTCCGGTCGACCGCATCGTCGAAAAGCGCGTCGAGGTTCCCGTCGTCAAGATCGTCGAGAAGCCCGTCGACCGTCCCGTCTATATCGACCGTCCGGTGGATCGGATCATCGAGAAGCGGGTCGAGGTTCCGGTGGATCGTCCGGTCTATGTCGACCGTCCGGTGGACCGTGTCATCGAGAAGCGGGTCGAGGTTCCGGTCGACCGCCCCGTCTATGTCGATCGCCCCGTCGACCGCGTCATCGAAAGGCGGGTGGAGGTGCCGGTCGAGCGGGTCGTTCGCGTGCCGGTCTATGTGGAACACCAGGAGCGGCGGGTCGAACGCCGCGGCTGCGACTGCGACGGCGACCGCGGCTATTACGAACAGGGCCGGGTCTACGGCCGGACCGAAGGCAGCGTCGAACGCTCGGAAGAGAGCTACGAGTCCGAGTCGAGCCGCTACAGCGAGGAAGGCCAGGGCTGGAGCTCGCAGGGCAGCTACATGGCCGGGGACGGCTACGCCCAGTCGCTGGGCGGCGTCGGCGGCGGGGGCTATTACGGCTATTCCAGCGCCCGCTACGGCGCGGGCGGCGGCTGGCTCGGCGGCCAGACCTATGGCCGGTCGGGCTATTCGGGAGGCTACTCCAGCGGCTGGGCCGGCGCCGGCGGCGCGTCGAGCGCCCGGGCCAGCTCCAGCGCCAGTTCCTCGACCAGCGTGACGGTGTCGGGCGGCGGTCACTATGGCGGCGGCGGACACGGTGGTGGACATGGCGGCGGCCATGGCGGCGGTTCGACGGGCGGCCACGGCGGCTGCTGCGGCCGCTGACCGCGTCCGCCTGAAAAGCGGTGTCCACGGAGCGAAACGGCGCCATTCTGCATAGTGTGGCCGCCGGAATCGGGCGTCAGTCGTCGATGGGGGATCACGCGCGGCCCTAGGCCGCGGTCAGGAGCCGATCATGGACTTGATCCTGGTGGTCACCAAGCCTTTCGACTGGAGCGTAGAGCGCCAGGGCCAGACCCTGTCCCGCCACTCCAGCCAGGAGGCCGCCTACAAGGCCGCCCTCGACTACGCCAGCGCGCTGTTCGACGAGGGAGTCCGGACCCAGGTCACGATCAAGCCCGAACCGCGCACCTTCGCCGGCGCCGAGCTCGGATAGGCGAGCTCACTCGGACGCCAGGCACACCTCCACGCACCGCCGCGCCAGGGCCTGGGTCGCGTCGATGAACGGCACGGCCAGGTCGGCCGCGTCCATCACCAGCGGGACCTCGGTGCAGCCGGCCACCACGACCTGCGCGCCCTTGCCGGCCAGGCGGTGGGCGAGGGCGGCCATCGTCCGGCGGGAGTCCGGACCCAGGTCGCCGTGCTTGATGCGATAGAGCAGGGCCATGAACTCGACCTGCTCGTGATCGTCCAGGGTCACGGCCTCGATCCCCAGGTGCGAGAAGGTCCGGCGGTAGAGGGCCAGGGCCCCGCCGGTGCCCAGCACGCCGACCCGTTCCGCCCCTTCGGCCATCGCCGCCAGGCCGGCGGTCTCGATCAGGTCGACCAGGGGCAGGCCGCTGGCCCGGACCTGGTCGGCATAGGCGTGGGCGGTGTTGCAGGCGATGGCCAGCACCTGGGCGCCGGCCTGGCGCAGGCCCACGGCCATCTGCGCCAGAACAGGCCCCGCCGCGTCGTCGCCGTCGTTGCGGTCGGGGACCTTGGGGTTGATGTCGACCAGAACCCGCAGGTGGTCCTGCTCGCGGCCGGCCGGCGTGGCGGCCTGCAGCTTGGCCAGGAAATCGAGGGTGGCGGCCGGGCCCATGCCGCCGAGAACGCCCAACACTTTCGACGGGGTGGTCTTGGACATCAGCTGGCCTCTTGCTTCGGCTGGACGCCCCCTCCGTCACGCCGCGTATTCGCGGCGCGCCACCTCCCCCGTTTCACGGGTGAGGAGAAGGTCGGCGCGGTTTCCTCCTCACCCGCATAGCGGGGGAGGTGGCGCGGCGCCATAGGCGACGTGACGGAGGGGGCGTTCCGGCGCTCAGCCGGCCAACGCCTCCTCCAGTTCGCTCTGATAGCCGAACAGCCCCTGCGCCCCGCCGGTGTGCAGGAACACCACGCGCTGATCCTTGAAGGCGCCCTTGCGGGCCTGGTCGATCAGGCCCTTCATCGCCTTGCCCGAATAGACCGGGTCCAGCAGCAGGCCCTCGGTGCGGGCCGCCAGGGTCAGGGCGTCGATCACGCCCGGGTCGACCAGGCCGTAGCCTTCGCCGACATAGTCGCAGTCGGCCACGACCCTGTCGCGCGTCACCCGGCCGGCCGCGCCGATGGTTTCGGCCGTGGCGACCGCCAGGTTGAAGACGTTCTCCTCCTGCCTGGCCTTGGGCGCGCGGACGCCGAAGCCCAGGATTGGGATGTCGAGGCTGAGGGCGGCGAAGCCCGCCACCAGGCCCGCCTGGGTGCCGGCGCTGCCGGTGGCGGTGACCAGGCGGTCGATCCTCAGGTCCATGGCGTCGGCCTGCACCACCAGTTCGCGGGCGCAGTCGACATAGCCCAGGGCCCCGACCGTGTTCGAGCCGCCGCCCGGAATGACATAGGGCTTGCCGCCGCGCCGGCGCACGGCCTCGGCCGAGGTTTCGAGCTCGGCGACCATGTCGGTCCCGCCGGGTACGAACCGGATCGCCGCGCCCATCAGCCGGTCCAGCAGGACGTTGCCGTTGCCGACATAGTCGCTGGCCTTCGAGCCGGTGCGCTCCTCCAGGATGACCTCGCTCTTCAGGCCGAAGCGCGCCCCCGCGGCGATGGTTTGGCGCACGTGGTTGGACTGCACGGCGCCCTGGGTGACCAGGGTGTCGGCGCCTTGGGCCAGGGCCTCGCCCAGCAGGAACTCCAGCTTGCGGGTCTTGTTGCCGCCGCCCGCCAGGCCGGTGCAGTCGTCGCGCTTGACCCACAGGTCGATCCCCAGCGCGGCGCCCAGGCGGGGCAGGGGCTCCAAAGGCGTCGGCAGATGGGCGAAACGGGCGCGGGGGAAGCGGGCCAGGTGCATGAGCGTCCTTCGTGGCGGAGGGCGAGCGTCAGGCGATTCCCTACAGGCTCGGGCGCGGTCGTGCTATGCTGGCGAACGAAAAGCACGAACCGGCGGATCGGCCGGCGGGAGGATGTCATGGCCTCGATCACGGGCCTTCGGTGGAGCGCCGGCCTCGCGGCGGTCCTGCTCTGCGCGGCCCCGGCCGGCGCCTCGACCCTCGTGATCGGCGGCGGCGCGGCCAAGGAATGCGCCGACGCCGCGATCGGCGGCCGCTCGGACAACGCTTCGGTGACCCGGTGCACCCTGGCCCTGGAAACCGAGATCCTCGGCTTCCGCGACCGCGCCCGCACCTATGTCAATCGCGGGGTGCTGCAGATGCGCCAGCGCGACTTCGCCGGGGCGGTCAGCGACTTCGACGCCGCCTCGAAGATCGATCCCGACCTGGGCGAGGCCTATGTCAATCGCGGCGCGGCCTATGTGGGGTCCAGCCGCTACGGCGAGGGGCTGGTCCAGATCGACCAGGGCCTGGCCCTGGGCGTCAAGGATCCGCAGAAGGCCTATTTCAACCGCGCGATCGCCCACGAGAACCTGGGCGACGTGACGGCCGCCTATCGCGACTACACCAAGGCGGCGGAACTGGACCCCGATTGGGACGCGCCCAAAAAGGAACTCACGCGTTTCACCGTCAGACGGCCCTGAACGCGACGCATTGAAGGCGTTATAGATAGGGTCCTGAATCGGAGCCCTGGCGGCATGAGCGCAATTCGCACGACGATCCTGGCGACGATCCTGGCGGCGGGTTCGGCCGTGGCCCCGGGCGCGCCCGCTTTTGCCCAGACCGACCTGCGGGCCCTGCGCCAGCGTGACGAGATCCTGCAGCAGCAGGACATCGCCCGCCAGGACGCCCTGGCCGCCCAGCGCGAGCGATCGGCGGCCCAGAGCCGCTACGACACCCAGTTGACCCTGCGGACCCTGGACGAGGCCGCCAGGCCGCCGGCCCAGCCTACGCTGCGGCCGGCCCTGTCGCCGACTCCGCCGCGGGGGCCCAGCGCCGACGACATGGTCGCCGACAACGCGCGGATGGATCGCCTGACCGACCAGGCCCTGGCCGCCAGCAACGCCCGCCTGCGGGCCATCAAGCCGGCGTTCTGACGCCGTTCGCAACACCAGGAGACCGATCGCATGGAATGGGGTGGGGGACGCCGCGAGGGCAATATCGAGGATCGGCGCGGCCTGGGCCCGGTGGGCGTCGCCGGCGGCGGCATCGGCGCGGTGGTGCTGGCGGTCATCGGCTATTTCGTCTTCGGGGTTCCGCCCGAGACCACGATGAACGCCGTCAACGGCGCGCAGCAGCCCGCCGCCCAGGAGGGCGCGCGCGGCCAGGTCAGCGACCGCGAAGGCCAATTCGTCGACGTGATCGAGACCTCCAACACCGATGTCTGGGGCCCCCTGCTGGCCAAGCACGGGGTCAACTATCGGCCGCCCGCGGCGGTGGTGCTGTACGACCAGGCCACCGGCACGGGCTGCGGCACGGGCCAGTCGGCCATGGGGCCGTTCTATTGCCCGGCCGACAACAAGGTCTATCTGGACCTCAGCTTCTGGAACGAGCTGGAAAGTCGGTTCGGCGCCAAGGGCGAGTTCGCCCGGGCCTATGTGATCAGCCATGAGATCGGCCACCACATCCAGAGCCTGACCGGCGCCTCGGACCAGGCGCGACGGATGGGCGCGCGGGGCGCCGAGAGCGGCTCGGTGCGGCTGGAGCTGCAGGCCGACTGCTACGCCGGCGTCTGGGCCCGCCACGCGCCCGAGGCCTCGGGCGGCGGCATCCAGATCTCCAGGGCCGACATCGAGGACGGCCTGGGCGCGGCGGCGGCGGTCGGCGACGACGCCATCCAGGAACAGGCCCAGGGCCGGGTCATGCCCGACAGCTTCACCCACGGCACCTCGGCCCAGCGCATGCGCTGGTTCGGCAAGGGCTACGACGCCGGCGATCCGGGGGCGTGCGACACGTTCGCGGCGCGGACCCTGTAGGGCGGAGCGCTTCTCCCCTTCGCGGCGGTTCCCGCATTCCTCCGTTCGCCGCCCTCCGTCCGCAGCAGGGGCGGGAGGGCAAAACCGCAAGATCGGTCGAGCGCCGCGGGGCCGTCAGCGACTAACTGAAGCCGCCACGGAGGAGGCACGATGAAGGCGGCGCTTCGAAACTACCATGCCCGGATGCAGCGGGTGCTGGACCATGTGGACCAGCATCTCGACGGTGACCTTGACCTGGAAACGGTGAGCGGTGTCGCGGCCTTTTCCAAGTTCCATTTTCACCGGCAGTTCATGGCGACCTTCGGGTTGTCCGTGCATCGCTATGTCCAGCTCGCCCGCCTGAAGCGCGCGTCGCACCAGCTCGCCTCCAAGGAGGCCCGCAGCGTGACGGAGATCGCGATGGAGGCCGGCTACGACGCGCCGGACGCCTTCGCCCGCGCCTTTCGGCGCAGGTTCGGGCAATCGCCTTCCTCGTTCCGGAAATCGCCCGACTGGGCGCCGTGGCTTGCGGCCTTCGGGCCTTTGGACAATGCGAGGAGCAAGCTCATGCAGATTACCTATGAACCCGGCGACGTGATGATCCGCGACATGCAGCCGACGCCGGTGGCGATCCTGGAGCATCGGGGCGACCGGGCGACGCTCGGCGCCACGATCGAGCGGTTCATCACCTGGCGCAAGGCCGCCGGCCTGTCGCCCGAGACCAGCCCGACCTTCAACATCTTCCGGTCCGAGAGGATTCCCGAGAACCCCGCCGACTACAGCATGGACCTCTGTATCGGGACCGACCGGCCGATCGAACCGGGGGACGAGGTGATGAAGGCCGGCGTGATCCCCGGCGGTCGCTGCGCGGTGCTGCGGGTCGTCCACGACACCCACAACCTGGAGCCGGCCGCGCTCTACCTCTATCGCAACTGGCTTCCCGCCAGCGGCGAGGAAGCCCGGGACTTTCCGATCTATTGCCAGCGGCACTTCTCGTTCCCGCCGAACGCGTCCGTGCACGAGGTGGTCGTCGAACTGTTCCTGCCGCTCAAGTAGCGGCTTCTGAACGACCGGAGGCCGGCCAGGCCCGTCGTCCTGCCGAAGGGGGCGACGGGTCTAGGTCGGCAGGCGGGCGCCGAGGTACTCGGCCGGGTTCACCGCCGTCGGGTGGCCGCGATTGCTCAGCACCGCCGTCACGTAGCCGGAGGCGGGGTAGATCGCCAGGTCGCCGTTGACCCCGGGCGCGCCGCCGCCGTGGCCGTAGCAGGTCGCGCCGTTGCGGCTCTGCACCTTGAAGCCCAGCGCCCAGCGCGACGCGCCGCCGGCCTCGACCCGGGCGGTGGTCGCCAGGCGGGTGTGGGCCGGGTCGAGCAGGCGATGCTCGCGCAGCGCCGTGGCGAAGGCGTGCAGGTCGTCGACCGTGGAATAGCCGCCGCCCGCCGGCAGGCCGTCATAGGGCGCCAGCGGCTTGAGCCCGGCCAGGGCGCTGCCGGCATAGGGCAGGGCGTCGCCGTCCCGCGGCCGCTGGCTGGTGGCCGCCATGCCGGCCGGCCGGAAGACGTGCTCGGCGAAATAGGCCTCGTAGGCCTGGCCCGAGACCCGCTCGAGGATCGCGCCCAGCAGCACAAAGCCATAGTTGCTGTAGGCGAACCGGGCCCCGGGCTGGAACAGCGGCTCGCGCGGGCCGTACAGCCGCACATAGTCCGACACCGTGCGCAACTCGTCCTGGTGGGCGTCGTGGAACGGCCCGAAGATATCGCCCGTGCCGCCGGTGTGGGTCAGCAGGTGCTCGACGGTCAGCCGTCTGGCCAGGGCCATGTTCGGATAGTCGGGCAGGGCCGCGGCGACCGGCGTGTCCAGCGCCAGCCGCCCGGCCTGGACCTGCTGGAGGATCGAGACGGCAGTGAACATCTTGCCCATCGAGCCGATGCAGAACCGCGTGCCGACCTGGACCGGGCGTCGCCGGGCGTGGTCGGCCAGGCCGTAGGCCTCGCGCAGGATCGCCCGGTCGCCGCGCGCCGCCAGCACCGCGCCGGAGAAGCGGTCGGCCCGGGCCTGGGCGCGCAGCTTGCCCGTCAACGCCGCGACCGCCCGGGACTCGCTCAGCCGGGGGATCGCGAAGCCGTCCGGCGCCGTTGCGCCAGAAAAGGCGATGTCGGCCAGGCCGCCGTCCGGTCCCGCCGTCACGACGACCTTGGAGAACCGGTCCCAGGCGCGGTCCTGGACCCAGGCGGTCAGCTCGCCGGAGGCGGTCAGGCTGACGCGCAGCACGGTGAAACCGCCCGACGCCTCGCGCGTGGCCAGGTCCTCGTCGACATAGGGCAAGGCGTCGGGCAGGCGCGCCTGAATGAAGGCCCGATAGGCGGCCGGGTCCTGGCCATTGAACACCGCCAGCCAGCGCCGGAACCAGACCTTGGCGGGCTCGTCGCCGGCCAGGGACGCGGCTTCGGCGCATTGGCCGGCGCCCGCCCCCAGGCCGCCGCCCAGCAGGATCGAACCCGCCACGAAACCCCGCCTGTTCATCCGCCGAATTCTCCTGTAGAGCCTCACGAGAGAAATGTAAGTGCTTACGGATATTGTCAATGGCCGACGACCCGCCGCCTTCGGGCGACTACATCCAGCGGTCCGGCGCCGCCGCGCTCGGCGCACGGCTGCGCCGGTTGTCCGAGCGGATCGACCGCGACGCCGGCCGGCTCTACGCGGAGCTCGACGAGCGGTTCGAGCAGCGCTGGTTCGGCGTGCTCAACCAGCTGGAGCGGAACGGCCCGCGGTCGGTCGGCGACCTGGCGGCGGTCCTCGGCGTCACCCACGTCTCGGTCAGCCAGGTGCGCCAGGCCCTGGTCGCCGAGAGGCTGGTGGCCGAGGATCGCGACCCCCGCGACGGCCGCAGCCGCGTCCTGCGGCTGACCGACGACGGCCAGGCCCTGGCCCGGCGGCTGGCCCCGGCCTGGAGCGCCCTGTCGGCGGCGGCGATCGCGCTGAACGCCGAGGCCGGGGACGCCCTGGCGGCGCTGGACCGGCTGGAAGGGGCCCTGGACCGGGCCTCGATCCTGGATCGCGCTCGGCGGGCGCTGGAGCAGGCTCCGGAGCCGAAAGTCTAGGGGCGCGTCCGCCGCGCCGCGAACAGCGCGGGGATCCCGGCCGCCGGCCCGGCGCGGCCCAGCAGGTAGCCCTGCGCCGTGTCGCAGCCCCGCTCGCGCAGCTGGTCCAGCTGTTCGGCCGTCTCGACGCCCTCGGCCGTGGTCACGAAGCCCAGGCCGGCGCCCAGGTCGGTCACCGCCTTGACGATGGCGGCGCAGGGCCCGGGCTGGGACAGGCCGGCGATGAAGGACGGATCGATCTTGACCTTGTCGAAGGGAAACAGCCGCAGGCAGTCGAGCGACGAAGGGCCGATCCCGAAATCGTCCATGGCGATGCGCACGCCCAGGTCGCGCAATTCGTGCAGGGCCGCCAGGCCATCACCGCGCAGAACCGAGGCGCTGACCTCCAGTTCCAGGCGCTCGGGCGCCAGGCCCGAGGCCGCCAGGGCGCGGGATACGGTGGCGAGCAGGGTGCGGCTTCGAAACTGCACCGGCGACAGGTTGACCGCCACCCACGCCGGCTCGGGCCAGCTGGCCGCGTCCGCGCAGGCTCGTCCGATCACCCAGTCGTCGAGGCGGGCGATCAGGCCGGTCTCTTCGGCCAGGGCGATGAAATCGGCGGCCGAGACCAGGCCATGATCCGGACGGTTCCAGCGCAGCAGGGCCTCGAATCCGACGATCGCCCCCGTCCGGGTGTCGACCTCCGGCTGGTAGTGGAGTTCGAACCGCTCGGCCTCGACCGCCTCGCGCAGATCCTGTTCCAGCCTGCGGCGCGCTTCGGCGCGGGCGTCCATCCCCGGCTCGAAGAAGCACGCGCTGCCGCGTCCCTGGGCCTTGGCGCGGTAGAGGGCGAGGTCGGCGTTGACCAGCAGGGTCTCGGCGTGATCGCCGTCTTCCGGGGCCAGGGCCAGGCCGATGCTGGCCCCGATCGTGACGTGGTGGCCCTGGATCTCGAAAGGCGCGGCGACCGCTTCGATCAGCCGCCGGGCCAGGTCTTCCGCCTGCCCGCGCCCCTGTCCGTCGGGCAGGAGCACGACGAACTCGTCGCCGCCCAGCCGGGCCACCGTATCGCCTTCGCGGACGCAGGCCGACAGGCGGCCGGCCACGGCGCGCAGCAGGTCGTCGCCGATCGGATGGCCCAGGGTGTCGTTGACCGCCTTGAAATGATCCAGGTCGACGCACAGCACCGACAGCGGGTTCTTTCGCCCGGAGCGGGCCAGCGCCCGGTCGAGCCGTTCGCGCAGCAGGACGCGGTTGGGCAGGCCGGTCAGCGGGTCGTGACGGGCCAGGTGTCGGTCGGCGGCCGCCGCCAGGATCTGGGTGACGTCCTCATGGCTGGCGACATAGCCGCCGCCGGGGATCGGGTTGTGGGTGATCTGGACCGTCCGGCCGTCCTGGAGCGGGACGTGGCGGTTGATCAGGTCGCCGCCCCTGAGCGCGGATTCGATGGGGATGTCGCGGTACTCCACCCAGTCGGCCGGAGCCGAGCCCGTGGCGATCCGATAGTCCAGGATGTCCTGCAGCGGAGTGCCCGGGCGGGTCAGGCGCTCGGGCAGGGCGTACAGCCGCCGATAGGCGGCGTTGCACAGGATCAGGCGGGTCTCGCTGTCGAACATGCACAGGCCGTGGGGCATGTTGTTGAGCGCGGCGTCGAACCGCCGGTTCTGTTCGGCCAGGGCCAGTTCGGCGGCGGCCTGGGTGATCCTGTCCTGGGCGCGCCGCAGGCTGGCGGGCGTGGACCCGGGGCGCGATTTGGCCGGGGGCGAGGGATTCCCCGCCGTCGGCGGCGCTCCCGCGCCCGATCCGAGGTTTCGGGGCCTCGGCGCTCCCATTTTTCCAAGTCCTTCCGTGACCCAACGCCTTCAAGCTGCGCCTTTCGCGGTCAACGACCCGTTAGCGAGGGGCAAGGCGTTCGTGCGGCGAAACAACGCATGACCAGGCTTGCGTCCCGTTTGCGGCCGGTTTCACGGCCGCCCTTGACCCGCGCGTCAGTCGGCCTAGTGTCCCCCCGTTCACCGGGGGGCCGCTTCGCGCGGCTGAGATTGGGCGCCGCCCTGACCCGTCGAACCTGATCCGGGTCATGCCGGCGAAGGGAGGGAACGCGGACCAGGCCAAAACCCGGTCCGTAAACCGACTTAGCGCGACACGTCCGGGTCTCCTTGAAGCTTGAGGAGCGCCCGAAATGAACGTTCAACTGCCCATCAAAGACGCTATAGGCGCGATCCCGACGGGCGAACGCCCCGGTTCGCGCAAGGTCTACCAGGCCGGCGCGCTGTTTCCCGACATCCGGGTGCCGTTCCGCGAGGTCGAGGTCCATCCCAGCGCCAACGAGCCGCCGGTCACCATCTACGACCCGTCGGGCCCCTATACCGACCCGCACGCCAGGATCGACATCGAGAAGGGCCTGGAGCGTCCGCGCGAGGCCTGGATCACCGCGCGCGGCGACGTCGAGGTCGTGGCCAACCCCCGCGAGGTCAAGCCCGAGGACAACGGCTTCGCCCAGGGCAAGCACCTGGCCCCGCAGTTCACCGCCAAGCGCCCGATCTTCAAGGGCAGCCAGGGCAAGCTGGTCACCCAGCTGGAATACGCCCGCGCCGGGATCATCACCGCCGAGATGGAATATGTCGCCATCCGCGAGAACCTGCGCCGCGAGCAGAACGCCCCGTGCGTGCGCGACGGCGAGGACTTCGGCGCCTCGATCCCCGACTTCGTGACCCCCGAGTTCGTGCGCCAGGAAGTGGCCCGCGGCCGGGCCATCATCCCGGCCAACATCAACCACGGCGAACTGGAGCCGATGGCGATCGGCCGCAACTTCCTGGTCAAGATCAACGCCAACATCGGCAATTCGGCCGTGCTCTCCACCGTCGCCGACGAGGTCGACAAGCTGGTCTGGGCCACCCGCTGGGGCGCCGACACGGTCATGGACCTGTCCACCGGCCGCAACATCCACAACATCCGCGACTGGATCATCCGCAACAGCCCGGTGCCGATCGGCACGGTGCCGATCTACCAGGCGCTGGAGAAGGTCAACGGCGTGGCCGAGGACCTGAACTGGGAGGTGTTCCGCGACACCCTGATCGAACAGGCCGAGCAGGGGGTGGACTACTTCACCATCCACGCCGGGGTGCGCCTGCCGTTCGTCCCGCTGACCGCCAAGCGCGTGACCGGGATCGTCAGCCGCGGCGGCTCGATCATGGCCAAGTGGTGCCTGGCCCACCACAAGGAGAACTTCCTCTACGAGCGGTTCGAAGAGATCTGCGAGATCATGCGCGCCTACGACGTGTCGTTCTCGCTGGGCGACGGCCTGCGCCCGGGCTCGACCGCCGACGCCAATGACGAGGCCCAGTTCGCCGAGCTGCGCACTCTGGGCGAGCTGACCAAGGTGGCCTGGAAGCACGGCGTGCAGGTGATGATCGAGGGGCCGGGCCACGTGGCCATGCACAAGATCAAGGCCAACATGGACGAGCAGCTCAAGCACTGCCACGAGGCCCCCTTCTACACGCTCGGCCCGTTGACCACCGACATCGCCCCTGGCTACGACCACATCACCTCGGCGATCGGGGCGGCGATGATCGGCTGGTTCGGCACGGCCATGCTCTGCTACGTCACGCCCAAGGAGCACCTGGGCTTGCCCGACCGCGACGACGTCAAGACCGGCGTGATCACCTACAAGCTGGCCGCCCACGCCGCCGACCTGGCCAAGGGCCACCCCGGCGCGGCCATGTGGGACGACGCCATCAGCCGGGCGCGGTTCGAGTTTCGCTGGGAGGACCAGTTCAACCTGGGCCTCGATCCGGAAACGGCCCGGGCCTTCCACGACGAGACCCTGCCCAAGGAGGCGCACAAGACCGCGCACTTCTGCTCGATGTGCGGCCCCAAGTTCTGCTCGATGAAGATCAGCCAGGAAGTCCGCGAGTTCGCGGCCGGCATGGCCCCGAACTCCATCGAGCAAGGCATGGCCGAGATGAGCGACAAGTTCCGCGAGCAGGGGTCGGAGATCTACCTGAAGACGGAAGGGTAGGGGGTGATCAGCCTTCTCCTGGCGGCGGCCCTGCAGGCCGCCGCGCCGGCCGCCGCCGATCCGCTGGCTCCGGCCCGGATCGGCGACCTGCAGTGCTATGGCGCCGACCCGGTCCGCAAGACCTGCCGGGCCATGGGCGGCTACAGCTTCGCCGCCGACGGCCAGATCCTGAACAAGGCCGAGGTGGTCCTCCAGGACGCGCCCCTGGTGACCATGACCACCGTCTCGCCGGTGACGGTTAAGGACGGGGCGATCTGCGGCCCGCTGTCGGGCGTGGACAAGGCCCAGATCGCCGTGCGGGGACGCCGCCTGCCCGAAGCCGACGCCGCCCCGATCCGGGCCCGGCTCCTGGAGTCGATGGCGCCGATGCTGGGCAGGGAGGTCTGCACGACCTACCGGCGCAGCGGCGAGTGGTGGATCGCCGAGGTCACGATGGACGGCCTCGCCCGTCAGGACATGAACGACACCCTGCTGTGGGTGCCGCCCTCGGCGGGCTACAGCGTACAGCCCTGATCTGGCCAGCCCTGGCTAGGTCTCAGGGTCCGGCGTCGCCTCCATCCAGCGGATTTCCTCGTCGGGCAGGAGCCGCCAGTAGAAGTACAGCATCATCGCCATCACGCCCGACAGCGAGTGCCACAGCAGGCCATGCGGCTGGAACCAGCTGTCGGACTTGCACATCCATTCGCCGGTCTGCGACGCGCCGCGGAAGAAGGCCGCGGCGCCGAAGCTGAGCAGGCCCATCACCCAGAACATCAGGGCCGAGCGCATCCAGCCTCTCGGCGACAGGCCGATGCGAAGGCGGTCGAACCAGCGCACGTAGCCCATCTTCTTGAGGTCCGTGCATTTGACCCAGATCTCGGCGAAGACGTAGGCGAAGACGATCACCGCGATCAGGATGGTCGAGCCGTCCTCCATGCCCGGCAGCGCGTTCAGGCCGGTGAACAGCGCCACCGCGCCCAGGTAGATGACATAGAACCAGCCCTTCATCTGGCAGCGTCGCCGGAACGTGTAGAGCGGCAGGAAGCAGGTGAAGACGTACATCGACATGCCGTCCAGCCAACTGACGGTCGCCGACAGCGAGGCGTGCAGCCACATGCTTCCCAGCCCCAGGAACAGCACCGCGAAGACGTAGACCTCGGGAATCCAGCTGTCGGGGTCGTGGAAGAGATTGAGCATCCTTCGCCTCGCGCGGTCGCGCTGGATCAGGAGCAGCACGATCAGGGACGTGGCGATCGCGTAGAGATTGCTCAGCGTGTTGACCCACTGCCGCACGCCCGGCTTGCCGGAGACGACGTCCTGCGGATCGAAGGCCTCGCAGTAGCAGGTGTCCGGGTGCAGGAAGTCCGGATAGTCGGTGCGCGGGATCTTCTTGAGCACCTGAACATGGGTGACGGGGTCGATGTTGGTGCAGGAGTCCGGATGTTTCGGCCAGCCCAGCACGGCGAACAGGATGAGGGCGGTCATCAGGACCACCGTGCCGCCGCCCCACACGAAATAGCCTCTGATGGGCATTGTCGGATCCCCCGGCTCGCGACCTGGGAGCGCACGCCATGGGGATGGTGCGCCACCAGGTTGCGCATCATGGCATGGTCGCGCTTAAGTGCAACGGGCGCCGGCCGGCGCGCGCTGGCGCCCGCCGGGGATTTTTTTCAGCGCCATGTCGGAACGCGCCGCGCTCCCGCGTCCTTGAAGAACAACAACCTGCAAGGAGGACGTCATGTCCTATGTCGATGGTTTCGTGCTCGCGGTGCCCAAGGCCAGGGTCGAGGACTACAAGGCCCTGGCCGCGCTGGCCGGCAAGATTTGGATGGAATACGGCGCGCTGTCCTATGTCGAATGTCTCGGCGACGACACGCCCTATGGCGAGCTGACCTCGTTCCCGCGAGCGGTCCTGGCGACCGACGACGAGATCGTGGTGTTCTCGTGGATCACCTACAGGGACAAGGCCTCGCGCGACGAGATCGTGGCCAAGGTCATGGCCGACGAGCGCCTGAAATCGGATATGGCCAACATGCCGTTCGACGGCAAGCGCATGATCTTCGGCGGGTTCACGCCGTTCCTGGAGCTGTGAAACGCGGACACCCTCTCCCAGAGGGAGAGGGTGGGCCCACCGCGTAGCGGTGGGAGGGTGAGGGGGACGCCTTTACTGGTTTGCACGAGCGCGCTGTCGGCTCGCCGTCTGACGTTTTACACCCCCACCCTCCCATGCCTCGCGCGGGTCCCTCCCTCTCCCCTCGGGAGAGGGTTTCAGACCTCAATAGAAGAACCGCTCCTCGGCGATCTTGCCGTCGCGGATCGTGTAGAGGCCGACCTCGTCCAGGGTGGTGCGTTCGCCGGTGGCCTTGGGCGTGACGTCCATCTTGAAGCCGACCACGAACTGGTCGCCGTTGACGAACGGGCCGGTGATCTCAAAGCCGTGGACCTCGTTGTTGGCGGCCCACCATTCGCCCTTGCCGCGCACGGCCGCCTTGCCGGCGATGCGGGCCATGTCGCCGGGCATGGCCTCGATGCTGACCACGTCGTCGGCCCAGTATTTCTCGCCGGCCTCGTCGAACTTGCCGGCCTTGCAGAGGGCTGTCAGGTCGGCGGCGATGTCTTGGATGCTCATGACGAGGCTCCTTGAAGGGGGAAGGGAACGGCGCGGACCGTCCGCCACCCGGAGCCTTCGCGCAAGGCCGTTTGTTCTCCATCGGTTCTGGTTCGGCGCGGTTGCTGACAGGCGGTGTCAGCAGGGACAGGCGGCCGTCTTCTGGTCTAGCCTGCCGCCATGACTCGCACGTCCTTCCCCGGCTTCGCCGCCGCCGACCTGGCCTTCCTGACGGGGCTGGCGGCCCATAACGACCGCGACTGGTTTACCGCCAACCGCGCCGTCTACGACGATCGCCTCAAGCCGACCCTGGCGGCCCTGATCGACGCCCTGAACGGGGCCCTGGCGGCGCGCGACCTGCCGCTGGCGGGCGACCCGAAGAAGAGCGTGTTCCGCATCCATCGCGACGTGCGGTTCTCCAAGGACAAGCGGCCCTACAAGACCCACGTCTCGGCCACGCTCACCCGCGACGGCCAGAAGCTGTCGCCCGGCCTCATCTATGTCCACATCGAGCCGGAGGGCGGGCCGGCCCCGGCCTTCGACCCCGAGACCATCGACCCCCTGGACCCCTCGACCCTGCCGTCGGCCCAGGACCCGCAGGCCGGCTATTTCGGCCACGGCCCGTTCGCGGCGGCGGGCTTCTATCTCAGCGAGCGCCCGCACATCGACGCCTTCCGACGGGCCATCGCCGCCGACCCCAGGGGCTGGACGGCGGTGGAGACGGCCCTGACCGCCAAGGGCCTTGTGCTGGAGCCGGGCGAGCCGACCAAGCGCATGCCCAAGGGCTTCGAGGACCAGGCCGGCGGCCCGCTGGAGGCGGCCCTCAAGCGCACCCGCTGGCTGGTCCGCCGCCCGCTGACCGGCGCCGAGATCGACGGTGAGGGGCTGGCGGAGGTCATCGCCGACTTCGCGGCCGACGCGCGGCCGCTGCTGGCGTTCGGGTGGAAGGCGCTGGGGTAGGGGGCGGGCTCCGAACCACGGAGGGCTGGTGTTGGGCCCTGGTCGGACGTCGAGAAACGCGGTTAGCTCGACCATGGCCTTGAGATGGATCATCCTGATCGCGCTTAGCCTCGCGCTGTCCTCGTGCTCGGACATCGGCTTCGACGGCCCCGCTCGTCGGTATTCCGGTGTCTGGCTCTACGAGTTCGAAGGCTCGACCTTCGTCGAAGGCGCCACCGCGGTTCCAAAGGCGCGCCCCTCCTACGGGGAGACGGATTGGCTGGAATACCGGTTCGACCAGCCCCGCCTGGGTCGCCTCGTCGAACAGGTCGGATACGACGACCGCCGGGGCTGCTACACCGTTCAGCCGTTCTTGGTCACCTTCATCGGCCATAGGACGCAACGTCCCTTTGGAGTCGGCCACATGGGGCTGTGGCGTTCACAGGTGACGGTGCATAGGACGATCTCGTTCGAACGACTTGGCCCTGCATTCTGCTACGACAGCTAGGTCCGCCCCGCGCCATGTCCCTTCGCCGGTGTTGGGCCCAAGGTCGGGTTCCTGGCTTGGGACTGATTTCCGGACCCGACCCACAGCGGACTTAGAGCCCGGTGCGGATCTTCTGCGCTCTATGCCGTATGGCCTGCGTAGCCCCTGACTTGCTGAGAAGTCCTAGTGCCTCAGCAAGGCGCGGCGTAGGTGCCATCTCAGCAGCCCAAGCGAGCGCCATTGAGGACCAATGTTCCGCCCCGCTTTCGAGCCCCGTAACCACGAGGCTTTCGATAGGAAAATGATCTAGCGCGTCCAATTGTGCGCTGTGAGCACGAAGCCCAGTTTCGAGTGCGGAGAGCGCTTCTGTGCGGCTCATCTGTAGGAGCGGCAACAGAAAAATTGGACTTGTGCCATCACGAAGCTCGGTCGCCGAGGACGGTCCAATGACTACCCAATAGCCCTGGTCCGACAGACCAAGCCGCAGCCCGGCTTTATCCAGCTTTGCTGATGGGCGGTACCGGACCAGTTCGTCTGGCCGCTCGTGACGAGGCTCGTTTCCCATTGTTCGGCGTCAATGTTCATACAGCTAAGCTAGCCGGTACAATGTCTGCTCACCACCCCTAGCCGAAGTTGGAGTCGTCCGCTCTCGAGTGGCGCCCTTGGGCGACACCAGGTATACCGGCGACACCAGCACGCTTGCTGGCGCCAATCCTGGCCAGACACCTGGGCGCCCACCATGATGGAACTGGATCCAGCCTGCTTCTCGTCGGACTGCCCGAGCCGGGCGCTGTTCGATCAGATCGCCGACAAGTGGTCCATGATGGTCCTGACGGTCCTGGGCGAAGCGCCTCACCGGTTCAACGCCATCCGGAGGCGGCTGGAAGGCGTCAGCCAGAAGGCGCTGACCCAGTGTCTTCGTCGACTCGAGCGGAACGGCCTTGTCACCCGACGCGTCGTTTCGCTGTCGCCGGTCGCCGTGGAGTACGAAATCACCGCGCTCGGCCGCACGCTGCTAAAGCCGTTCGGCGCGCTCCACCAGTGGACGCTGGACAAACTGTCCGAGGTCGATGCGGCGCGCCAGGCGTTCGACGTCCGAGAGTCGGACGGCGGGTTCAGCCATGCTCACGCGGGCAATCCGCGCGACTAGGCGGTCGCGGCATGGCCAGTAGGTATCCTCGCGCCTACCTGGGCGACCCAAAGTGCCTGATTGACGCCTAGTGCACTCGGTATACCTAGACGTCCAGGCATACTGGAGCGTCGCATGACCCCTCACGATCGATAGGCAAGGGCCACCAAGCCGACAGCTTTGTTCGACGGTTGGACGTCCGACAGAGCGACCCTTTTCACACTCAAAGGACCACCTTCCACCGGCGCTGAAGCGCCGGTCGAGACCGTGCATGCATAAAGGCAGCGTGAATGACTGATCTTAAGCTTCTGGCCCCGCTGACAACCGAGGCCTTCGAATTCAAAAACCGAGTGTTCATGGCGCCGATGACACGGGCGAGATCCCCCGACCGCGTCGCGAACGAGATGACCGCCCTCTACTACGCCCAGCGCGCCACCGCCGGCCTGATCATCTCCGAAGGCGCGCAAATCAGCGCGCAGGCGATTGGCTGGACGAACACGCCGGGAATTCACACGGCCGAGCAGATCGAGGGATGGCGAAAGGTCACGCGAGCCGTGCACGACGCCGGCGGGCTCATATTCGCTCAGCTCTGGCATACGGGTCGGGCGTCGCATCCGGACTTTCATGACGGCGCCCTGCCTGTCGCGCCGTCGGCGGTTCCCTTCAACAGCCAGGCCTTCACGCCGGAGGGACCGAAGCCGACCGTCACCCCCCGCGCCCTGACCCTCGATGAGATCAAAAGCACGATCGGGGATTACGAGGCGGCCGCTCGCGCGGCGAAGGCGGCGGGTTTCGATGGCGTCGAGGTGCATGGGGCCAACGGCTACCTGCCGGCGCAATTCCTCGAGGACGGCTCCAACAAGAGAACCGACGCCTATGGCGGCCCTGTCGAGAACCGGGCCCGTTTCCTGCTCGAAGCGACCGACGCCGCCATCCGGGTCTTTGGGCCGTCCCGTGTTTCCGTCAGGCTCTCACCGCGCGTGCCCTACAACGACATGGGCGATAGCGACCTGGAGGGCACCTACATGTTCGCCGTCGAGGCGCTCGAAGCGAGGAAGGTGGGTATTCTTCACTTCATGGAGCCGGCGCGGCTCCCGGAGGGTCTCAAGCCGCTCGCGCCCGAGGCGAGAAAGCGGTTCTCCGGCCTGTTCGTGGTGAACGTGGGATACGACCGTGAAAGCGGCGAGCGGGCGATAGCGGACAACCTGGCGGACGCGGTAACGTTCGGAACGCTCTTCATCAGCAACCCGGACCTGCCGGAACGCTTCCGTCGGGACGCCGCCTTGGCGCCGTCCGACCCGTCCAGCTACTATGTGGGCGACGAGCGGGGCTACACGGATTACCCGCCCCTCGGCTGAAGTCATGAGGTTCTAGTCTTCACCGTCCATCCCGTCGCTTGCCCCACGACCCAAGAGAGTGACGGGATGGTCCTGCACGAGTAGGAGTTCCTTGCCCGCCCCATTACGGTAGCGGTATCATAGCATAAATCATACTATGTCGGGGCGGAAATGACGATGAAGACGCTTCTGGCGCTCGCGCTGAGCTTGGTTTGCGGCGTGTCGGCCGCATCGGCGACGAAATGGCCGGGCGGCGCCAAGGCGGCCGTGGTGCTGACCTATGACGACGCGCTGGACTCCCAGCTCGACCATGCCGCGCCGGTGCTGGACGCCGCCGGATTCAAGGCGACCTTCTTCCTTACCGGCCTGACGCCGGCGGCCGTTCCGCGTTGGCGCGCCTTGGCCGCGGGAGGCCACGAACTCGGCAATCATACCGTCTTGCACGCCTGCCCCGCCTCCGGTCCTTCCGCCGACCGCAGCCGCTCTTCCGACGCCTATACGATCGACGGAATGCTGAAGGAGATCGAGCAGCAGAATGCTTTTCTGACCTCGCTGGACGGCAAGGCGGCCCACGGATTCGCGGCGCCGTGCGGCCAGACCCTGGCGGGCGGCCGCGACTATCTCGAGGCGCTCAGGGCGGCGAAGTTGGTGACGTATGCGCGCGGGGTCTATACCTCGCCCGACGATCTCCGCGCCGACGTAGGCCGCATGGATCCGATGCATACCCCCTCGCGCGGCTTCCCCGAGGGGGTCACGGGCGCGCAGCTGATCGCGTTCGCCAAGGAAGCGGAAGCCGGCGGCGGCATGGCGGTCTATCTGTTCCACGGCGTTGGCGGCGACTATCTGCAGGTCTCCGACTCCGCGCACCGCGAACTGATCGCCTGGCTCGCCGCCCACCGCGGCGAGATTTGGGTGACCACTCTGCGGGATGCGTTGGACTGGGCCCAGGCGCACCCGGACCCGCGACAATAGCGGGGGGCAAACCCCAGAAAATTCAACGCCCCGAAACTGTCTCGCCCCCCATCCGTCCTCACGCGCCCGGACCGCCCGCATGCTCACGGCCATCCCGTCGCGGTTTGCTCCGGACTGACGTGCTGACGCTTCTCAATGCGCCGTTAAGGCTGTCGGCGCACAGTCGTCTCCATTCCGCCGGCCCACGACCCGCCGGCCCGGCGGCGCCCAGGGAAGACCGTCATGTCCTCGACCGTGACCTCCAGCTTTCGCCGCACCCACGACCATTTCGAGCCCCAGGACACCGATCCCCAGACCCAGCGCCGCCTGCGCGGGCATCTGGAGCAGATCGACTACACCGCCTTCGCCTCCAACACCGCGGTGATCGCCCAGGTGGTCGGCAAGAGCGACGGCGGCAAGTTCCAGCGCCTGGCGGTGGCCGCCGCCCTGGCCCGGTCGCGCTGGGTGGCCGAGGCCGTGGCCATGACCGAGACCGGCTCGGCGATCACTCCCGAGCAGACGGCCCGCCTGGCGGCCCTGCGCGCCGCCTACGAGGAGCTGGCCGAGGTCTACGAGGCCATGCGGCGCATGGTCGAGCGCGGCTACCTGACCTACAGCAACCCGATGGTCACCGAAGGCGGAAACGTCGTAACGCGATAGTGAAACGGAAATACGCGCATGAGTTTCATCTTGCGCTAACGTGCCGCCGGCTCATTCCGAGCGCGGAGGCATTCCCATGTCGGCCTATCCCATCGCCATCTATGGCAGCGGCCTGTTCCAGGACGGCTATCCCAATCCGCCCGTGCCCTACACCCAGCAGGCGGCCCAGCTGAATGCGGGGATCACCACGGTCATCCTGTGGTCGATCCACATTCATCCGGGCGGCGACCTCTATCTCAACGACACGCTGTTCGTCAGCGGCGGCCAGATCAAGTACGCCGCCGACGGGACCAGCGGCGTCAATCCGAACTTCCCGGCCCTGGTCAAGGCGCTGATGAACGGCGGCGGCAGCGTCCGGGACCTGATCGTCTCGGTCGGCGCCTGGAGCACCACCAGCGACTTCACCGCCTGGCTGGACGCCCGCGACCAGGTGAAGGCCAATCTGGGCGCCCTGGTCTCGGCGTTCGGGGTGACCGGCGTGGATTTCGACTACGAGTCCGAGGACGGCTACACCAGTGACGACCAGGCCATGATCGTGGCCCTGACGCTGGACGTCGGTTCGATGGGGCTTTACGCCACCTATTGTCCGTACACGGCGACCAGCTTCTGGACCGGCTGCCTGGCCGACGTCTACGCCCAGAACGGCCAGAAGCAGGTCGTCAAGTGGATGAACCTGCAGTGCTATGCGGGCGGGGCGGGCAACTCGCCCACCCAATGGGCCCAGGCGGTCCAGGCGGCGGGCGCGACGGGCGTGTCCGACCCCTACGCCTTCATCGTGCCGGGCTTCGCGGTGCTGGGCGCCGACGGCTTCGGGCCCGGGCAGATGCAGGAGACCTTCGCGGGCTTCGCCGGGACCGGGATCACCGGCGGCTTCCTGTGGAACAGCAGCGGAATCTGGTCGACCGAGGTCTCGGGCGGCGGCAAGCCCACGCCCGCCGACTACGCCCAGGCCATCAGCGACGGCCTGGCCGCCACGGCCAAGCCGCGCGAGACGGTCGAGGCCTGATCCGAAGCGGCGCGTCGGCCTTGGGGCCGGCGCGTCGTCGATACCTAGGCGGGAACCTTGTCGCCGCGATGCAGCGGGTCGGGCAGGGGATCGCCGGCCTTCACGAACTGCAGCGACACCGAATTGATGCAGTAGCGCAGCCGGGTCGGGGCCGGGCCGTCCGGGAAGACGTGGCCCTGATGGCTGTCGCAGCGGGCGCAGCGGGTCTCGATGCGGACCATGCCATACGAGGTGTCGCGCACCTCCTTGACGTGGGCCGGATCGAACGGGGCGTAGAAGCTGGGCCAGCCGGTGCCGCTCTCGAACTTGGTGCGGTATTCGAACAGCGGCAGGCCGCACTCGCGGCAGCAATAGACGCCGGGGCTCTTCTCGCCCAGCAGGCCGCCGCAGAACGGGGCCTCGGTGCCGTGGTGCAGCAGGACGCGGGCCTCCTCGGCCGTCAGGTCGGCCTCCAGGCGCTGGCGTTCCGGCTCGGTCGGCGGGGTCAGGTCGAAGCCGCTGGAAGACTGGGGAGCGGAGAGGGGGGCTGTGTCGGTCATGGCCGGCAATATGGGCGCTCGGCGAACATTCCGGTAGGGGGCCGGTAGAGGGCGGCGGCCTGCTGACAAGGGCGGTCGCGCCGGAGCATAAGACGGGCGCAGGCGTTCGTTCCGAACCGCCGAGAGGACCCCGTCATGACCGTCGCCGTCGCTTTCCTGCAACCGGGCTGGGCCGACTGGGAGGCCGGGCAGGTGCTGCCCGCCCTGCGCGAGTACTACGGCGTGCAGATCGAGATCGCCACGCCGGACGGCGAGCCGCAGACCTCGATCGGCGGGGTGCTGGCCGCCGCCGACTACCGGTTCTCCGACCCGGTGCTGGCCGACGCCGACGTCTTCCTGCTGATCGGCTCGGACGCCTGGCCGGCCTATCGCGACGCGGCGTTCGACGGCCTGCTGCGGCAGGTCCACGCCGACGGCAAGATCGTCGGCGCCATCTGCGGCGCGACCGTGGCCGTGGCCCGGGCCGGGCTGCTGGCTGGCAAGGCCCACACCTCGAACGGCGCGGACTGGCTGGCGGGCCACGCGCCGGCCTACGCCGGGATCGAGCGCTATGTCGACACGTCCAAGGCGGTGGCCGACGGCAAGCTGGTCACCGCCGCGGGTTCGGCCCCGGTGACCTTCAGCGCCGCGATCTGCCGGCTGGTGGCGCCGGAGGGCCAACACGACGACTATGTGGCCATGTTCGCCCGGGAGTTCGAGGGCTGACTTGGCGTCGGGGACAGGCCCATGGGCCTTTCCCCGATCGTCTCCGCCTGGAACCCTATTTCAGCGCCGCCGCCGCAATTCGCGCCGCCTGGCCGTCCTGGGCGCCGGAGCCGCCCGAGACGCCGATCGCGCCGACGATCTTGCCGTCGACAATCAGCAGTTCGCCGCCCTCGATGGCCAGGGCGCCGGTGAAGATGGCGTTGAGCGTCCCGCCCTTCACCGCCTCCTGGAAGTAGGCGGTCGGCCGGCGGAAGTTGGCGGCGGTCTCGGCCTTGCGGCGAGCCACGTCGTTGGAGCCGTACTGGGCGCCGTCCATCTTCTCGCTCAGCACCAGGGCCCCGCTGGGCTCGACCACGACGATGACCATCGACCAGCCCTGCTTGCGCGCCTCGGCCTCGGCGGCGGCCGCCGCGACCTTGGCCTCGGCCAGGGTGACCGGGCGGCCGTAGGGCGGGGCTGGCGGCGGGCCGTGGGGCGCGGCCGAGGGGGCGGGACCCGGCGCGGCGCCGGTCTGGGCCAGGGCGGAGCCGGCGGCCAGGACGCCGGCCAGGGTCAGCAGCGCGAAGGCGGGACGAAGCATCGACAGTTTCCTCTCAGGCGGCGCGACCGGCGGGCTGGCGCTGGTCGTCGCTCTTCGTTGCGGCTCCTCATGGAAACCGGTGTCATGGACCATGTCACGCGGCGGCGCCGTTGCAAACCTCCAGCGGCCTGATAGCCCTGTCCAAAGAGACAACGACAAAAGCTTGGGGACCGGCCGCATGTTCGAGAAGATCCTGATCGCCAACCGGGGCGAGATCGCGGTGCGGGTGATCAAGACGTGCCGTCGGCTGGGGATATCGACGGTGGTGGTCTATTCGGACGCCGACGCCGACAGCCTGGCGGTGGAGATGGCCGACGAGGCGGTGCACATCGGTCCCTCGCCGGCGGGCCAGAGCTATCTGGTGGCCGACAAGATCATCGCCGCCTGCAAGGCGACGGGGGCCCAGGCGGTGCATCCGGGGTTCGGCTTCCTGTCGGAGAAGGCGCAGTTCGCGCAAGCGTGCGCCGACGAGGGGATCGTGTTCATCGGCCCCAACCCGGGCGCCATCTCGGCGATGGGCGACAAGATCCAGAGCAAGGCGTTCGCCCAGGCCGCCGGGGTGTCGTGCGTGCCCGGCCACATCGGCGAGATCGACGACACCGCCCACGCCGTGCGGATTTCCGAGGAGATCGGCTATCCGGTGATGATCAAGGCCAGCGCCGGCGGCGGCGGCAAGGGCATCCGCGTGGCCTGGAGCCGCCAGGACGTGGAGGAGGGCTTCCCGGCCGTGCGGGCCGAGGCGGCCGGGGCGTTCGGCGACGACCGGATCTTCATCGAGAAGTTCATCCAGAGCCCGCGCCACATCGAGATCCAGGTGCTGGGCGACAAGCACGGCAACGTCGTCCACCTGTTCGAGCGCGAATGCTCGATCCAGCGCAGGAACCAGAAGGTCATCGAGGAGGCGCCGTCGCCGCTGCTGGACGAGGCGACCCGGTCGGCCATGGGGGCCCAGGCCGTGGCTTTGGCAAAAGCGGTCGACTACGACAGCGCCGGCACGGTGGAGTTCGTGGCCGGCCAGGACAGGAGCTTCTACTTCCTGGAGATGAACACCCGCCTGCAGGTCGAGCATCCGGTCACCGAGCTGATCACCGGCCTGGACCTGGTCGAGCAGATGATCCGCAGCGCCTGGGGCGAGCCGCTGGCCTTCGCGCAGCAGGACCTGAAGAT
>NZ_JBWKPX010000030.1:0-56509 GCF_059418465.1 Caulobacter sp. GW821-FHT09A05
CCTTCGAGCCAGTCCGCCAATGATGATGTGTCAGCTATGTCCCCGAACACCCGTCAGGCATGTCCCCGGACTGAACAACAAGGCCCGGGATGACGGTGCAAAAAGGGGCGAGGCCTATTCTCCCGCCGCCCGCATCGCCTCCAGCCGCCCGTACACCGCCTCCAGCCGCCGCGCGCAGATCGCCCGCAGCGCCGCGGTGGCCGCCTGCTGCTTGTCGTGGACATCCGGCGTGAAGGCCTGCTCGGGGGCCTTGGCGTCGCGCGCGGCGGCGGCGCGCATGGCCTGGAGCTCGGCCTCCGACGCCGCCGCCCCGAAGTGCGGCAGGATCTCGGTGAACAGGGCTTCGGGAAGCTGGCGGTAGTTGATCAGCCGTCCGCCGCCGAGGCGAGCGTGATGCGCCGCGCCGTCGCAGACCGCCGCCAGCACCCGCGCGCAGTAGTCGTCGTCGGGCACGCCGTTGGCCAGGTCCAGGCCGAAGGTCGACGGCGGAACCAGGCTAGGGACCATCTGCGCGCCGCGCCGCCGGGTCTGGGAGACCATCACCTCGATCGGCTCGCGGTAGAGAAAGATCCAGGGCGTGTCGGGAAAGGCGCGACGGAACAGCGGCAGGTCGCGGCTGTGCCAGCAGTCCAGCTTGAGGAACAGGCGGCTTTCGCCGTTCCGCGCCTGGCCGAGGGCGGCGACCATGGCCCGCAGCAGGGCGGCCTTGGCGTCGTCGTCGAGGTCGTCCCGCCGGGTGAGCGCATTGATCGGCGCCGCCTCCGACACCACCACATGGGCCGGCGCGGCGGCCAGCATCTGGGCCGTCAGGGTCGAGCCGCAGCGCGACATGTGGAAGACTAGGCCGGAAGGCTGCAGGGCGGGCAGGGCGGCCGCCCAGGTCTCCAGGTCGTCCAGGGCGGTGCGGACCGCGAACAGGCGATTGAAGGGCAAGATGCGCCGGCGGACCAGGGAGTCGTCGTAGAACGGCTCGCTCAGGCGCCGCCGGCCGAACCGCAGCCAGGCGATCGTGGCGCGGTCCTCGACCTGGGCGACCTCGGCGGGCAGCCAGCCGGGCGTCGGTTCGAAGCCGTCGATCGAAGGCGTCTCGGGCAGGGCGTGGAGCAGCTCCCGCACCGTCTCGGCGTCGATATCGAGGCCCCGGGCTTTCGCCGCCTCGGCCGTCCGCGCGGCGAAGACCGCGAAGTCCTCGATCTCGCCCAGGGCGTCCTGCAGGGCAAGGTCCGGCAGGACCAGGGCGCGCAGGGCCGCCAGCGTGTCCGCGCCCCGAGTCCTGGTCTCCAGTTTGGCCGGCATCGCGTCTCCCGTCGGGACTTGTGAGGCCGCTCGCGGCTCGATAGCGTCACTGGATGGCGTTCCCGGACAGATTGCAACTGCCGCTGAGCTTCGACCCGGCCCGGCTGGCGCGCGACCTGGAGGCCCTGTCGGCCACGCCCTGGACCGCCCACTACGTCCAGCAGAACTACGAGGGCGACTGGAGCGTGATCCCGCTGCGCTGCGCGGCGGGCGAGACCCATCCGATCCGGATGATCTATTCGGACCCCACGGCCACGGCCTTCGTCGACACGCCGTTCCTGGAGCCCTGCCCGTACTTCCGTGACGTGATCGCCGCCTTCGCCTGCGAGGTTCGAGCCGTGCGGCTGATGCGGCTGGGCGCGGGCTCGGTGATCAAGACGCACACGGACCTCGACCTGGACGTCGAGTCCGGCGCCGCGCGGGTCCACGTGCCGGTGGTCACCCATCCCGAGGTCGACTTTCAGCTCAACGGTTCGCGGGTCGAGATGAGGGCGGGAGAAGCCTGGTATCTGCGCCTGAGCGACCCCCACGCGGTGGCCAATCGCGGGCCGAGCGACCGCGTGCACCTGGTGCTGGATCTGGTGGCCGACGCTTGGTTGCTGGGGTTGTTCGCGACGGAGCGGGTTGGATGCGAAGCTCCAAGATCAAGCTTTCCATTCCAATCGGTTGTCATCCCGGAAGCCTCGTAGAGGCTGTCCGGTTCGATAGCCTAGTGGGATCGCGTTGAAATTGTTTGGACTCTGATGCAGTGACGGCCGGCGCCCCGGAGGCGTCCTCGTCCTTCGACAAGCTCAGGATGAGGACGAATTCAATGACGGTTCAGTAGAAATCCTCATCCTGAGCCTGTCGAAGGACGAGGATTTCTTCCGCTGCCGACGCAGGCCGACAAGCTTGAGTCTTCTCAACCTGACAGCCGTGGGACTGGCCGAGGAACCCGTTCTTAAAGCCCCTCGTCCTCCAGCGCCTTGGTCGCGGTGTCGATCCGGGTCTGCAGCTCGCGCATGAATTCGCCGCGCTTCAGGCCGGCGGGGATCGGCGGCAGGTATTCGAAGACGATCGTGCCGGGCGGACGCAGCCAGCCGCGCGGCCAGTGGACGCCGCAGTTCAGGGCCAGGGGCGTGACCGGCAGGTTCATCTCGCGATAGAGAGCGGCGATGCCCGGCTTGTAGTCGCCGGGAACCCCGACATCGCCGCGCGTGCCTTCCGGGAAGATCACGACCTGGCGGGTTTCCTTCATGCGGTCGACGGCGTCGCGCACCAGCTTCTTCAGCGCCGCCGAGTGGCCCGCGCGGTCGACGACGATCATGCCGGCCTTCAGCCCGTGCCAGCCGAACAGCGGCACCATCAGCAGCTCCTTCTTCATCACGAAGCAGGCGTCGGGCAGCAGGGCGAACTGGCTGAAGACGTCGAACATCGACTGGTGCTTGGCCGCGACCAGCGCCGGGCCGGTGGGCCGGAACGGCTCGCCCCGCACCTCGACCCGGACGCCGGCCAGCCAGCGCAGGGCCCAGATCAGGCCCTTGGACCAGGTCGACAGCGACCAGGTATTGGCGCGGCGGGGCAGGGGATAGGTGACGATCATGCCGATGGCCCAGACCACCGACCACAGCCAGAAGAACAGCTGGAACAGGAACGAGCGCAGATAGATCAAGAGGCTTCCTTCGCCGGTTTCGGATCGGCCTTGTCCTGGGGACCCAGCTTGAGGAACGCCTCGCGGCCCAGGATCGCCAGGTACTTGCAGTATTCCACGATCATCCGCCGGGCGCTCGTGCCGCCTTTCCACCAGCGGTGGGCGTTCAGGCTCTCGGTGACCACCGGATAGGGGTGCAGGGCCACGTCGGGCATGGCCGCGTGCAGCTCCAGCATCGAGCGCGGCATGTGGTAGTCGGCGGTGACCACGATCAGGCTGTGATAGTCCTTGGCCTTGGCCCACTCGGCGCTCTCGCTGGCGTTGCCGACGGTGTCGGCGGCGGCGTAGCCCAGGTCGACGCAGCAGTCGTAGATCGGCCGCACCGCCTTGGTCACGCCCAGCACGTCGTCGCGCGAGGCCTCGCGGTTGACGCCCGAGATCAGCAGACGCTTGCCCTTGCCGGCCTCCAGCAGCTTGGTCGCCGCCTCCAGCCGCACGTTCGAGGCTCCGGTCAGCACCACCACCCCGTCGGCCACGGGCGGCTCCTGGGCCGGGGTGGACTGGTCGACCCGGCTGGTGAAGGCCAGCAGGCCCACGAACCAGATCATCACCAGGATCAGCAGCGCGGCGAAGCTCTTCACGGCATGCCCCTCAACAGGCGCAGGGAGGCGGCGCGCGCGGCGATCCCGGCCACCAGCGCCGCCACCAGCGGGCAGGGCAGGGGCGCCAGGAGGTCGATCCAGGCCAGCGGCAGGACCGGCGTCAGCCCCTGGCCGCCCCCCGCGAGCCGCGCCCCCGCCCCGATCATGGCCGCGCCCGCCCCGCCCAGCAAGCCGGCGAAGAAGGCCATGCCGGCGAAGCGGTTCTGGAACAGGTTGGCGATGAAGCCGTCCTCGGCTCCCGACAGGTGCAGCACCTCGACGATGTCGTGACGGGCGGTCAGGGCGGCGCGGGTCGCGAAGACGATCACCGCGGCCGCCGCCGTGGCGATCAGGCCGAAGACGCCGATGGCCGCCCAGGCGGCCAGTCGGGCGGCGCGTTCGATGTCGGCGATCCAGCGGCTGTGGTCGTCGACCACGGCGTCGACATTGGCCTCCTTCAGCGCCTTGGCCAGGGTGGCGGCGGTGGCGGGGGCTCTGGGATCGAGGTCCAGGGTCACCAGGCGCGGCACCGGCAGGTCGGCGACCAGGGCCTCGCGGCCGATCCAGGGTTCCAGCAGGGCCTCGGCCTTGTCCTTGGGCAGGGCGCGGGCCTCGGTCACGCCCTTGACGCCCGACAGGGTCTCGGCGGCGCGGGCCGCGGCGCTGTCGGGGCTTTCGCTGGCCCGCGGGCGGACCACCACCGTGGCCGAGCCGGTCAGCTGGGCGGTCCAGCCGGTGGCGGCGCGGGTCGAGGCCAAGGCCGCCAAGGCCGTCAGGCAGGCCAGGAAGCACAGCACCGCGACCACGAACACCAGCGAGCCGTCCCGCGCGTCGCGCGGCGGCAGCAGCTGGCCCGGTTTCCAGCGGGCGACGGAGAAGCGGTCGCTCACGCCCCGCCCCCCGTGTAGCCGTCGTCATAGCCGTCGTCGTCGTCCGGCGCCTCGCCGGCGACCTCGACCAGACGGCCGTTCTCCAGGTGCAGGGTCGGACGGTTCGCGCGGGCGACCAGGTCCTCGTCGTGGGTGGCGATCAGCACCGTGGTGCCCAGGCGGTTCAGCTCGACGAACAGCCGCAGCAGGCGCAGCGACATGGCCGGGTCGACATTGCCGGTCGGCTCGTCGGCCAGCAGCACGTCGGGGCGGTCGACCACGGCGCGGGCGATGGCCAGGCGCTGCTTCTCGCCGCCCGACAGGGTGGCGGGCAGGGCGTGCATCCGATCGCCCAGCCCCACCCACTGCAGCAGCTCGGCCACGTCGTCGCGATAGGTGGCCGGCTTGCGGCCGGCGATGCGCAGCGGCAGGGCGGCGTTGTCGAACACCGGCAGGTGGTCCAGCAGGCGGAAGTCCTGGAACACCACCCCGATCCGGCGGCGCACGAACGGCAGGTCCTCGGGCCGGGTCAGGCTGATGTCGCGGCCGAACAGCTCGACGCGACCCCGTGACGCACGGTGGGCCAGGTAGATCAGTTTCAGCAGCGAACTCTTGCCCGCGCCCGACGGGCCGGTGAGGAAATGGAAAGACCCTGGGTGTAGGGTGAACCTGAGATCGCTGAGCGTTTCCGGCCCTCGTCCGTACCGCATCGAGACCCCCTCGAAGCGCACGACGGGGACGGAGCCGCCATCCTGGACGTCTGCGGTGCGCAAGGGTGTGTCGCTGGGTCGTGTGGACATGGCTGGCAAAATCGGCGACCTCGTGTGTAGGAGCGGGGAGCGTCCGATTCGCGGCCATGATACTGACCTGTCCCGAGTGCGCCAGCCGCTATTTCGTCGATGACTCCAAGGTCGGCGCGGCTGGTCGTGTCGTGCGTTGCGCGGCCTGCGGGACGCGCTGGACGGCCCGCAACGAAGACGCCCTGGATCTGTTCGACGAGCCCTCGGCCGCCGACCTGGCGGGCGAGCCGAACCTGACCGCCCTGGACGGGGCGGCCAACCCCGCCGACGATTCCCAGACCCCCGTCGACCAGCTGCCGGGCGAGGAACTGCCCAAGGTGTTCCGGGCCCGAGCCGACGCCGAGCGCCGCCTGAAGGAAGCCAAGACCACGGGGATCATCTGGGGCGGCATGGTCGCCGTGATGCTGGTGATCCTGGGCTGCGCCTACGTCTTCAGGCTGAACGTAGCCCAGCTATGGCCGACGACGGCCGGCGCCTACGCGCTCGTCAATCGACCGGTCAACACCGTCGGCCTGGTGGTCGAGGACCTGAAGGCCGAGCCCTCGATGCAGGACGGCCATGCCGCCATCACCATCACGGGCGTCATTCGCAACATCACCGACCACGCTGTGACCACCCCGCCGCTGCGCGTGGCCCTGCTGAACAAGCACGAGAAGCGGGTGGCCGGGAAGCTGGCCGCCGCCGCCGATCCGCTGATTCCGCCCAGCCAGACCCGGCACTTCTCGGTGACCCTGCTGGATCCGCCGCGCACGGCCAACACCCTGGAGATCGGCTTCGCCCTCGAGCGGGGCGCGGCCAGCCACGCCGGCCCCGCGGGCCACGTCGAGAAGGTCTCCAACCCCGAGGCGCCGTCGCTGCGGGGCGTCCAGGACCAGCCGGCCGAGCTGGCGGCGGGCGCGGCGGCGGCGGTCGACGAGACGCAAGGGGCTGGACACGAGCCCCCGGGTCATGAGACCGGAGCGGTCGAACCGGCCCCGGCCGACCATCATTGACCCAGAAAACCTGACATGACCGATCGCCCCGCCCCCGAAGTCCTGATTTCCCAGGAAGAAATCGCCGAGCGGGTGGAAGCCCTGGCCAAGGTCATCGCCCCGCGCATCGACAACGACACCGTCGCCGTCTGCCTGCTGACCGGCGGCCTGTGGTTCGCCGCCGACCTGACCCGGGCCCTGTGGCGGGCCGGCCGCGACGTGCGCTTCGACGCCCTGTGGCTGGCCTCCTATCATGACGAGCGCAAGAGCTCGGGCCGCTGCGAGGTCCGCGCCGACCTGCAGCGCCCGCTGATCGGCCGCCGCGCCCTGGTGGTGGACGACGTGCTCGACACCGGCCTGTCGCTGGGCGAGGCCGCCCGCCTGGTCAAGGACGCCGGCGCCAGCGAGGTCCTGACCGCCGTCTTCGCCCGCAAGCCCTGGGACAAGCCGCGCATCGAGCCGGACTTCGTGGCCTGGGAAGCCCCGGCCCGCTACCTGGTCGGCTACGGCCTGGACGACGAGGGCAAGGCCCGCGGCCTGCCGTATATCGGGGCGCTGGACTGACACGCGGCCAGCTTGGATCGGGCCAGCCATGCCCAGCCCGCCCAGAACCATCGAGGTCGCGCCCCGAGCGGGCGTTCAAGTCGCGGACCTTGTCAGAGCGTAGCAATCGCTGGGTCCAGCGGCTTCGTCGAGTTGAGGGCGCGCTTCCCAATTCGCCAACGTCGCTTCGTAGCGGAGCCCCGCCCTGTGGAGGACCGCAGCCGACGCGGCGTTGGCGGGATGGCATGTCGCCCACACGCGCAGGATCGATGGCTGCGCGATAGCCCAGGCGACCACGGTCGACACGGCTTCGGTTGCGAAGCCCTTCCCCCAGAAGGGTTCCGCGAAGATGTAGCCGAAATCGGCCTTGGGCGGCGACAGCCGCAATTCCAGCACCCCGAGGAAAAGCCCGGACATCTTCTCGGTGACGGCCCAGGGAAAGGCGGAGCCTGACATCCAGCAGTCTTCACACCGCTGCGCGAACGCTAGGCTGGCGGCAATGTCCTGGTGACGCTGGAACGGCATGAAGTGGGTGGGAGCGACCTCGCCCGCATACTGAAAAATGCCCGCGGCATCCGATCGCCGCACCGGACGCAGACGCAATCGCTCAGTTTCAAAAGCCTCGGGAGCCCGCATTCGCCAACGATATGCGCAGCTACTGAAGGTCCGCAACGGGTCGAAATTCGCCATTGGCGCCCCGCCGACAAGGGGACCTTTGGATCGCCATCGCCATCGCCATCGCCATCGCCATCGCCATCGCCAGCCATGTCTGGCCCGGGCGTACGCCTCCGCTATGAAGCGGGAGAGGCGGCTTGGCGCGCGGCGGCGAGACGGAGGGGGCGTCCGGCGGCGGCCACGCCCCCTCCGTCACGATGCGTATTCGCATCGCGCCACCTCCCCCGCGTCGCGGGGGAGGAGCGTCCATGCTCGGCCTGTTCGGAATGAACTCCAGCGAAATCAATAGCTTGAACTTTCTCGACCCGTTTCTGTCCTCACCCTTCCAGACCGCCGTATCCTTGACTCACCTCGTCGCATGGAAAGGGCGCATGGCCAGCGACCGATGCGGCGGCGGGGGGCGATCGAGCGGGAAGCTCCGTCGGCGGTTCTTCGGGACCAACCTTGCGTCTCTGGTGCCGGTCGGGCCTGTTATACAGATACGACGTGACGTGAGGGCCGGTTGAGCAGCAGGCGAGCGGTGACGCGCTCGCGGTCCGGGACCGGGTGTCGTTGACCCGGCCCGCCCGTCGGAGGCCTCAAGGCGGCGAGGCCCGAACAGGGCTCAGCGCCGCAGGCTTCCGGATAACGCGTCGCGCGGAGCGATCTGGGCTTCGTCGAAACGGTTACTCTTCAAACACTCCGGACGATGTCCGGCGCTCCGCGACCCTTTCCATAACCTCAGCGGAAGTCCGCGTGAGAGCGAGAGATCGTGTCTGCGAAAGGCCCCCTCAGTCGGCTTCGCCGACAGCTCCCCCAGAGGGGGAGCATCTGGCGCGGCGTAGCTCCTCCCCCTCTGGGCAGGGCTATCGCATATGGATTTGCTCTGAAAGAATCTGTCATCCCGGACAAGCTCGGCGGAGCCGAGCGCCGATCCGGGACCGCTGCAAGCTCTGAGTCCACGCCACGGTCCCGGATCTTCGCGCTGCGCGCTCGTCCGGGATGACAACCGTTTTGAGGCATATGCGATACCCCTGCCCCTCTGGGGGAGGTGGCCCGAAGGGCCGGAGGGGGACCGCGGCGGAACTCCAGATAAGCCCGCGGCAGGGAGGAAGGGTCAATCCAGGTCGAAGACGAACCTGTCATGTTCCGGATGCAGGCAGCTCTGGTCGATCGGCGCGGTCGGGTCGGCCAGGAAGCCGCGGATCATTTTGCGGGCGCAGGCGCTGCCGCGCGAGACGCCGTGGGTGGTGTTGGGGATGATGGTCAGCTGGCCCTTGGGGAACCGGCCGACCGCTGCCTTGGCCACGGCCGGCGGGCAGCCGGGATCGATCTCGGCGGCCAGGAACAGGGTGGGGATCGGGCTGGAGACCGGCTGGGCCTCGACCGGATCGGGCTTGCCGACGTCATAGGCCTGGCAGACCTGGAACAGGCGATCGAAAGACCTCTCGGCCAGGCGGCTGACCGGGTCGCGCTGGGCGCCCTTGCGGGTCGCCTCCCGGCTCTCGAACGGCAGTTCCTCCTTGCACAGGTGCGTGAAGAACTGGGCCTCGCGATAGCCGGCCCCGGCGCGGGTGTCGTCCAGGGCCGACAGGTCGCCGGCCGCGAACCTGGCCACCGTGGCGGGCAGGGCGCGGGCGGCCGGGCCGCTGTAGGCGGCGTCCATCAGGAAACCGCCCAGGAGGTCGGCGGTGTAGGTCTGGCCGTTCTGGACCACCGGCGCGGCCAGCAGCCTGGCCGCCACGCCGTCCAGGTCGGCGCCGGGATGCGGATACTTGGCGTTGCAGGCGGCGTCCTCGGCGCAACGCCGGAAGATCACCTTCACCGCGTCAGAAATCATCTCCGGTCCGCCCTGCGCCCACTTCGCCTCCGGCGTCCAGGGCGAGTCCAGCACCACGGCCCGCACGCCGGACGGGTCGTGCTTGACCACGGCCAGGGCGATGCGGGTGCCGTACGACACGCCGAACAGGTCGACCTGCTTGAGGCCCAGGGTCTTGCGCAGGTCCTGGATGTCCTTGACCACTTCCTCGGCGTTGTAGCGCGAGAGGTCGACGCCGGAGGTCTTCAGGCGCTGGCCGCAGGCGATCAGCTGCTGGGCGGCCGCGTCGCTCAGCGGGCCGGCGTCGTTGAGGGCCACGCCGCCGCAGTCGAGGGTCGGCGAGGCCACCCCGCCGCCGCGCTGGTCGAAATAGATCCAGTCCTGGTCGACGGCGATCAGCTCGCGGCCCGACACGCCGCGCAGGGACCGGCCGATATTTTCGACCACCCCGCCGCCGGGGCCGCCGTGCAGGAAGATCACCGGGACCGCGCCCGGCTTGGGGGCGCTGGCCTTGACGATCGTCACGGGCAGGGCGATGCGCCGCGCGCTGGGCCCGCCCCGGGCCTCGTCGACCGTGAGGGTTCCGCACTGGATTGTGTTGGCCATGCCCGAATAGTCACCGGCGCACGGCCCGGGCGCGAACTTCGGCTCGGCGGCGTGGGCGGCGCCGGCGGCCAGGGCGAGGGCGGCGAACGCGCCGGAAAGGGCGGCGCCCCAGATCATCTTGCGCATGTGAGTCCCACGGTGCTGAAGCCCCGCAGTGAGCATGGCGGCGGGGAGGGGGCAAGGGCGGGCGCGGGTCATGGCGCCGGCGCCTCAGTGGAAGGGATCACCGGTCACCCGGTCGTAGGCCCAGCGCCGTACGAGGGTCCAGAGGGCGCAGGCGATTCCCGCCAGCAGACAGGCCACGCCGATGATCGCGCCGCAGATCAGGAGCCGGATCCAGAATCCGTCGCTTCCCTCACGGGGGATGAACAGGATGTGGACCAGGAGGGGCAGGCCCACCGCGGCGGCGGCGGCGCCCGCGCTCTTGAAGAAGGCGATCCAGGGGGCGTCCGGTTCCTTGAGTATCTCCCCCAACGCTTTTTCCCGCAGCGACTTGCCAAGCCTGACCTTAGGAGGCGGAGGGCGGCCGGGCAACGCCATGCCGCTTCCGTGCGGGGTCCAAAAGAAGCGTTACGATCAACAAGTTTACAAAACAAACAAGTTGATAGATGCTTGGGTCATCGCAACGGAGCCCGGCCATGCACGCGCCTCTGAAACCCCTCGAAAACGCCGCCCAGACCGGCGCCTTGGCGGACGCCTCGGTCCGCGACGCGCCCATCGGCGCCCTGCGCGCCTTCCTGACCCTGCTGGTCATCGCCCATCACGCGGTGCTGACCTACCACCCGTACGCGCCGCCCCCGAAGGGCTTCACCGAGCCGCCGATCCTGTGGACGGCGTTCCCGGTCGTGGATCCGCAGAGGTTCGCGGGCTTCGGCCTGCTGACCCTGGTCAACGATCTGTTCTTCATGTCGCTGATGTTCCTGGTCTCGGGCCTGTTCGTCGCCGAAAGCCTGAAGGCCAAGGGGGCGGCCGGGTTCCTGAAGGGGCGGGCGCTGCGGCTGGGCGTTCCGTTCGTGATCGGGGCGGGGCTGCTGGCCCCGCTGGCCTACTATCCGGCCTGGTTGCAGTCGGGCGGGGCGCCGTCCCCGGCCGCCTACGCGAAAGCCTGGACCGGCCTGCCATTCTGGCCCAGTGGTCCGGCCTGGTTCCTGTGGGTGCTGCTGGCGTTCGGCGCGGTCGCGACGGCGCTGAACGGCCTGTTTCCGCGCCTGATCCCGGCGCTGGGGCGACGGGCGCGGGGCGCCGCCCGACGGCCCGGCCGCGCCTTCCTGCTGCTGGTCGCGGCCAGCGCCCTGGCCTATGTGCCCCTGAACATGATCCTGCCGTTCGGCCACTGGACGACGGAGGGGCCGTTCCTGGTTCAAACCGGCCGCGTCGGCCACTACCTGGTCTATTTCCTGGCCGGCCTGGCGTTCGGGGCGGCGGGCGTGGGCCAGGGCCTGACCGATCCGCAAGGCGCGCTGGCCCGGCGCTGGTGGGTCTGGCAGATCCCGCCGGTCCCGGCGGTGATCGCGGCGGTGGCGACCTTCATCATCGCCTTCTCGCCCAATCCGCCGCCCAAGCCGGTGCTGGACGTGGTTGGCGGACTGGCCTTCGTCCTGGCCTGCGCGGCCCTGTCGTTCGCGGTCCTGGCGGTGTTCCTGCGTTTCGTGCGCAAGACCGGTCCGGTGGGGCGCAGCCTGCAGGCCAACGCCTACGGCATGTACCTGACCCACTACGTCTTCACTGCCTGGCTGGGCTGGCTGCTGCTGCCCCAGGCCTGGGGCGGGCTGGCCAAGGGCCTGGTGGTGATTGGCGGGGCGGTGGCGCTCAGCTGGCTGACGACGATGGCGCTGCGCCGCATGCCGCTGTTGGGACGAATCCTGTGAACGGCCATGATGCGGCGCTGAAGGGGGCCTTGCCCATGAACGACAAGATCAAGTCTGTGCAGGACGACCTGGCCTTCTTGCGGACCGTCGCCGAGGGCGGCGGGGGCGGAATGGGCGTGGCCGGCAGCGCGCTCTACGGCTCGGCCGGGGTGCTCTACGGGATCCAGTGCCTGAGCTACTACCTCCAGGAGCTCGGGGTCATCCGTCTGTCGCCGGTCGCCAACATCATCATGGCCTGGGCGCCGACCCTGATCTTCCTGGTGCTGATGACGATCGTGATCATCGTCGACCGCAAGCGGCCGGCGGTTGGGGTCACCAGCCGGGCGGTCAACTCCGCCTTCGCCGGGGCGGGCATAGCCAACCTGGCCCTGGTCCTGGTCTTCGCCAGCGCCGCCCAACGCCACCAGGACTTCCATTACTGGCTGTTCCACCCGGCCGTGGTCTTCGTGCTGCAGGGCGCGGTCTGGTACGTGATCTTCATGCTGCGCCGGCGGTGGTGGATGGCGCTGGTGGCCGCCGGCTGGCTGGTCTCGGGCGTGGCGCTGGGCATGCTGATCGAGCGCGCGGACCTGTATCTGCTGATCGCGACCGCCAGCCTCTTCCTGCTGATGGGGGTCCCGGGCTTCGGGATGATGCGCCAGGCCCAGCGGTCGGCGGCCTGAGGCGAGCGTGACCGGCAAGTTCGACATCAGCGGATTGGACGACGTCATCCACGGCCGCGTGCGGCTGGGGATCGTCGCCTATCTGGCCAGCGCCGAGGTGGCGGACTTCACCGAGCTGAAGGACCTGCTGGAGGTGACCCAGGGCAACCTGTCGGTCCACCTGCGCAAGCTCGAGGACGCCGGCTATGTGGCGATCGACAAGAGCTTCGTCGGCCGCAAGCCCCTGACCCGCGTGCGCCTGACCGATGCCGGCCGGGAAGCGTTCGGAGCCTATCTGCGGGCGATGGGGCAGTTGGTGGAGCAGGCGGGGAGGAGCTAGGTTCTGTGGACCGTCAGGCGTTAGGCGTCGAGGCCGCGCCCTCGTCCTTCGACAGGCTCAGGATGAGGGCTACTGGTAAGGCGGTTGAGTAGAATTCCTCATCCTGAGCTTGTCGAAGGACGAGGAATTCGGCCCAAGACCGTCAACTGTCCACCGACCCTGGGGCCTCCAAGGCCGCCCGCAATTGTTCCGGCGTGACGCCCGCCGCGCGCAGCTCCCGCAGCGTCTGGGCCTTGTCGCGCTTGGCGTAGCGCTTGCCGTCGGGGCCGACCAGCAGGCGGTGGTGGCGATAGGTCGGGGTCGGCAGGTCCAGCAGGGCCTGCAACAGGCGCTGGATGTGGGCGGCCTCGAACAGGTCCTGGCCGCGGACCACGTGGGTGATCCCCTGCAGGGCGTCGTCCAGCACGACCGCCAGATGATAGGCCACCCCGACGTCCTTGCGGGCCAGGACGATGTCGCCGGCGGTTTCGGGCCGGGCGCGGATCAGGCCCGTCTCGCCCTCCGGTCCGGCGCCCTCCTCGACGAAGCCGAGACCGTCGAAGCCGCCCAGCGCGTCGCGGGCAGCGTCCAGCGACAGCCGCCAGGCGAAGGCTTCGCCGCGCTCCAGCCTCCCGGCCTCCTCGTCGGCGCGCAGCGGGCCGCCGACGAACGGCTGGGCGGGCTCGTGCGGCGCGCGGCCGATGTCCAGCTCCTTGCGGGTGCGAAAGCAGCGATAGACCAGGCCCTTGCCGCGCAAGGTCTCGATGGCCCGGTGATAGTCGGCCAGGTGTTCGGACTGTCGGCGGACGGGCTGTTCCCAGGACAGGCCCAGCCAGGCCAGGTCCTCCAGGATCGCGGCCTCGTATTCGGGGCGGCTGCGGGTGGCGTCGATGTCCTCGATCCGCAGCACGAACCGGCCGCCGGCGGCCTGGGCGGCGTCGAAGGCCGTCAGGGCCGAGAAGGCGTGGCCGCGATGCAGGTGGCCGGTCGGGGAGGGGGCGAAGCGGGTGGCGAAGCGCAAGCGGACCTAGGCCTGGTCGAACTTGGCGAACATGCCCAGGTGTTCGAACACCGCGCGCAGGAACGCCTCCTCGCCGCCCAGGGCCTCTTTCAGGGCGTCGAACTGCTTGAAGCTGGCCATCTCGGCCAGGCCATGGGCGGCGCACCAGGCGGCGATGGTCGCCAGTTCCAGGTCGATCGGCGAGACCGTCCCGCCGCTGCGCTCGCCGATGGTGTTGCGCACCTGGCAATAGGCGCCTTCTTCCTTCATCTGCTCGGGCAGGGCGTCCTTGTCGCGCGAGCAGTCGTACATCACCCGATAAAGGGCGGGGTTCTCGCGGGCGAAGCCGACATAGGCCACGCCCAGGCCGGTCATCCGCTCCTTGCCGTCGGCCGCCCTCAGGCGCGCCTCGGTCAGGGCCGTGTCCAGCGCCGCCCAGCCCTCGTGGGCGACGGCGTCCAGCAGTTCGCCCTTGTCCTTGAAGTGGTGGTAGGGCGCGGCCGGGCTGACGCCCGCTTCCCGGGCCACGGCCCGCAGCGACAGCGCTGCGGGGCCCTCGGTCTCAAGGATGCGGCGCGCGGCCTCGACCAGGGCGCGGCTGAGGTCGCCGTGGTGGTAGGGACGGGCTTCGGAGGCGGCGGTCTGTGTCATCTGAGACACTGTAACCGTTCCTGTTCAAAAATCCATCCTAACGGCGTCAAGATTATCTTGACGTCGTTAGGATCGGTGTTATCTAAGCATCGTCCAGATCGAAACCGATCGGGACCGGGGCGACGGCCTTCACAATCACCGCGCCCCGCAAGCCAAACTCAAGGATGTGTGTGATGACCAATACGCTCTTCGCCTTCGAAACCGTTCTCGACCGCATGGCCGTGGGCTTCTTCCTGGCCGCCGCCGTCGGCGTCGCCGCCGCCCTGGTGGGCGTGGCGATCTAGGCCTCGATCGCGCTCGTGGCCGACGGGGCCGGTGGATCCCCACGCAGTCCCGTCGACACGAACGCCGTCGAATATCTTCGCCGAAGTGTCCGAAGCCGCCCGCGCTTTTTCGCCGGCGGCTTTTGCGTGTCTTGATCCTGGAGGCCCGCGCGCCTAGGTCGGATGCTCCCCGGGCGGAACATCCCGCGTCGGGCCGGATTTTCCAGAGATGACCTTTTCGTCCTCCATCGCCGAAATGCGCCGATGAGCGTGGCCTTCACCAAGGAAGGCGACAGCGAGGCGTTCGCCGCCGACCTGCTGGACCGCCCGATCTCGCCGCATCCGAACCTGGTGACGCCCGAAGGGCTGGCCCAGATTGAGGACGCCCTGGCCCAGGCTCGCGCCGCCTACAGCGCCGCCCAGGCCGGCGGCGACGTCGCCCAGGACCGCACCGCCATGGCCCGCGCCACCCGCGACCTGCGCTACTGGTCCGCCCGCCGGGCCAGCGCCCAGCTGCGCGAGCGCGATCCGACCGTCGAGGGCCTGCAGTTCGGGGGGATCGTCACCTTCGACCGCGAGGATGGTCGGCGGCAGACCTTCCGCATCGTCGGCGAGGACGAGGCCGATCCGGCCAAGGGTTCGGTGTCGTACGTCTCGCCCGTGGCTCGGGCCCTGCTGGGCAAGGGCGTGGGCGACACGGCCATGGTGGCCGGCGGCGAGGTCGAGATCGTCGCGATCGGTTAAGGCGTGGGCGCCGGGACCTCGAAGTCGTCCAGCGGGCCGTTGACGCCGGGGCCTCGCCCGCCAGGTCGCTCTCGAACAGGGCCGGCAGGGCGAGAGGCCGCGAACGTCCGTCGCCGGCCATAGTCGCCGTCGGTCATGCGCCAAGTACAAGGATGTCTTGGTTCTGTCGTCGAGTTGGCTCATCCTTTCCCTGCGTTCGGGAATGAATGGCGATTCCTGAGAATGCGTAGGAAGGAGGCCCGTCTTCAGTCCGACCGCGTATCCGCTTCATTGGGGCCCTGTCGGCCCCCAAATTCGTTGGAGCCTTCCAGGCTCCGAGGGGAGGCCCTGATGCAGGTGCTGTCCCGTCCACCGTCCGGCATGCCGGCGCTCGTCCTCAACGCCGACTACCGGCCCCTGAGCTACTATCCGCTGTCCCTCTGGCCCTGGCAGGAGGTGATCAAGGCGGTGTTCCTGGAACGGGTCGACGTGGTCTCGACCTACGACCACGTGGTGCATTCGCCCTCGTTCGAGATGAAGCTGCCCAGCGTGGTGTCGCTGAAGCAGTACGTGCCGCAGGATCGACCGCCGGCCTTCACGCGCTTCAACCTGTTCCTGCGCGACGGGTTCAGTTGCCAGTATTGCGGTTCGCCCGACGAGCTGACCTTCGACCATGTGATCCCCCGCTCGCGCGGCGGCCGGACCACCTGGGAGAACATCGTCACCGCCTGCGCGCCCTGCAACCTGCACAAGGGCGGCCGCACGCCGCGCGAAGCCGGCATGAATCCCTTCCACGCCGCGCGTCGCCCCAGCATGCATGAACTGCAGGATCGCGGCCGCCGGTTCCCGCCGGGACACCTGCACGCCAGCTGGCTGGACTACCTGTACTGGGACATCGAGCTGGAGGCCTAAGGCATCGTGCGGAAAAGTGGATACCGGTTTTCCGCGAAAACGATGCGAAGATGAAAACCTAGAGCCAGTCGCGTGATCCTCATATCGCTCGACTGGCTCTAGAACCGGCGACGCCGAGTCGCGGAAAATGTCCAGAAAACAAAGCCTTCCAGCTCCGCTTGCATCGACTCGCCGCCGGGCGGACCCACAGGGACAGGGGGCTCTCGACGGGAGGGTTCGATGCTTGCCAGTCCTTCAGCGCCGCCCAGTCCGACGCTGCACGAGCGCGGGCGGGCGCTGTGCGTCAAGCGCCGGCTGCGGTGGGTGATGGCCGCCATGGCGGTGGCCAATCTGGTGCTCTGGTCGGTGGTGTTCGGGCTCTCGGGCGCAACCTAGGCGCCGCTTCACGGGTTCTCTCTATCGACGCCTCCAGGCGAATGATCGGGAGAGAACCCCATGATGTTTGGCCATAAGAAGGAAGAAACCGGCCGTCACTTCACGCACGGCACCAGCGCCTCGACGGCCGACATGGCCAGCGACGGCAAGGTCCGGCACGAGGACAAGCATTTCGACGCGCCGCATTCCCGCGAGGCCGAGATCCCGCTGGCCGAGGGCGAAAAGCACGACCAGCTGGCCGAGAAGGTCGAATGTTCGGAAAGCCGCCAGGAGGCCCTGCTGGACGAAGGCCTGGAAGAGAGCTTCCCGGGCAGCGACCCGGTCAGTGTCAAGCGCATCACCTGACGGAGAGGTTTTCAGGCCCGTCGCGGAAAGCGCCGGGCCGCCCGGTTGGCGAAGCTGGTCGGGCGATCGGCCTCCGCGCCGCCGGCCGAGGGCGGGAAGGCGGCCTGGATCACCGGCGCCAGACGGCGCCCGACCCGCCGGCGGTCCTGGGCGGCGATCTCGGCGAAGGTCGCCGAACCACGCTTCCGGGCCAGGGACCTGAGAGTTTCGATATGGCTGGCCAGGTAGACGACGCCCACGCCGACGGTGTCGGCCAGCAGGTCGCTGATCGAGCCGCTGCGGTCGGCGGTGAACATCTGGGCCAGCTCGACGCTGGCGCCCAGCAGGACGGCCGCGATGGCCAGGTCGTTGCGGCGCATGCGCGGGAAGGCCAGGAACGAGACGGCGACCAGGCCGCCGAAGGCGATCGCGTGGGCCGCCTTGTCGTTCAACCCGAACACCTGCTCCAGGCCCGGCCAAGGGCCCAGCATCAGCGCCGCGGCGGTCAGGGCGCCAGCCACCAGGACGGCGCGGGCGGTGGTCACGACATGGTTGGGCGTCAGCATCGGCTTCCTGCTCGCAATGAGCCCAAAGCCTTAGCGCGCCTTGGCCTACAAGCCGTGAAGGAACAGGGTCAACGGAAGATGACCAAGGGGGCTCGCGCGCCCGGAACGGCCGTCGCCCTTGAAACAGATCGAGGAACGACGACCGCGAGCGGCGTCTATTTCTTCTTCGCCGACTTGGCGTCCTCGGCCTTCTTGGTGGCGTCGTCCGCGGCCTTCTTCCAGGCCGCGTAGTCCTCCAGATAGGGCTGGCGGCGCAGAATCTTCGAGGCCGGGTCGACGATCACCGGGACAGTGTCGCCCACCTTGATGCGGCCGGTGTTGTCGGTCATCGGCGCGGTGACGATCTTGTCGCCGACCTTGACCTCGACCGGCATGGGGAAGGCCTTGCCGGACGGCGTCTTCCAGCTCAGCACCAGTTCCTCGCCGTCGCGGGCGGTCCGCAGTTCCGGCAGCTTGGCCTGGTAGAAGTAGGCGTCGAAGAACCACTGGTAGTCCTTGCCGGTCACGTCGTTGACGATCGCGATGAAGTCCTTGGTGGTGGCGTAGCGGGGCGCGAAGTTGCCGGGCTTGGGGTCCGGACGGCCATAGACCAGGATGCGCACCGCCTTGAAGAACGCCGCGTCGCCGATCGTGGCGCGCAGGGTGTGCATGACGTTGGAGCCCTTGGCGTAGATGTCGTTGGCCGGGCCGCTTTCGGCCTTGTAGACTTGATCCTCGGTCATCACCTTGCCGGAGACGATCGGGAACTGGTTCTTGCTGCCCACCCGCTGGGCGTTCAGGCGGGTCATGTATTCCATGTCGCCGTGCAGCCACTGCGAGAACAGCGGCTGCATGTAGCTGCCCAGGCCCTCGTGGATCCACATGTCGTCCCAGTCGACATTGGTCACCTGGTTGCCGAACCACTCGTGCGACAGCTCGTGCTGGAACAACCAGTCGTAGCCGTAGACGTCCTTCTTATATTCGTTGCCGTAGGCGTTCATGGTCTGGTGTTCCATGCCCAGGTGCGGCGTCTCGACGACGCCCAGCTTTTCCGAGCGGAACGGGTAGGGGCCGATCATCTGCTCGAAGAAGTCCAGGGTGGTCGGGAACTCGGCGAACAGGGCCTTGGCCTTGGCCGGATCGTCGCTCTTCAGGTACCAGTACTCGATCGGGAAACTGTCGCCGAAGCGGCTCTTGTAGGTGTCCTCCAGCTTCACATAGGGACCGACATTGACCGCGATGGCGTAGGTGTCCGGCTGCTTCTGGCGCCAGTGGAAGGTGCGCCAGCCGTCCTTTTCCGTGACGCCCACCAGCACGCCGCCGGCCGGGGCCGACAGCGGGGCGGGAACGGTGACGTGGAAGTCGACCAGCAGCGGCTCGCCGGTCGGGAAATCGATGCACGGCCAGAACAGGTCGCAGCCGTCGCCCTGCACGGCGCTGGCGATCCAGGGCTCGCCGGTCGGGGCGGTCTTCCAGACGAAGCCGCCGTCCCACGGGGCCTTCTCGGCCTCGTGCGGCTGGCCGGCGTAGCGGATCTGGACCACGGTCCTGGCCCCGGCGGCGATCGGCGCGGGCGGGGTGATGGTCAGGCGGCCTTGCGGATTGGTCCAGGCCGAGGCGGGCAGGGCCTTGCCGTCGACGATCAGGGCGCTGATCGCGAAGTTGCGGTCAAGGTCCAGGACGATGCGGGGCAGGGCGCTCTTGGCCGCCAGGGTCAGGGTGGCGTCGCCTTCGATCGCCTTGCGCTGCGGGATGATCTTCAGCTTCAGGTCGACATGCTCGATCGTCACCGCGGCTTCCTCGGCGGGCATCTGGCCGCCGGTGCTCAGGGTCAGGGCCGTGGTCGGCGCCGGCTTGGCGGGCTTGGCGGGCGTCGCGGCCTGGGCCGCGCCGGCCAGGGCCAGCAGCGAAACGGCGCACAGGGCCGCGGCCCGGCGGTGAAACTGGGTAGGCAAAGCGAAACTCCCCTCGCGACGCGATCTTTCGGCGACATGGGTAAGCGCGGCCGCGCGGGTCGCCAAGCCGGAAGTTTCAGGGATGGATTTTTCAGCTTTACAGAGAACGCCGGTCAGATCTTTTCGCTGATCTTGATCGCCGCGCGGCAGCCGGCGCGGATCACCGCCGACAGCAGCGGATAGGCCGGGGCCTCCAGGGCGCCCTCGCCGATGGCGATCTCCTTGTGGTGCAGTTCGTCGTCTCGAAACTGGCTGAGTTCGGCGGCCAGCGAGGGATCGCGCGCCTCCAGCTCGGCGATCTGGCCGGCATAGTGCTGCTCGATCACCGTCTCCACCGCCTCGGTGCAGGCGTGGGCGGCCTTTTCGCCCAGCAGGGCCGTGCCCGCGCCCAGGGCGAAGGCGGCGGCGCGCCAGACCGGCGACATCAGGGTGGGGCGGACCTGGCGCTCGCCCAGCAGGTCGTTGAAGCGGTTCAGGTGAACCTGCTCGTGGCCCTCCATTTCCCGCAGCTGGTCGGCGATCCGCTGGCGGCCGGGCGCCTGGCGCATCACCGCCTGCTGGCCGCGATAGATATGGACGGCCGCCAGCTCGCCGGCCTGGTCGACCCGCAGGATCTCGGCCAGGCGCGCCTTCTGGGCGCCGGCGCCCGGACGGGGAGGGACAGGCAGGCTCATCTCAGGCGGCCTTGGGCGAGGCCGGGGCGCGCAGGCCGGCGAAGAACGAGGCGATCGCCAGGCCCAGCGAGATCACCGCGTTCCAGCCGGCCATCGACAGGCCCAGGAAGATCCACACGGCCTTGTCGCAGGACGGGGCGGCGATCTTGACGCCCTTCAGCATGGCCACCAGGTCGTCGGCCGAGGCCGCGCCGCCGGCCGCGCAGGCGGCGGGACCGGGCCACCATTTCCATTCGGCCCCGGCGTGATAGGCCGCCAGCCCCGCGCCGTACAGGAACCCCAGGCCGATCAGCAGGACCAGCGGCCGGCGCACCTTGGCCGCCCAGGCGGTGCGCGTCAGAACGATCGTGACCAGGGCCACCGCGCCGGTGACCCAGTAGACTTCCCGCTGCTTGAGGCACAGCAGGCAGGGGGCCAGCTTGCCGAAGGTCTCGAAGGCGTGGGCCGCGCTCAGCATGGCCGCGCAGGCGATGAAGGCCAGCAGCGGCCAGTGATCGGCGGCCAAGGCGATCACCGAGCGATCGGGGGTCAAGGCGCCGGTGGCGCCGACCTCGCTGGTGTCTTCGATCGTCATCCCGCGCACGCTCCGCCGCCGCTTCCCCCCAAGAAGTGGCTCGCCACGAGGCCGATGACAAGCAGGGCGATCAGGATGCCCGCGAACAGGGCCAGGCGCTTCTCGATCACCGGCATCATGGCCGGGCCGAACTTCTTGACCACCAGGGCCACCAGGAAGAAGCGCGCGGCGCGGGTGATCGTCGAGGCGATGATGAACATCGGGAAGCTGAAAGCCGCCAGGCCCGAGGCGATGGTCACCAGCTTGTAGGGGATCGGGGTCAGGCCCTTGGCCAGGATCACCCAGACCCCGTACTGGTCGTACCAGCACTTGAACTCGGCCATGCCGCCGGCGTGGCCGGTGACGCTCATCAGCCAGACGCCCAGCGGCTTGAGGAAGAAGCCGATCGCATAGCCCAGGATCCCGCCCAGCACCGAGGCCAGGGTGCAGATCGCCGCGTAGCGCCAGGCGCGGTCCGGCCGGGCCAGCACCATGGGGGCCAGCATCACGTCGGGCGGCACGGGGAAGAACGAGCTCTCGGCGAACGAGACGGCGAACAGGCTGGCCGGGGCGTGGCGGGAGGCGGCCAGGCCCATGACCCAGTCGTAGAGGCGACGCAGCATGCGAACTCCGAAATGAGGACGGCCGTAGCTAGCAGGCGGCCATGACCTTGTCGCGGCGCTTGATGCGATCGCGTGCAATCCTATTGGAATTGCCGGCCCGGGTGGCTATCACGCCCGTTCGACGGCTTCAGTCGTCCCAAATTCTTCGAAAGACGATCCCATGAGCGACACGCCTCCCGACCGCCTGGCCTCCAATCCTTCGAGCCCGCACTATGACGCCGAAATTCTCGAGCGCGGCGTGGGCATCGTGTTCAACGGCGTCGAGAAGACCAATGTCGACGAATACTGCGTCAGCGAGGGCTGGATCCGCGTCACCGCCGGCAAGGCCGTCGACCGCAAGGGCAATCCGATGACCATCAAGCTGCAGGGCGAGGTCAAGCCCTACTTCCGCAACGACAACGCCGAAGGCTGAGCCCGATGGCCCCGCGCCGCCTGATCGACCTGCCCGGCTTCGCCGACCTGGAGACCCGGGCGCTGATGAAGCCGTCGTTCGCCGATCCGGAGGCGCGGGCCCAGTTTCCGGAGATCGACCAGCTGGCGCGCGACACCTTCGGCCTGACCGCCGACGAGGCCGCCCTGGTCCCCGATCCGCCCGGCTGGGACGGGATCGACGTCAAGTCGATGCGCGAGCAGGCCGAGGCGTTCGAGCGGGAGGGCTGGGACGTCACCGACGACAAGCGTCGGCCGCTGCGGATCCTGGGCCATTTCAGTCATCCGCTCTGGCTGGCCCTGCGCGGCGTGGCCGGCCACCTGCCGTTCGAGCCCGAGCCCGAAGACTTCGATCCTTCGACCTCGTCCCTGGCGGCCGAGGCGGCGAAGTTTCGGCGGGACAAGCGGTAGGGTCTGTGGACAGTTGACGGTCTTGGGCCGAATTCCTCGTCCTTCGACAGGCTCAGGATGAGGAATTCTACTCAACCGTCCTACCAGTAGCCCTCATCCTGAGCCTGTCGAAGGACGAGGGCGCGGCCTCGACGCCAAACGCCTAACGGTCCACAGACCCTAGCGCTTCTTCCCCAGCTCGGCGCCGATGTCCTTGATCGAATTGCCGACCTTGCGGTGGGCGGCGACCAGCTGGTCCTTGGTCACGCCCCAGCGCTTCATCCAGTATTCGACCTGATGGCGTTCGCGCGGATCCAGGCGATCCTCGTCGCGAAAGTCGCGCTTGCCCTTGGGAGCACCCATCGTCGCCTCCTTCGTCCTCTTTGCGGGCCTATCGCGCGCGGCGGACGTTGTCGAGGCGACGACCGATCTTGGAAAGACCCTGATGAGCGATCCCGATCTCGAAACCATGGTCCAGGACGAGCTGTCGCGCGCCATGACCCTCACCTGGCGCGACCTGAACAAGGTGATTCCCTGGGGCGACACCTTCGACGGCATTTCCCCGGCCGGGCGCAATGTCGAGGTCGAACGCAACTATCTGTGGGTTGACCAGCCTGGCGGCGACATCCTTTGCGAGGTGGCCGTCTATGGCGGCCCCAGCCGCTACGACCAGGGCGCCCGGGCGCGCGGCGTGATTTCCCGCGGACCTGCATGACCTTGATCGCGGGAACGACCGAAGGTTCTTGACCAAGGCGACAATTCTCGCCAAGTCCGCATGGGTGTTGTGGAATTTTCCAATGTCCGGGGGCGGGGCGATTGTCTCAACGAACTTCGACGCCGCCACGCGGCGCTGATCCAGACCGAACCGTCCTGGCGGCGCCCCTTCGCTGGGCGTCCGGAGGCATGGATGCACAACCGCCAGGCGAAATGTCCGCTTTCCTGCCCTCAGGCTTGGCCGTGATTGAGCGGGGCCGACGCGCCGCGCCAGATCGGGCCTTGTCGACGCGAGCGACCGCCAGAGTCGCGGGCGTAAGGAGGACGAAAGGAAGGCCATGGCCGCGACGGTCTCACTCATGACGCAGATTCCCCCCGAAGGCGCCCCCGAGCACGTCTCGCTGGCCGACTATCTGCCCTATCAGCTGGTCATCGCCGCCAACGCGGTGACGCGACTGATTTCGCGCGCCTACGAGGACCGGTTCGGCCTCAGCATCCCGCAGTGGCGGCTGATGTCGGTGCTGGCCGAGGGGCCGCTGACCCAGCAGGCCGCCGTGGTGCGCACGGCCATGGACAAGGTGCGGGTCAGCCGCGCCGCCCAGGACCTGGTCGAGCGCCGCCTGGCCGTGCGCCTGAGCAACCGGGTCGACCGGCGATCGCACAGCCTGGAACTGACCGCCGCCGGCCGCCGCCTGTTCGCCGAGATCGTGCCCCTGGCCCGCGCCTACGAGGCCGCCCTGCTGGCCGGCCTGGCGCCCACGGAAGTGGCGACGCTCAAGCGCCTGCTGGGCCAGCTCGAGACCGCCGCCGGCACGCTCTACGGGGCCGACACGGCGCCGGGGTCCTAGGCGCGTTTTGCCGAAAGCGACGCTGGAACTTCCCGCGGGCCTTTGCTAGACAACCCCTCCTTCGCCGACCTCGTGTCGCCGCGAAGCGCGGGCGTGGTGAAACTGGTAGACGCGCCGGACTCAAAATCCGGTTCCGAAAGGAGTGTCGGTTCGACCCCGACCGCCCGCACCAATTTAAAATCAATAACTTAGTATCGCTTAGCCGCCCCAAAGGGGCGGATTTATGCGTTCGCCCGCCTTGCGTTGATTTTGTTCGGTTTTCTCAGCTTTTGCCAGAATGACCAAGAGCGCCGAGCGCACGGAGAGCGCACAAAAGTTCCGACTCTGTTCTGGGTCGAGCGCAACATCGCCTGAGGCGTCGCCGCCGCGAGGTTGATGCCTCGGGAGATCAGCAACTCGCGGGCCGGCGCGCCGGGATCGGCGTTGCCGATCGAGTAGACCGTCTCGATCGCCCGAAGGTCGGCCCATGCGAACTAGGTTCGCATCTCTGGCGCCGGCAACGATCGTCCAAATGGATCAAAGAAACTTATCGCCTGACGCGGGCCTTTGCCTGAGGATTGATCTTCGGCGACCGAAGCTGGAGGCGGCGATGGCCGTCGAGCTTCGACCTCGACATGATCTGGTCGTCATGAACGTGCGAGATGATGTGTCGAGTTGCGTCCCAGGAACGGGCGCGGTTAAAATTCTCAATCTCATGTGCGAGCACCCAGCCCGAGGGAGCAGACGCCCCAGTGATGAACAGCATCCTTGTGGGCGACAGCGGGTAGCTAATCTGGACGAATGGGTCGGAAAAATTCAACGGGCGAGCGTCACCGGGCGGTCGAGGTGGCGTCGCAGCATGGACGGGCGAGTCCGAGGTAATAAAGTGGCCGCCAATTGCCTGCCTTACCTCCCAGTGCTTCTGCGCGATTAGTGGTGCGATTTGTTCGCTGAATTTGAGGATTTCCAATCCAACTTTCGCACTGATTGAAAGATCATAGTTCCTTGATTGTACAGAATATCGTTTTAGTTTTGCTATATCGATGTTCGGCAACGGATTTTTCTCAAGATCCGCGATGATTTCGGCGTATTTTTCATCGCCAGTCAGGATTCCGTCGACAGCGGATTTAATTTGTCTCCCAATCAGCTCTGCCGCTGCGTTTATGCGTCGCGGCGTCCTAAAGAATTGAGTAGCTAGAAAAAGCGAAAATGTTACGCGTTCTTGCCCCAATGGCATTCTTCCTTGGAGAAGACGTTCGTAGATGGGAGCAGCCGCCGATTCAATGTCAGTTAGCCAGTGATCGATACCATCATAATATGTTCCGTCCGCCTTCTTGAGAGAGTAGTAGTTTGTTTGCGATCCAACGGCTTCCACCGTAGAAGTGCGGAACTCTTCTTTTTCAATATCGTAAACCCATACCTTGCCACCGATTTCGTCGGACGTGAATTTTCTCAGGTGGAGGCGGGGGACGTAGTGTTGATTTTTTGTTCTTTGGTTGGACATGTTCTTCCTAGTGCGTATGCTATTTAGTGCGACCCAAGACGACGCTGCATCGCCATTGAAAGTGTTTCGTCGTTTTCAACGGTAAGGTGGCATGTGTCCCGGCTAGTTTCCAGGCGTCGCCACCCGCCTCGGCCCCAGCGAGGCCACTCAGCTTCGTGCCAACTGAAGCCAAGCCATGACGATGTCGCCCGACACGTCGTTGATGACTTCCAGCGGCGGCCGAACGGCGCGACGCAGGAAGATGCCGCCGAGGCCCGTGAAGGGCTCGCAGTAGACGTCGTGAGGCGTCGACGCCAGGACGTGACAGATTCGCTTAGCCAAATGGCGTTTGCCGCCGATCCAAGGGGCCGGCGGTTCGGCTGGTGAAACCGGAATGAGAACATAACAAGAACTTTTCACTTGAGAAGGGCTCCAATAGGCGCTTATGAGTCCAACGCCCCGGGCTGGGGCGGACGGGCCGTCGGCGATCGACGGCGGTGCGTGGCGGGGGAGCGACCCGCCGATCGACGCGGTGAGACGCGCCGGTCCCGCCCTATTCGGGCGAACTAGATAGGCCGGCGACGCCGGCGCATTGCAGAGGACTGGAAAGCCATGACAGCCCGTAGCGTTCGCAACGGCTTGCACGACCCGGTGGCGTTCTTCGAGGGGCTAAGGCCCGCGCGAGAGGCCTGCATCGGCCAGTTGCGCAATCTTCGGCCAGGTAGCCCGCACTATCACATGATGTTCGTGATCATCGCGGCGATCGACGTCGCAGCGGAGTTCTTCTCTTCCCGCCGCGCGGTCGCCAAGTCGCGACCATCAGGGCCAGCGTGGCGGCGCCGAGGGCGGCCAGGGTGGCCCAGTCGACGACCAGGGCGGCCGTCGAGGCGGAGGCGCGCACCGGGCGCCTGGCCGCCGTCGCTATCGCTCGTGCTCGCTTACCCACGGTCGTCTCGTCCGTTCGCGCTTTTCGGAGGAGCGCGCGTCGGCCGCCGGCGGTTCCGCTGAAGCTCAGTGCGCCGGGTCGAAGTCGGCCTTTTCCGCGCGGACATAGGCTTCCCAGCCGGCCCGGTCGTGGAAGTCCAGCCCTTTGTCCCAGGCCGCGCCCATGTAGTAGACGAACGGCTTGCCGGGCTCGACCCGGATCAGGACCAGGTAGTTGTCGGCGTCCTGGCGCACCTCGACCAGGGCCTTGGGGTCGACCATCAGGGCGATGGCCATCGTGCCCTTCACCGGATCGGTCGGCTCCCAGTAGGACACCCGGCCCGCGCCGAGGTCGGGGGTGAACACCCCGCTGGCGCCATGGGCGGCCTTGCGCTTGCTGATGCCGATGCCGACGATCAGCGGGCCGGGCTTGTCGGAGCTGATCGTCGAGACCATCCGCGTGAAGTTGGTGCCCAGCGGCAGGGTGAAGGTGCGGGTCTCCCAGACCTTGCGGTCCACGTCGACCGGCCAGGGCGCGTAGTCGACCTTGAACTGGGCGACGTCGCCGCCGGTCTGGAGGATCTGGTAGGACTTCCAGTTGCGCGAGGTCCACAGCTTGTTGTCCTGCCACACGCCCAGGCCGCCCGCGCCGCGGAAGGTGTTGACGTCGTAGAAGTCCAGGCCCTCGCCGTGGAACGAATGCTGGTCGCCGGTGCGCAGCTGGCGGTCCATGAACGGCCAGCGGACGTTCTTGCCCCAGGCGTCGATGCCCGAGGTCGAGGGCGGTTCGGCCGCCTGCAGCGCCGGGCCGTAGATGCGGTGGGCGGTGCGGTCGTTCTCCCACAGGATGTCGCCGTAGCGGTAATCGGCATAGACCACCACGGCGCGCGGCTTGCGGCCCTCGGCGTCGGGCTTGGGCAGGGGATTGACCACCGGCAGCATGGCCGGCGGGGCCTGGGCCGACGCCAGGGCGGGCGCGGCGAGCGCGGCGGCCAGGGCGAGGCGAAGCAGGGGCTTGGTCATCGGGCGGCCTCGTGACGGCGGGACGGCGGAAGAGGATCAGATCTCGGTGCGACGGGCCAGTTCGCGGCGCTGCTCGGCCATCCTCTGGCGGGTCTGCTGGAGGGCGTCGAGTTCGGTCACGGCCAGAAGGTCCTCGATCACCTGGGCCAGGTGGGCGTGGATCGCCTGGCGGGCGGCCCTGGGATCGCGTTGGCGCAGGGCGGCGATGATCCGGCGATGCGCCTCGACAACGTCGCCGCCGCCGTGGGCGCGCGCCCGCCGCAGCATGGCCGCGCAGGCCGGCGACTGCTGGCGCAGGACCCACAGGTCCTCGACCCCGGCCTCGATGGCGGCGTTGCCCGTGGCGCGGGCGATGGCCAGGTGGAAGTCCTGCTCCAGGCGCTCGACCTCGTCGGGAGCGAAGCTACGGGCCATCTGGCCGACGATCCGCTCCAGCAGGGCCAGGTGCTCGTCGGTGACGATGGCGGCCGACAGCGCGCAGGCCTCGCCCTCGAACAGCCGCCGCGCCTCGATCAGCTCCAGGGCGCCGACCTCGACCTCGGCCGGATCGTCTCCCCCGGGGGGCGCCGAGGCGGTGACATAGACCCCCGAGCCCTGGCGCGCTTCCACCAGGCCCTGGAACTCCAGGGCGATCATGGCGTCGCGGATGGTCGGGCGGCTCACGCCGAAGTCGTCGGCCAGCTCGCGTTCGGACGGCAGCTTGTCGCCGGGGCCGTAACGGCCGTCGTTAATGGCCGTGGCGATCGCCCGGGCGACCTGCTGGTAGAGCTTCCGGGTGTCCGAGGCGCCAGTGATCATGGCGGTCATCCTAGCGGGGGCTGACGGCAGGGCAACAGCGCCGCCGTCCGGTGTTCGCGGGCGGGGCGGCGTGGTCGTGGCGGCCCGGCGCCGGCCACTTTTTTGCGTGTCGCGGCGACAGGGGCGTGCCGCTGGAGGGATCGCCTGTGCTATTGCCGCGCTCTTCCTGGCGAACTTTCGCCTGAACGAGTGCGACCCGAATGTCCGACGCCGCCGACGACCTCGAACCCGCCGACCCGACCAGGCCCGAGGCCGCGCCGACCGTCCAAGCCGAGCCCGCCGCCGGGGCGCCGCCGGCCAAGCCGCCGGTCTGGAAGCGGCGGCCCTGGCTGATCGGCGGGGTCGCGGTCGTCGTCCTGGCCGTGGTCGCCTTCGTCGCTTCGCTGCTGTGGTCCCTGCCGCTGGGCCGGGCGCTGGAACCGCTGGCCAACCCCACCCTGGTGATCGTGGCCGCCGACGGCTCGCCCATCGCCCGCCGCGGCTCCTACAAGGAAGCGCCGGTCGACGTGAGCAAGCTGCCCGCCTACGTGCCGGGCGCCTTCATCGCCATCGAGGACCGGCGGTTCTACAAGCACATCGGCGTGGACCCGAAGGCGATCCTGCGGGCCGTGGGCGCCAACGCCAAGGCGGGCGGGGTGTCGGAGGGCGGTTCGACGATCACCCAGCAGCTGGCCAAGAACGCCTTCCTGTCCAACAAGCGCACCTTCCGGCGCAAGATCCAGGAGGTGCTGATCGCCCTCTATCTGGACGCGCGCCTGTCCAAGGACGAGATCCTGTCGCGCTACCTGTCGTCGGTCTATTTCGGCGACGGCACCTTCGGCCTGGGCGCGGCGTCGCGGCACTATTTCGACAAGACGCCCCAGCAGCTGTCGGTCGGCGAGGCGGCGATGCTGGCGGGCCTGGTCAAGGCCCCGTCCCGCTGGGCCCCCACCGAGAACTTCGACGGCGCCAAGACACGGATGAAGACCGTGCTGGGGGCGATGGTCGACACCGGGGTGATCACCCAGGCCCAGGCGACCCGCGCCGTCCAGCAGGTCCACGTCCAGGCGGGCCGGCCCAAGCTGCCGGTCGGCTCCTATTTCGCCGACTGGGTGTTCCCCCAGGCCAAGGCGGTGTTCGAGAACACCTATGGCGAGACGGTGGTGCGCACCACGCTGGACCCCAGGCTGCAGGCCCAGGCCGAGAAGATCCTCGACCAGGCGATCGCCCGCGACGGCAAGGCGCTGAACGTCACCCAGGGCGCGATCGTGGCCATGCGCACCGACGGCCGGATCGTCGCCATGGTCGGCGGCCGTGACTACAAGGTCAGCCAGTTCAATCGCGCCGACGCCCAGCGTCCGCCCGGCTCGGCCTTCAAGCTGTTCGTCTATCTGGCGGCCATCCGCCAGGGCATGACCCCGACCAGCCCGATCCTCGACGCGCCGGTCCAGGTCAGCGGCTGGACGCCGAAGAACCACGAGGGCAAGTACGCCGGCCGCGAGGTGCCGCTGATCACCGCCTTCGCCGCCTCGTCCAACGTGGCGGCCGTGCGCCTGGCCCACGACATCGGCCGCGACGCGATCGTCAGCACCGCCCGCGACCTGGGCGTCACCGATCCGATCCCCAACGACCTGACCCTGGCCCTGGGCACCGGGCCGATGAGCCTGGTGCGGCTGACGGCGGCCTATGCGGCGATCGACGCCGGCGAGGCGCCGGTGATCCCGCACGGCCTGGCCGACTGGAAGAAGCCCGCCGGCGTCCATCCGCTGACCAAGGCCGAGCTGGCGAGCATGCGTGACCTGCTGCGCTCGGCCACCCAGCGCGGCACGGGCATCGAGGCGGCGATCCCCGGCGCGTTCGGCAAGACCGGCACCAGCCAGGACTACCGCGACGCGCTGTTCGTCGGCTATGTCGGCGACCTGGTGATCGGGGTCTGGGTGGGCAACGACGACAACAGCGCCATGAACGGCGTGGTCGGCGGCGGCCTGCCGGCCAAGATCTGGAAGAGCCTGGCCACCTATGCGGTGAACCGCGACGCGCCCAGGGCGGCCGAGCCCGAGGGCGACGACGCCGTCTCGGCGGCCGAGGATCCGACCCTGGTCGGACCGGACGGCCTGCCGATCGACGGGGTCATTCCGCTGGAAGGCCAGCCGGCCCAGCCCGTCGACCCGGCCGCGCCCGAGGCTTCCGCCGCGTCGCCGCCCGCCGCGCCCGCCGCCGCGGCGCCGCCCGTGGTCAGCGTCCCGGCGGCTCCGGCTCCGGCCGCGCCCACGCCGGAGCGGCCGGCGAACTAGTCGGAGCGCTGGCCCGCAACCCTCATCGCAGGTCGTCCATTTCGTACAGCGGCCGGATTTCGATCTCGCTGGGTCCGGGCATGGGATTGGGGCAGCGCCTCACCCAGGCGACGGCCTCGTCCATGTCCTTGACCTCCCAGAGCCAGAAGCCGGCGACCAGCTCGCGGGGCGTGGCGAAGGGACCGTCGATGACCGTGCGGCCGGCGCCGTCGAAGGCGACGCGCTTGCCCTGGGACGAGGGCGTGAGGCCGTCGCCGGCCCGCAGGATCCCGGCCCTGGTCAGTTCGTCGTTGTAGCGGCCCATCGCCTCGAGCATCGCCTGCGTCTCGGGCGTCAGGACAAAGCCCTTCTCGCTGTCCTCGGTGGCTTTCACGAGCACCATCACACGCATCGTCCGTCTCCCTGTCCGAGCCGGGCCTCCTGGCCTGGTGTCTGAACGACGAACGAGGCCCGCGCGAACCGACATCGCTCCGCGAAGATCGGGATCGGCGGGCCTACTTCGCCGCGCTGGCCGCGCGCAGGGCGATCTCCTCGCGCTTGCTGGCCAGGCGTTCGCGGGTCTGCTCCATGGCCTCCAGCTCGGCGGTCAGCAGCAGGTTCTCGATCAGCCCGCCCAGGTGGGTCTGCATGGCGGCGCGGGCGGCCTTGGGGTCGCGGGTGCGCAGGCTCTCGATGATGTCCTGGTGCTCGTCGTTCAGCGGACGCTTGCGCACGTGCCGGGCCTTTTCCAGCATCTGCATGCACAGGCGCGACTTGTAGCGCAGGTCCCAGGTGTTCTCGACCACGCGGACGATGGCGCTGTTGCGGGTGGCCTGGGCGATGGTGATGTGGAACTGGCGATCGGCCAGTTCGGACTGTTCCTTGGTCGACTTCTCGCTGTTCATCTCGGCCACCAGGGTCTCGAGATAGGCCAGTTCCTCGTCGGTGATCAGGGTGGCGGCCAGGGCGGCGGCCTCGCCTTCGAACAGGCGGCGGGCCTCGGCCTGGTCGAACGCCCCGATATCCAGGTCGCGCGGCGGCGGCGACTGGCCCCCGGCGCGGACATAGACGCCCGAGCCCTGCCGGGCCTCCAGCAAGCCGCGCATCTCCAGGGCGATCACGGCCCGGCGGATGGTGGGACGGCTGACGCCGAACGCCTCGGCCAGGTCGCGCTCGGAAGCCAGGCGCTGGCCGGGCTGGTGGCGGCCGTCCGCGATGGCCTGGCCGATGTCGGCGGCCACCCGCTGGTAGAGGCGCAGGGGATTGGCGGCCGCCGTCGTCGTGGTCATCGTCGTGTTCAACCCTCTCGGCGACGCATCTTAAGCGGCGCCGGGCCGGAAGGGTAGGGCCGCGAAACCTAGTCGGCCGGAGGCGGCGCGCCGCCGCCGCTCATCGCCTTGTTGGTCAGCCAGATGCAGGGGATCAGCAACACGGTCAGCCAGGCCGAGGCCCGGAAGAAGTCCAGCGTCGCCAGCAGATAGGCCTGGTTGACGACCTGGGCGGTCGCCGCGCCCACCGCCTGGGCGTGGCTCAGGCCCACCGCCTGCATGTGCTCGACCGCCGCCAGCCAGGCCGGGTCGTTGGAGGCCATGGTCTCCGACAGCCGCGTCTGGTGCAGGGATTCGCTGCGGTCCCAGATCGTGGTCGCCAGCGAGGCCGCGAAGCTGCCCGCGGTGATCCGCGAGAAGTTCGATAGGCCCGAGGCCGAGGGCAGCTGGTGCGGCGCGATGCCGTTCAGCGAGATGGTCACCATCGACAGGAAGAAGGTGCTCATCGCCACGCCCTGCACCAGCATCGGCCAGACCAGGGCCTTGAAGTCCACGTCGGGCGAGAATTCCGAGCGCATGAAGAACGACAGGGCGAAGGCGGCCATCGACAGGCTGGCGGTCCAACGGGCGTCGACCTTCTGCATGATGCGCGCGGCGAACGGCGTCAGGATCACGGCCACCACGCCGCTGGGCGCGGCGACCAGGCCCGCCCAGGTGGCGATGTAGCCCATGCGGGTCTGCAGCCACAGCGGCTGCAGCAGGTTCGAGCCGAAGAACACCGCATAGCCCAGGCAGAAGGCCAGGGTGCCCAGGGCGAAGTTCTTGGACTTGAACAGCGACAGGTCGACGATCGGGTGCTTCTCGCCCAGCTCCCAGATCACCCAGGCGATGAAGCCGACGATCGCCACCAGCAGCTCGACCACGATGGCCGGCGAGTTGAACCAGTCGGCCTCCTTGCCGGTGTCCAGCATCACCTGCAGCGCGCCGACCCAGATCAGCAGCAGCATGAAGCCGGTGGTGTCGATCGGCACCTTGCGGGTCGGGGTCTCGCGGCTGGCCAGCGGCCGCCAGCAGAAGAAGGCGCAGATCAGGCCGACGGGCACGTTGATCAGGAAGATCCACGGCCAGGCGATGTTGTCGGAGATGTAGCCGCCCAGGATCGGCCCGCAGATCGGCGCCACCAGGGTGGTCATGGACCAGATGGCCAGGGCCGTGCCCCGCTTGTTGGGCGGGAAGATCATGATCAGCAGGGCCTGCGAGCCGGGGATCATCGGGCCGGAGACCAGGCCCTGCAGCAGGCGGAAGCCGATGAGCGAGGTCAGGCTCCACGAGATCCCGCACAGGAACGAGGCGATGGTGAACAGCAGCACCGAAACCACGAAGGTCTTCACGACGCCGTAGCGACCCATCAGCCAGCCGGTCAGGGGCACCGACACGCCGTTGGCCACGGCGAACGAGGTGATCACCCAGGTGCCCTGGCTGGTGCTGACGCCCAGATTGCCGGAGATGGTGTTGATCGAGACATTGGCGATGGTGCTGTCCAGCACCTGCATGAAGGTGCCCAGCGCCAGGGCGATGGCGGTCACGCCCAGCGTGACGCCCGTCAGCGGCGCCGGTCCGGCGGCCGGGGGCGGGGCCGACGCGGCAGCGGGGGAGGAGTCCTGGTCGGCCATGCGGCGCTTCCTTGGAGGGGCTTGGGGGCGCGGACTACTTGGAGGTGTCGATCGTGGCCTTCATCGACAGGCCGACCCGCAGCGGATGTTCCTTCAGTTCGGCGGGATCCAGGGTGATGCGGACGGGCAGGCGCTGCACCACCTTGATCCAGTTGCCCGAGGCGTTCTGGGCCGGGATCAGCGAGAAGGCCGAACCGGTGCCGCCCGACAGGCCCTTCACCCGGCCGTGGAACTTGACGCCGCCGCCGTAGAGGTCGGAGGTCAGGGTCACCGGCTGGCCGACGCGCACCTTGTCCAGCTGCACTTCCTTGAAGTTGGCGTCGACATAGGCGCTGGCCGTCGGGACGATGGCCATCAGCGGCGCGCCGACCTGCACCTGCTGGCCGACCTGGACGTTCTTCTTGGACACCACCCCGGCCAGGGGGGCGCGCAGCACAGTGCGGTCCAGGGCCAGCTGGGCGCTGGCCAGGCGAGCCTCGGCGGCGGCGATTTCCGGGTTCTTGCTGGCCGGCAGGCCGGAGATCAGGGCGGTATTGACCTCGCGGCTGCCCTCGGCGGCGGCGCGGGTGGCCTTGGCCTGGGCCAGGGCGGCGCGGGCCTCGACCAGCGCCGACTGGGCGTTGGTGAACTGGCTCTGGGCGGTGGTCAGCTCTTCGCCGGACACCGCGCCGGAGTCGGCCAGGGCCTTGCGGCGCGAGAGTTCGACGCGGGCCTGTTCAAGGCTGGCCTGGGCGCCGGTCACCGCGGCGGCGGCGCGGGCGATGTCGGCGTCGCGGGCGGCCACCTGGCCGGCCAGGGCGTCGTCGCTGGCGAAATAGCCCTGCACCTTGCGCTGGGCCTGGCCCAGGGCGGCCTGGGCGGCGAGGACGGCGATCCGGGCGTCGGCGTCGTCGATCACCACCAGCGGCTGGCCGGCGGTCACGATCTGGGTCTCGGAGACCAGCACCTGGGCGACCGGTCCGCTGACCAGCGGCGTCACCTGGGCGACCTCGGCCCCAACATAGGCGTTGTCGGTCTCGACATGGCGCGAGCCGATGAAGAAGGCGTAGAGCGCCCAGAGCACGATCCCGACCACGACCACGACGGCGAGGCCGGTCAGCAGTCGCCGGCGGTTGCCGTTGGGTTTGATGGCGGGTTGGGCGGAAGCGGCGGTGTCGGCCATGGCGGAAGATCCTGGAGGCGCGAAGGCGAAGGGATGGAGGTGGGTTCGGGCTGCGATCAGGCGGGGGCGAAGCCGCCGCCCAGGGCGCGCACCAGGGCGACGTCCAGGGTCAGGGCGCGGCTTTCCAGGTCGGCGACGATCCGGCGCTGGGACAGCACCGCCTGTTCGGCGATCAGCACGTTCTGATAGGTCGACAGGCCGCCCTGATAACGCAGCTTGGCGATGCGGAAGCCGTCCTCGCTGGCGGCCAGGGCGGCGCGGCTTTCGCTGAGCCGGGTGCTCAGGGCCCGCTCGCTGGCGGCGACATCGGCGACGTCGCGCAGGGCCTGGGTGACGGCGGAATCGTAGGCGGCCACGGCGCCGTCGCGATCGGCCTCGGCGGCGCGCAGGTTGGCCCTCAGCCGTCCGCCCTCGAAGATCGGCAGGCTGACGGCGGGGCCGACGCTGCCGACGTCCGAGCCGCTGTCGAACAGCTTGTCCAGGTGCAGCGACTGCACCCCGATGGCGGCGGCCAGGTTGACGTTCGGGTAGAAGGCGGCCTTGGCCTGGCCGATCCGCTTGCTGGCGGCCTCGGCCCGCCAGCGGGCGGCGACGACGTCGGGGCGGCGGCCGATCAGGTCGGCGGCGAGGTTGGCCAGAAGGCCGAACGGCTTGAGGGTGGCGATCGACGGACGGGCGATGGCCAGGCCGCGATCCGGTCCCGCGCCCAGCAGGGCGGCCAGGCCGTTGCGGGTCTGGGCGATCTGCTCGTCGATGGCGGCCAGCTCGGCGCGGGCGGTCGGCGGACCGGCCTCGGCCTGGCGCAGCTCGCCGCGCGTATCGAGCCCGTTGGTCACCCGGTCGCTGACCAGGGTCAGGGTCTCCTGCCGCAGGGCCACCGACCGTTCGGCCACGTCGCGCTCGGCGTAGAGGCGGGCCAGGTCGGCATAGGTGGCGGCGACCGAAGTGGCCAGCATCAGCCGGGCCTGAGCGGCGTCGGCCTGGGCGGCCCGGGCCTCCGAGGTGGCCGCGGCGACGGCCGCGCGGTTCTTGCCCCAGAAGTCCAGCTCCCAGCTGAAGTCCAGGCTCAGCCGGCCGTACGCGTTGTAGCCCTGGGGCACGAAGGGGGCGGGAATGCCGCTGTTGTAGCTCTGCTTGGACCGCTCGACCGCGCCGTTGGCCTCGACGCTGGGCAGCTGGGCGGCCTTGGCCTGGCTGGCCAGGGCCTGGGCGCGGCGCAGGCGGGCCTCGGCCTGGGCCAGGGTGGGCGAGCCGGCCAGGGCCTCGTCGGCCAGGGCGTCCAGCTGGGCGTCGCCATAGGCCTTCCACCAGGCGTCGGCCGGCCAGGCGGTGGTCTCCGGAGCAGCCAGCGTCTGGGCCGTGGCGTAGGCCTCGGGCGCCTTGGCGACCCGGGCGGGCGTCGCGGCGGGCATCGTCGCGCAGGCGCTGGTCAGCAGGGCGGCCAGCAGGATCGAAACCGTGGCGCCGATGGTATGGGTTCCTGGCGACTTGGAGGCGGCAGGCTTGTCCAGGGCGTTGGAAGTCATCGGCGCTGACCTTGAATTGACCGTACTGTACGGTCATATAGTGGCGCTGATATAACCGCGAGCTTGACGGGATCAAGGGGGGGCCCGAAGGAAAAGAAATGATGCAGGACGTGAAGCCGCGCCTCGACCGAGACGCCCGCCGCGAGGCCATCCTCGACGTCGCCAGCGACGTGTTCCTGGAGGAGGGCTACGCCAACGCCTCGATGTCGACGATCGCCGCGCGGGTCGGCGGGTCCAAGGGCACGCTCTACAACTACTTCAAGAACAAGGAGCAGCTGTTCGCCGCCTATGTGGTGCGCCACTGCGCCTGGCAGCGCGACGCCATGTTCGAGATCGGGTCCGAGCTGGGCGACATCCGCCAGGCCCTGACCAAGGTCGGGCGCACCTACCTGTCCATCGTGCTGAGCGACTTCAGCATGGCCAACTTCCGGGTGATCGTCGCCGAGGCCCAGCGCACGCCCGAGATCGGCCACGCCTTCTACGAGGCGGGCCCCAGGAGCGGGGCCAAGCTGCTGGGCGCGATCTTGCAGAAGGCTGTCGACGGCGGGCAGCTGCGGACCGACGATCCGGTCCATGCGGCGCACCAGTTCATCGGCCTTTGCCAGAACCGGATGCTGAAGGCGCGGCTGTGCCAGGCCATGGCCGAACCGACGCCGGAAGAGATCGACCGCGAGGTGCTGCCGGCCGTCAAGGTGTTCCTCGCCGCCTACGGTGTGAACGGCTAGGCGATTTTCGCTTGGCGCGGACGCCGCGAGGCGGCACTGGTCCGACGAGAGAGGCGCGGCTTTCCGGCGGCTCGCAGAGGAAGGCTTGGCCATGCAAGGCGTCACCATCGTCGACCACCCCCTGGTCCGCCACAAGCTGACCCGGATGCGTGACCGGGAGACCTCGACCAAGACCTTCCGCGCCCTGATGCGCGAGACGGCGACCCTGCTCTGCTACGAGGTCACCCGCGCCCTGCCGACCCACACGGTCGAGATCCAGACGCCGGTGGCCCCGACGAAGGCCGAGGAGATCTCCGGCAAGAAGCTGGTCTTCGCCCCGATCCTGCGAGCGGGCCTGGGCATGGCCGAGGGCATGCTGGACCTGGTGCCCTCGGCGCGGGTGGCTCATATCGGCCTGTTCCGCGACCCGGAGTCGCTGGAAGCGGTGGAGTACTACTACAAGACTCCCGAGGACATCGCCGACCGCCTGGTCATCGTCGTCGATCCGATGCTGGCCACTGGCCACACGGCGGTGGCGGCCCTGAACCTGCTCAAGCGCTCGGGCGTGACCGACCTGCGCTTCGTCTGCCTGGTGGCCTCGGTCCAGGGCGTGGAGACCCTGCGCGCGGCCCATCCCGACGTGCCGATCTGGACGGCGGCGGTGGACGCCGAGCTGAACGATCATGGCTACATCGTGCCGGGCCTGGGCGACGCCGGCGACCGGACCTTCGGCACGCGCTGACGAAAGCCGGGCGGCGGTCTTCCGTTGGTCGAGTCCGGGCGTTAAGACTATCGCATGCCGTTCGCGCCGCCCCTGATCTTTGTCGCCGACGACGATTCGGCCACGCTGGAGCTGATCCAGGTCGCGCTGGAGCGCGAGGGCTTCGCCGTGCGCGCCTTCGGGTCGGTGGAGCAGGTGCTGGCGGCCCTGGCGCGCGAGACGCCCGTCCTGGCGCTGCTGGACGTACGCATGCCCGGGCAGAGCGGCCTGGACGCCCTGAAGGCGATCAAGGAAACGCCCGGCGGCGCGACGCTGCCCGTCCTGATGCTGACCGGCGACGGCCGCCTGGACCGGATCGTCCAGGCCATGCAGCTGGGCGCGGCCGGCTATGTGATGAAGCCGTTCGGGCCACGACAGCTGGCCGCCAAGGTGCGCGAGACGCTGGCCTTGCTGTAGGGCATGAAGCCGAACGCCCTAGTCCCGCAGGATCTTGCTCATCGCCTTGCCCTTGGCGAGTTCGTCGATCAGCTTGTCCAGGTAGCGGATCTCCCGCATCAGCGGCTCGGCGACCTCCTCGACACGCACGCCGCAGACCACGCCCTTGATCTGGGTCCGCGCGGAGTTCAGCGCGGGCGCCTGGGCGAAGAAGGTCTCGAAGTCGGTTTTCTCCGCCAGCTGGGCCTCGAACCCCTCCGGGCTGAAACCGGTCAGCCAGAGGATGATTTGGTCGACCTCGGCCTTGGTGCGCCCCTTCCGTTCCGCCTTGGCGACGTAGAGCGGATAGACGCTGGCGAAGCTGGTGGCGTAGATCCGATGCCCGCTCATCGCGCCGCCGCCTCCGCCGCCCAGGCCTTGGTGGCCAGGCAGGTGTCCATGGCGCGCCGGTAGGCGTCGCGGGCGGTGGTGCGGGCGACATAGGCCCGTTCGACCTCGCCGAGGGCGTAGCAGCCGGTTCGCTGGGCGAACTCCAGGGCGTAGGTCACCGAGATGTCGGCCGCCGTGAAGGCGTCCCCCGCCAGGTGGGGCGAACGGGCCAGTTGCCGGGTCACCAGCCCCAGCCGGCTCTCGAACACCTCCAGCGCCTTGCGGGCGCCCCAGTTGCGCCGCTCGGCCTCGGGCGCGAGGTTGCGGCTGACGACGACGAAGTACATCGAGGCGGCGAGGCCGGCTTCGCCGAGATGAAGGAACTGCTGGTACGCCGGGAAGGCCGGATCGCGGGGCTCCGGCGCCAGCGGCGTCGGTCCGTGGCGGGCCATCAGATATTCCATGATCGCGATCGACTCGACCAGGGTAACGTCGCCGTCCTGGATCGCCGGGATGAAACCGGCGGGGTTGATCGCCAGGAACTCAGGGTCATTTTCGACCCCGACCAGCAGGTCCACCGGCCGCAGCCGGTACGGCAGCCCCATCTCCTCCAGCAGCCAGACGACCCGGAACCCCCGCCCTTCGCCGAAAACGGTGATCATGATCGCGATCCCTCTGTGCGCGGCTCGATTCAGTCGCGCGAAGGCCCCGCAAAGGCAAGCCGGCCCGTATCAGAACGGCCACCAGCCGCGCCACCATGTCACCACGCCGTCCCAGAAGGCGGCGAGCCGGTCGAGCGGGCTCGGCGGGGCCGGGGCGGCGACGGGCTTGGGCGGCGGGGCGGGGACGAACCAGCTGGGCGCGGCCGGCGGGGCGCAGTTCATGCGCATGCCCACGCCCTTCAGATAGCCGCGACGGACGCCGCCGGCCTTGATCGCCGCCTGCACCGCCCGGTCGTGCCGCGCCGCCCCGGTCAGCTTGCGGATCCAGCCGCGAAAGGGCAGGGCGTGCTGGGTCGTGTCGCGCACCTGGCCCACCCCGGCGCCATAGGCGGCATCGGCGACCTTCCGGCCGCGCGAGCGGGTGTCGGGCGGCGGCGCCTCGTCCAGATCGGGACCCAGCGCCGCGTCCAGGCGGCCGACCTCGCCGGCGATCCCTTCGCAGCGCGCCAGGCCGGTCAGGTCGTAGGGGGTCTCGACCGCGCGCTGCAGCACGGGCGGGATGGCGGTCTGCTTGAGGTTCAGGTCCTCCAGCGGCGCGGCCACCGCGTCGCGCAAGGTGTCCTTCTGCTGCAGCGTGCCCGGATCCGAGGCCAGGGCCGGCCCGGCCAGCAGCAGGGCGCAGGTCAGCAGAGGCGAAAATGAGCGGCGCATGGATCGAGATCGCCTGGGTTAGCTGAACCGTGCAAGCGGAATCCGCCCGGCTAGATGGCCGGGTCGATCGCGCCGGAGCCCTCGGCCCGCTGCAGCGCCACCGCCTCGACGATGTGGGCCCGGTAGAGCACGCCCAGCAGGTCGGTCTGGGTGATGATCCCCAGCAGCACGCGGTTTTCGTCGACCACCATGGCCTCGTGCGCCGCCCCGCTGGACAGGATCGGCAGCAGGGCCTCGATCGCCGTGCCCGGCCGCACCTTGTGCACGAAGGGGTCCAGCACCGCCTCGACCGGACCCTCCCGGCCGGTCTGGAGTTCGGCGCGGCGCACCATGCCGACCACCTTGCGGTCGGCGTCGATCACCGGGGCGCTGCGCAGGTCGTGGGCGCGCATGTAGGCCAGGGCGCTTTCGGCGCTCTGGTGCAGGTCCACGCTCAGCACGTCGCGGGACATGATGTCGCTGCACAGGATGTGGGCGTGGATCCGGCGGTGGGCCTGCAGCTCGACCTCGCGGAACAAGGCGTCCAGGTCCTCGCGGTCGACGTCCAGCAGGTCGCCGTAGTGGGCCAGGGCGTTGTCGATGTCGGCCTGGGTGAAGCCGACGCGCCGCAGGGGCGGGGCGTCCCGGGTGTCGTGCACGTTGGCCGGCGGCGGGACGCGGTGGGGATAGGATCGCCCGACGCTCCGCGCATAGGCCATGGCCGACAGCACCAGCAACACCGAGCACAGCCCCACCGGTACGAAGACATAGCCGTATGAGGCCGGGCCGACGGGACCCGCGACCAGGGCCGCGCCCAGGGCGACGGCCCCGCCGGGCGGATGCAGGCAGCCCAGCAGGCCCATGGCGACGATCGCGCAGGCCACGGCCGCCGCCGCCGCCAGGGCGGGATGCGGATGAAAGGCCAGGGCGCAGGTCACGCCGGCCAGGGCCGAGACCATGTTGCCGCCGATGACGGCGCGCGGCTGGGCCAGCGGGCTGGCTGGCACCGCGAAGGCCAGCACCGCCGAGGCGCCGATCGGGGGGACCAGCAACGGCAAGGCCGACGGCTGCCCGCTGGTGATCAGGTGAGCCAGAAGGCCGGTGGCCGGAATGCCGATCAGGGCGCCCAGGCCGGAGCGCAGGATGTCCTGGGGACGGACCGGATGGCGGCCGCGCAGGGCCCGGACGAGCGTGTGTCGCATGATCTTCGAGGTCCGATCAGGCCTGGTCGCCGCCCAGGCGGGCGAGCGCCGCGGCGAGGGCGGGCTCCAGGGATTTCAGCTCTTCGAGGTGCGCCGCGCTCAAGGCCGCCAGCAGCGACTGGGCCTTGACCGTCAGGGCCAGCCGCACCTTGCGGCGATCCTCGGGCGAGGGGGTCTTGTCGATCAGGCCGGCCTCGACCATGCGCGCGACCAGTTCGGTGGCGGTGTGCGGGGCGATCAGCAGACGGTCGGCCAGCGTGCCCACGGTCGGAGCGCCGGCGCCGTCGAAGCCGGCGATCACCAGCAGCGCCTGGTGCTGCTGGGCGGGCAGGCCGGCGCCATGGGCGGCCGTCTCGCTGAACGCCAGGAAGCGGCGCAGCTCGTAACGGAAGGCCGCCAGCGCCACGTATTGCCCCCGCGTCAGGCCGTCCTCGCCGGAATTTTCACCGCTCAATCGTCTGCCCCCTCCGTGGAGAGTGTCGCAATACGACATATTGGCCTTTCCGCAAGACCGCTGGGACAAGACGGGCATGACCGCGAACGCCGCTGAAGCCGGCGCGCCGGGCGATCGGCGTATCCGGGGCCAAGGGAAGAACGACAGCCCCTATCCCCGCCAGCCGACGGGGATAGGGGCGAGCGCCGGCCAATGAAATCGGGACGTTGCGTCCGGCTCCCGAGAGCGTTCACGAAATCGACGCATCGCACCCGAAACCGCCCGCATACTTGTCCTCGCCCCGTCGCGGGGGAGGACGTCCGGCCGGCGACCTCGACGTGCGGCGGGGGCGGTCGAGCGGGAGGCGCCCGTCGGCTGGCGTCGAGGGCTCCATCGAGCCGGTCGGCAGGACGTGGGGGTCCTTGGATTGGGACTTCGGGCGGCCCGGACCGGACGACGGGACCAAGTCTTCGGCGCCGAAAGACAGGCGCGGCAGGCGCGGGCTGAAATCGCCCGCGCGGTCCGGACGGGGTTTCGTCGCCCCTCCGCCCGTCGGGGGCCTCCATCGGAGCGGGTTAAAAATCCGCGACCCGAAGGCTTCCGGAAGAAGGCCGCGCGGAGCGTTCGGATCCTGTCGAAACGGTACACTCCAAAAACCAATCATCCGGGCATGGCCCGGACGCTCCGCCGCCTCCCCAAGCCTGTCGGGCCTTCACCGACCGGGACGCAAGCTCGCGCGCCTGTCCGGTCAGATCACCCCGGCCCGCAGCAGGTCGTGGACGTGCAGGATGCCGACCGGGCGGCCCTGGTCGACGACGAACAGCACGGTGATCCGCCGCTCGTTCATCAGCTTCAGGGCCTCGGCCGCCAGGGCGCCGGGCGCGATCGTCAGCGGCGCGCGGGTCATGACCTCGCTCGCGACATGGCCCATCAGCCCGTCCATGTGGCGGCGCAGGTCGCCGTCGGTGATCAGCCCGCCCAGCGTCCCATCCGCGGCCACGACGCCAACCGCGCCGAACCGCTTTTCGCTCATCACCAGCAGCGCCTCGGACATGGAGGCGTCCTCGCGGGTCAGGGGAAGCTCGCCCTCGCCATGCATCAGGTCGCCGACCGTGCGCAGCATGGCGCCCAGCTTGCCGCCCGGATGGAAGACGCGGAAGTCGCTGGCGGTGAATCCGCGCCGCTCCAGCAGCGCCACGGCCAGGGCGTCGCCCAGGGCCATCTGCAGGGTGGTCGAGGTGGTCGGGGCGCTGACCTCGGCGGTGGCTTCCGGCGCGTCGGGCAGCAGCAGCAGGATGTCGCCCGCCCGGCCCAGCTGGCTGTCGGCCACGGCGGTGACGGCGATGGTGGGGATCGAGAACCGCTTGGCGTAGGCCAGGGTGTCGGACAACTCCCGCGCCTCGCCCGATTTCGACAGGGCCAGCACCACGTCGCCCGGGCCGATCATGCCCAGGTCGCCGTGGCTGGCCTCCGCCGCGTGCACGAACATGGCCGGCGACCCGGTCGAGGCCAGGGTAGCGGCGATCTTGCGGGCCACATGGCCGGACTTGCCGACGCCGGTGCAGACCACCCGGCCCTTGGCGTCGAACAGGGTTTCGACGGCGCGAACGAACGATTCGTCCAGCGACGCCGACAGCAGCGCCAGGGCCTGGGCCTCGGCGTTCAGGACCCGCTGGCCGACCAGGATGGCGTCGAAGCCGCTCACGGGGCGCCCGCCGCCTCGGCGCGGGCGTCGCTCACCTGCTGGCGGGCCTGCTGGCCGCGCTGGGCCGCGGCGTCCTTCTCGCGCTGGATCTTGGCGCGCATTTCCGGCGTCTGCTGGATCGGCACCGAGCCGAACGGGTCCGGCGACCGAGCGCCGTAGCCCTGCGGCCAGACGAGCGAGAACGCGACAAGGGCCAGGCCAATGAGCGCCAGGAAGGGCATGAGGATGCGATCGGGCATGGCCTGCCTATAGCATGCCCCCCAAACGAGAGAAGGGCGAGAGAGGGGCGAGGAAAGGGCGGGACGCTTGACGCGGGGCCGGCCGGGGCTTAGCCCGCCCTGCGTCACATCCTGGAGGTCCGATGCCCGTTCTCGTCCTGCTGCGCCACGGCCAGAGCCAATGGAATCTCGAAAACCGCTTCACCGGCTGGGTGGACGTCGATCTGACCGCCGAGGGCGAGGCGCAGGCCCGCAAGGGCGGCGAGCTGATCAAGGCCGCCGGCATCGAGATCGACGAGGCCTTCACCTCGGTCCAGACCCGGGCCATCCGCACCTGCAACCTGGCGCTGGACGCCGCCAGCCAGAGCTTCGTGCCGGTGACCAAGGACTGGCGCCTGAACGAGCGCCACTACGGCGGCCTGACCGGACTGAACAAGGCCGAGACGGCCGAGAAGCACGGCGAGGAGCAGGTCACGATCTGGCGCCGCTCCTACGACATCCCGCCGCCGGAACTGGCCCCGGGCGGCGAGTACGACTTCAGCAAGGACCGCCGCTACGCCGGCAAGGACCTGCCCAGCACCGAAAGCCTGAAGACCACCCTGGTCCGCGTGCTGCCCTACTGGGAAACGGCCATCGCCCCCAAGCTGGCCGGCGGCGAGACGATTCTGGTGGCCGCGCACGGCAATTCGCTGCGGGCCATCGTCAAGCACCTGTTCGATGTGCCCGACGCCGACATCGTCCATGTGGAGATCCCGACCGGCAATCCGCTGGTCATCGACCTGGACGGCGCGCTCAAGCCGACGGGGGCGCGCTACCTCGACGAGAGCCGGGCCCAGCCCCTGCCGGCGGCGCGCTGACCGGGCCTGCGGGACACCTGGGCAAGCCACGTCCCGGTGTCCCGAAATGCTTGGAAACGCAGCGTTAATGCGGCGCGCGCATTGTATGGGCCTTGCCCCTCGGGGAGCCTATAAGAGCAGCCATGAGCGCCCCTCCCGCGGCAGGCCAAGAGCACAAGCGCCTGACGCAGCATGACGTCGACGTGATCTGCGCCAGGCATGACCGTCTATGGTCGGCTCGGATGGGCGGCGCGCGCGCCGTCTTCGCCTTCTGCGATCTGTCGGGCCTTTCGGTCACCGGGCGCAATCTGTGCGACGCCGACTTCACTGGCGCGCTGATGGTCGGCTGCGACCTGCGCAAGGCCAAGCTCGACAACGCCAACATGTACGGCGCGGACATGCAGGGCTCGGACCTGACCGACGCCTCGATGCGTCGCGCCGACCTGCGCGGCTCCAGCCTGCGCGGCGCCAACCTGACCGGCGCCGATCTGTTCGAGGCCGACCTGCGCGAAGGCCAGATCGCCGCCGCCGACCGCAAGGAGGGCTATCGCATCATCGAGCCCGTCCAGCGCGAGGCGCAGGCGACCGGCGCGATCCTGGCCGGCGCCAACCTGGAACGCTCGCGCCTCTCGGGCATCATCGCCACCAAGGCCGATTTCAGCGACGCGATTCTCAAGGACGCCAAGCTGGTGCGGGCCAACCTCAAGCAGGCCAATTTCAACGGCGCGAACCTGGCCGGGGCCGATCTCTCGGGCGCCAACCTCGTCGGCGCCGACCTGCGCAACGCCGTCCTGGTCGGCGCCAAGACCATGTCCTGGAACATCAACGACACCAACATGGACGGCGCCCTGACCGACAAGGCGGCGGGCAAGGACGTGTCCGACATGCCCTACGAGCAGATGATCGCCGACCACGCCCGCTGGTGCGAGACCGGCGGGGCGGAGGGCGCGCCCTCGGTGTTCGACAAGGCCGACCTGCGTAATCTGAAGTCCGTGCGCGGCTTCAACCTGACGGCCCTGTCGGCCAAGGGCGCGGTGTTCTACGGCCTCGACATGGAAAGCGTCCAGATGCAGGGCGCGCAGCTCGAAGGGGCGGACCTGCGCTCATGCAACCTGCGTCGGGCCGACCTGCGGGGAGCGCGTCTCAAGGGCGCCAAGCTGGCCGGGTCGGACCTGCGCGAGGCCCAGCTGGGCCCCTTGCTGATCGGCCGCGATCGCCTGCTGCCTAGCGACCTGACCGGCGCCTTGCTGACCAACGCCGACTTCGCCCGGGCCGACCTGCGCCAGGCCTGTCTGAGCGGCGCCGACCTGTCGCGCGCCAACTTCACCAACGCCCTGCTCAAGGACATCGACGTCACCGGCGCGATCCGCATGGGCGCTCGTGGCCTGGACGACGTCATCTAGTCGGCTGTTGGCGCCGCCGGTGAATTTTCCACAGCTTGTTTCGCGTTGTTTCGCGAAAGTTGCGGCAAAACCGCGCGGCCTTAACGCTTCGCTCGTCGATCACCGGTATTTTCCCAAGCGGATCAAGGGGTTTCTCGGGGGAGAAGCGTAAGACATGGGCGCGGCGCAGAGCATCGCGGGCCGGCGACGTCTGAGCCAGGCCGAGCTCGACATGATCGTGTTGGCGCACGAGAAGTTCGTCACGGGCAAGCAGGGCGGCAAGCGCGCCTCGCTGCGCTTCATGAACCTGTCGGGCCTGGACCTGTCGTTCCGCAACCTGGCCGACGCCGATTTCTCCGCCTCGATCCTCGACGGCTGCCGCATGGTCCGCACCCGGCTTGAGCGGGCGAACCTGTTCGGGGCCGACCTGCGCCAAGCCGACCTGCGCCAGGCCGTGCTGGTTCGCGCGGACCTGCGGGGCGCCTGCCTGCGCGGCGCCAACCTGTCCCTGGCCGACCTGACCCAGGCCGACTTCAGGGAGGGCCAGGTGGCTATCCCACACCCTCGAAAGGGGTTCGAGACGGTCCGCCACGAAACCCGCAACGGCGAGGTCGACGAGGTCAACTTCTCGGGCGCGACCCTGGACGGTTCGCAGTTCGCGGGCGTCTCGGCGTTCAAGGCCGACTTCAGCGACTGCTCGCTGCGCGGGGCCAAGCTGTCGGGAGCGAACCTCAAGGAAGCCAATCTGAGCGGCGCCATCCTGGACGGCGCGGACGTCAAGGGCGCCAATCTCGAAGGCGCCAACCTCACGGGCGCCGTCATGAGCGGGGTCGACACCTCCACCGCCCGCATCCATGGCGCGGCGATGCAGGGCTGCCTGACGGCGTCGACCGAGCGGGCCTTGTCGCGCGTCGAGGAGATCCATCGGCGCTGCCTGGCCAACCAGGCCTGGTGCAGGACCGGCGGCAAGGAAGGGGAGCCCGCCCGGCTGGACGGCGAGGACCTGCGTCCGCTCGGCGACCGGCTCAAGGGTCTGAGGCTGACGGCGATGAGCGCCGCGGGAGCCTGCATGGTCGGGATCGACCTGTCGGGAACCCAGCTGCAAGGCGCCGATCTGCGCAACGCCGACCTGAGGACGGCCAATCTGCGGGGCGCGGACCTGCGCGGCGCCAAGCTGGCGGGCGCCAACCTGACCAAGACCGACCTGCGCCAGGCGATCCTCTCGCCCTTGCCCCTGGGGCCGGAGCGCAAGACTCTGGTCGACCTGAAGGCCGCCCGGCTGCGCTACGCCCTGATGCAGGCCGCCGACCTCAGCGAGGCCGTCCTCGACGGCGCCGACCTGCGCGGCGCGGACTTCACCGGCGCCCGCCTGACCCGGATCAGCCTGCGTGACTGCGACCTCAGCCAGGTCCAGGGCCTGGACCTGGCGCCGGCCTAGCCCGGTCGCGTCCCCGCCAGAAAAAAGGGCGGCGCCGAGGCGCCGCCCTGGAAGTTCTAGAGGGGGACTACAGTAACGCGCGAAGGTGGTGTTAGGCTGCCTTCTCGCCTTCGATCTTGTCGCCCTCGACCTTGCCGCCCTCGATCAGGGGGGCCGCCGACTTGATTTCGATCGTGCGGGGCTTCAGCGCCTCGGGCAGTTCGCGCTTCAGCGAGATCGACAGCAGGCCGTCCGAGAGGGCCGCGTCGGTCACGATCACATAGTCGGCCAGCTGGAACCGGCGCTCGAAATTGCGCTCGGCCAGGCCGCGGTGCAGGTAGCGCTTGGCCTCGTCATTGGCCGCCTTGCGGCCGGTGACGGTGAGAAGGTTTTCCTTCACCTCGATGCCGAGCTCTTCCGACTTGAAGCCGGCGACGGCGATCTCGATGCGGTACGCGTTCTCGGCGGTGCGCTCGATGTTGTAGGGGGGATAGCCCGAGGCGGCTTCGTTCGAGGCGGCGGCGTCTAGCAGGGCGGCCAGCCGGTCGAAACCGACGACGGAGCGATACAGGGGGGACAGGTCGATCGTACGCATGGTCACATCCTTCTCATCAAGCAAGGTTGTTCAGTTTGTTCAGACCTTTGGCGACCCGGATTGGCGTCGCTGATGGTCCGGAAGGCCCGGGATTCCAGCGCCTTCGAGACCAAGGTGGTGAGCCGTTTTTCGACTTCAAGGGGTTGAATGAACGGCCTGGTGGTGAATCGCTTGATCGATGGTCGGCCACCGTTAAGGTCGGCGCGCCCGCCTCCCGGGCCGTCCTGGAGAACCCTCACGATGACCTGCCGCCGCCATCTTCTCCTGTTCGCCGCCGCGACCCTTTGCCTCTCCGCCTCGCCCGTGCTGGCCGCCGACGCGGCGCTGCGGGCCGCCGTCGCCTCGCCCGACCGGACGCCGGCCAACGTGGCCCGCGACGGCGCCCGCCATCCCTATGACAGCCTGATCTTCTGGGGCCTGAAGCCCCGCCAGGCCGTGATCGAGGTGTCGCCGGGCGGCGGCTACTGGACCGAGATCCTGGCGCCCTACGCCAAGGCCACCGGCGGGAGCTATGCCGCGGGCCTCGCCGACCTGGCCAATCCGAAGATCTCGGACGGCGCGCGCAAGGGCCGGGCGAACTTCGAGACCCGTTTCATGAACCCCGATAAATACGGAACCGTGCAGTTCGTGAACTTCGGCCCGGTGGCCGGCCCCTTGGGCGCGCCGGGGTCGGCCGACCTGGTCCTGACCGCCCGTAACGTCCACAATTGGACCGTCCAGCCGGGCGTGGCCGACAAGATCTTCGCCGACTTCTTCGCCGTCCTGAAGCCCGGCGGGATCCTGGCGATCGAGGACCATCGCGCCGATCCCAAGTCGGAAACCGACAAGGGGGCGGACGGTTACCTGGCGACCGCCACCGTGGTGGCCCTGGCGGAAAAGGCCGGCTTCAAGCTGGACGGGACGTCCGAGATCAACGCCAACCCCAAGGACACCAAGGACCACCCGTTCGGCGTCTGGACCTTGCCGCCGACCCGGCAGAGCGCGCCGAGCGGCCAGCCGGCCGATCCGGCCTTCGATCGCGCCAAGTACGACGCCATCGGCGAGAGCGATCGCATGACGCTGCGCTTCCGCAAGCCGGGCTGAGACGGCCCTGCCGAAAACTCCACCGACCTTGGCGCCGTTTCGCCAAGGTCGGATGCATGATCGGGTTCCGCATTGATGGTGGGGGGAGGCATGGCTTCTGGACTTCGATGGTCGCGGCGCGGGCTGCTGGCGGGCGCGGCGGCGCTGGGTCTGGCGGGATGCGATCGCAAGACGGCCAAGCCGGACGCCCTCAGGCCGTCGGCCAAGGCGGGGCCCATGACCCTGGCGACGGCGGCGAGCGGCGACTGGCGCTCGCCCGCCGACAAGGCCCGCGACGCCTGGCGCCATCCGGTCGAGAGCCTGGAATTCTGGGGCCTGAAACCGGGACAGACCGTGGTCGAGTTCTGGCCCGGCGCCGGATGGTACACCGACATCCTGGCTCCCTACCTGGCGGCGACCGGGGGCAGGCTCTACGCCGCCTCGCTGCAGACCGACCTGCCGGACGATCCCGCCGCCAAGGCGGCGGTCGAGGAATATCAGCGCAAGCTGGTCGACAAGAAGAAGCTCTACGGCGAGGTTGTCGTCACGGCCTTCGGGCCAACCAGCGGCCCGGTGGCGCCGGCGGGCTCGGCCGACCTGGTGCTGTTCCTGCGCAACCTGCACAACTGGATGGCGGCGGGCCTGGCGGAGAAGGCCTTCCGCGAGGCCCTGACGGCGCTCAAGCCCGGCGGCGTGCTGGGGATCGAGGAGCATCGTGGCGAGCCCGGCCGCGTGCAGGACGTCCTGGCGGCCGATGGCTATGTGCAGCAGGCCTATGTGATCGAGATGGCCCGGGAGGCCGGTTTCGTCCTGGCCGGCGAGAGCGAGATCAACGCCAACCCCAAGGACACCAAGGACCATCCCTTCGGCGTCTGGACCCTTCCGCCGACCCGTCTGTCGGCCCCGCGCGGCGAGCCCGCCGAGCCCGGATTCGACCACGCCAAGTACGACGCGATCGGCGAGAGCGACCGCATGACCCTGAAGTTCCTCAAGCCGAAATGAGAACGCCTTTGAGGCGCGCCGCCCTAGCGGGCCTGATGATCCTGGGCCTCGCGCCGCTGGCCCACGCCGACGCGGGAAAGACCGTGCCGGCGACCAAGGTCTTTCCGTTCCTGGAGGCGCTATTGAAGCTGCCGCCGGCGGATCGGGCCCGGATCAAGGTCACCTACGCCTTGCGGCGTGACGGCAAGCCGGCCGCCGGCGTCAAGGCCGTCCTGATCGAGGCGAGTGGCGCGCGCACGCCGCTGCCGATCAACGATCAGGGGCGCTTCGAGCGTTTGCCGACCCTGGCCCAATTGCAGGCCAAGGCCCAACTGCACCTCGACGTTCCGGCGACGGCGAAGTTCGGCACGGCGATGTTGCTCGACCCTGTGCTCAAGCCCGCCGCGGACTATGACGCCCGCGAGCTGTTCACGACGGTCGAGGAGTCCAACGGCGCGATCCGCAAGGCCGCCGGCGCCATGGCCCTGATGGCGCCGCAGATGGAGGGCCTTTCCTTCCAGAAGGCCGAATCCGGCGTCGCCATCTTCCCCAACGGAAGCTCCCGGCCGCTGCCGTTGGACGCCGGCAGGGTCGTTTTCGAACCCGACCAGTTCAGGGGCGCTACCCGGGTCCGCTTGGCCAAAACCCCGACGGCGGTGGATTATTACGACAGGAAGAAATAAGCCGTCGGCGCGTCTGAACAGTGTTTACTCGCGGCGATCCAGCAGCCAGTCTGCCGCCCAGAATCCACGCGCCACAGAGGGAGACGCGCTTATGGCCACGTTGCAGGAAATCACCGATCGCATGAAGGCCGCCGTTGGAGAGGACAGCGGCCTGGGCAAGAGCCTGAAGTTCGACCTGAAGGACGCCGGCGTCATCCACATCGACGGCGGCTCGGTCACCAACGAGGACAAGTCGGCCGACCTGACCATGACGCTGTCGATGGACGACCTGCTGGCGATCGGCGCCGGTGCGCTGGACCCGACCATGGCGGTCATGACCGGCAAGCTGAAGCTGTCGGACATGGGCACGGCCATGGCCCTGCAGTCGAAGATGGCGGCCCTCTTCGCGAAGATGCGCTGATCCATGGGGGACGCGGCGCCGCTGGTCTCGATTCCCGAGGCGCCCGTTCCCGAGGATGGAAAGGCCGAGTGGTTCAGCGGCGCGGATGGGGCGACCCTCCGCGCCGCTCTGTTTGCGCCGAAAGGCGAGGCGCGAGGCTCGGTCGTGGTCAGCCCCGGCCGCAGCGAGCCGATCGAGAAGTATTTCGAGGTCGTCCAGGACTTGCTGGACCGCGGTTTCGTGGTGCTGGTCCACGACTGGCGCGGGCAGGGGCTGTCGCATCGCGCCTTGCCGGACCGGCTTAAGGGCCACGCCGCGGGCTTCAAGGATTTCCTGGGCGACTATCAGGCGCTGCTGGCCGCGTTCGAGACGCGCCTGCCCAAGCCCTGGATCGCCCTGGGACACTCGATGGGCGGCTGCCTGACGATGCTGGCCCTGGCCACGGGCGAGCGCCGCTTCGCCGCCGCCGTGCTGTCGGCGCCGATGCTGGGGCTCAATACCGGGGGCAAGCCCGCCGCTGGCGCCCGCGCCCTGGCCTGGCTGATGAGCCGTTCGCGATACAAGGGGGAGTACGTGCTGGGCGACGCCGGTGACCCGTTCGTCCAGAGCTTTCCCGACGACGCCCTGACCCACGACGCGGCCCGCTACGCCCGCCACCGGGCCCAGATCCACGCCAATCCCGACATCGCCCTGGGCGGCATCACCTGGGGCTGGACCGACTTCGCCTTCTCGGCCTGCGCCTTTCTGCGCCGGACGAAGGGCGTCGAGGCGGTGTCGATCCCGGTGACCATCGTCGCGGCGGGGCAGGACAGCCGCGTGCTGATCGCCGACGAGAAGTCGATCGCCGGCCGGATCCCGAACGGCCGCTACGTCGAGATCCCCGACGCCTTCCACGAGATCCTGATCGAGACGGACGATCGCCGGGCCCAGTTCTGGGCGGCGTTCGACGAGACGCTGGACGCGATTTCGAGCTAGCTACTTCGCCGACCGCCGCAGCGCCACCAGCGCCTCGTCCAGGCAGCGACGGTCGCCGGAGATCGCCATCTGGCCGCCGTCCTGTCCGATCGGCTCGCCGCGCCAGTCGGTGACGACGCCGCCGGCGCCCTCGATCAGGGGAATGGCCGCCTCGACGTCCCAGGACTTCAGGCCGGCCTCGATGACCATGTCCATCTTGCCCATGGCCACCATCGCGTAGGCGTAGGCGTCGCAGCCCAGCCGAGCCAGCTTGGCGGCGGCGCGCACCTGCAGCCAGGCCCCGCGCTCGGCCCCGTCGAAGCAGGCGTCGGGATCGGTGGTGGCGATGATCGCGTCGGTCAGCCTGGGGCATTCGCGCACCCGGATCGCACGCTCCGAACCTTGCGACAGCAGGCGCGAGCCGGCCGCCGAGCCGATGAAGATCTCGCCCGTATAGGGCTGGCCGATCGAGCCCAGCACCGGACGCCCCTGATGGCGCAGGCCGATCAGGGTGGTCCACAGCGGCAGGCCCGCGATGAAGGCGCGGGTGCCGTCGATCGGGTCCAGCACCCAGACGAACTCGGCGTCCGGACGGTCTTCGCCGTATTCCTCGCCGATCACCCCGTGCTCGGGATAGCGCGCGGCGATCAGTTCGCGGATCGCCGCCTCGGCGCCGCGGTCGGCCTCCGTCACCGGATCGAAGGCCGCGTGGCTGTCGCGGGGCAGGTTCTTGCCCGCGCCCTTGTCTTCCAGGCCGTGATCGGCCCGGAACAGCGGCAGGATGGCCGCCGCCGAGGCGCGGTTGAGGTCGATGACGAAGGCGTCGAGCTGGGCGAGATGATCGGCGGCGAGGGTCATGGGCGAGGCTTTAGCCCGCCCTTCGGTTCGACGCCACCGTTCGTGGCCTTGTCCTAGGCTCCGAGGCCCTAGGCTTCGAGCATCTCGCCTCCGTTCAGCGACTTGGCCAGGTCCAGCAGCCGTCGACGCGGGCGCTCGCCCAGCAGGTAGTAGGCGCGGACCAGGTCCAGCGTCTCCTTGCGGGCGAACATCTCGCCCCCCTCGGCCTCGAGGTTGGCTTCCTTGGCCACCCGTTCCGACAGGCCGTCGTAGAAGTAGCCCACCGGAACTTCGAGGGCCTCGGAAAGCTGCCACAGCCGCGCGGCCGAGATGCGGTTGGCGCCGCACTCGTATTTCTGGATCTGCTGGAAACGCACCCCGACGGCGCCGGCCAGCTGTTGTTGAGTCAGGCCCAGCAGGCGGCGGCGGCGCCGTAGTCGCTTGCCCAGATACACATCGATGTCGTTGCCCATGGTGACGCCCCGATTTCATACTGCGTCCCGAAACGGAACGGTCTGGGTCGAAAGTCGCAAGTCGCGTGCCGGGCGAACCGCGCGGATCGACGCATGCGGCGAGTCCCACTCGTCCACGAAGCAGGCTAGTAAGGGGCCATGTCGGATAAGCGTCGGCCTTGGGCCCAGGACCTGTTGTGGCGCGCGGAAGCGCTGGGTTTTGACCTGTTCATCGGCGTCGTGCGCCTGCTGGGCGTCGACGCGGCCTCGGCGTTCGGCGGCTGGCTGGGCCGCACGGTCGGTCCCCTGAGCGGCGCGCACAAGGTGGCGACCCGAAACCTCAAGCTGGCCTTTCCGGACAAGGACGAAGCCTGGCGGGCGGCCATGCTCAAGGCGCAGTGGGATGGCCTGGGCCGCACCTTCGCCGAGTTCCCGCTGATGGACAGGATCCTGCCGTCCACCGGGCGGGTCGAGGTGGTCAACCAGGAGCGTCTGTTCCAGATCGCCGCCGACAAGGTTCCGGTGGTCTTCGTTTCGGGACACCTGTCCAACTGGGAGGTGATGCCCGCGGCGATCGTCGATTCCGGGGTCGTCTGCGAGATGACCTATCGGGCGGCCAACAATCCGTATGTCGACGAGCGGATCAAGGCCAGCCGCTTCCGCTACGGGGTGCGGCTGTTCGCGCCCAAGGGCGGGGACGGCGCGCGTGAACTGCTGGAAGGCATGAAGCAGGGCAAGTCGGTGGCCCTGATGAACGACCAGAAATTCAACACCGGGGTCGAGGGCCTGTTCTTCGGCCATCCGGTGCGGACGGCTCCCGGGCCGTCGCGCCTGGCGATCCGCTTCGGAACGGTCCTGCAGCCGATGTCGGTGCAGCGCGTCAAGGGCGCGCGCTTCCGGGCGGTGGTCCACGACCCGATCCAGCTGCCCAACACCGGCGACCGCACCGCCGACATCGAGGCCGGGGTCAAGCTGGTCAACGCGTTCATGGAAGAGCGCATCCGCGAACGGCCCGAGGAATGGTTCTGGGTCCATCGGCGCTGGCCCAACGAGGTCTACGCCGCTCTGGCGGCGCAGGGCGGCTGAGCTAGAGCTCCAGCGCCCGCTCGGCGCTCCGGCGACGCGGGCCGTCATAGGCCGGGTCGTCGCGGCGACGGCGACAGGGGCCGAAATAGTCGTCGATGCGGATGAACGGCCGGGGCTTGAAGATCACGGTGTTGATCCGGTCCAGCAGCGAGCGGGCGGTGACCGGCTTGACGACGATCTCGGTGACCCCGGCGTCGCGGGCCTCGAACACCCGGTGGCGCTCGGCGAAGCCCGTCAGCATGATGATCGGCAGGAACGGGTCGGGGCTGTCGGGCGACTGGCGCACCAGGTGGGTGAACTGCACCCCGTCCAGGGGCGCCATCCGGAAGTCGACGATGGCGATGTCGATCTGGTGGTCGCGGACCACCTGCAGGGCCTCGGCCCCGTCCATGGCCTCCAGCACGTGCCGCACCCCCACGCCCTTCAGGATCGTCGAGACGATCGCCCGCATGTGATGGTTGTCGTCCACCAGCAGAAAGCGCAGCTGCTCGAGCGTCGCAGACATGCGGGTAGACCTCCATCGCGAAAGGGGATGGCGGGGGATACTGTACGGTTAATGGCCTGTCGATCCCCTGGCGGGCGAATTCGTCGCGAGACGCTCGCGCCAGGCGTGTGGTGGCCGGGCGCCTCAGCCCCGGCTTTCGCGCCAGCGCTTCAGGGCCTCGGCCGGGCCGGCATAGGGCTCCTGCAGCTCGGGGCTCCAGTAGCGCAGGTTCTCCAGCGCGACCTTGGCGCCGGTGACGGCGCACAGCACGTATTGGCCGGGGCTCATGATGGCGAACTCGCCGTCGCCATAGTGCAAGGTGGCCGGGCCGCCGGATTTGCCGAGATTGGGATCGAACGCGTTCATGGGAGTCTTTTACGCCAGTTGGGGCCGGGGGAACAGGCGCCGGGATCATCGATCGCCCATTCCGGCGTTGGCCGGGGATGGGCGGGGTGGGGGTCAGAACAGGCTTCCCTGATCCGTGGACGGCGGCGCCTTGGGCTTCGGCGGTGGGCGCGGCGGGGCGAGCGGCGCGGGCGGGACGGGCGCGCCGGCTTCGCCGTCGATCACCGCGTCGCGCTCGCCAAGCTTGAACTGCAGCCGAACGCGTTCGCCGCTCACGAGCTCGGACGCCGAGCGGGCGATGCCGCCGTCCGCCTTGTGCACCAGGGCGAACCCCAGCTCCAACGGCCTTGTCGGATTGAGCGACAGCCGCAGCTTGTCCAGGGCGACCAGGCGATCGGTCTCGCGCTCCAGCCGCCGCTGGGCGCAGTTGTTCATCCGCGCCTCCAGGGCGGGCAGGCGGGCGTGCTGGGCGACGCGCTCGGGGACGCGGCGGGCCGCCAGGTCCAGCCGCCGGGAGAGGTCCTCGACCCGCCGGCCGCAGTCGGCGCGCTGGCGGTGCAGGGTGTCGGGGGACAGACGGGCGGTGACCTTCAGCAGGTCGCGGGCGTGGATGTCGGTGTTGCGCTGCAGGGCCGCGTCCAGCCGGGCGGCGACCTCCCTGAACCGACGCTCGGCCGGGGCGGTCAGGTCGTCCAGGCGTGGCAGTCCGCGCACCGCCAGGTCCAGCCGCTGCTGGGCCAGGGCCAGCAGGTCGGCGGGCCGGGGCAGGCCGCGCGCGGCGCCGACCAGGCGGGTGCGCCGCTCCTCGACGGCCCGGCCGCCGCAGGTGTTCAGGCGGCGGTCGTAGTCGCTGACCAGGGCCCGCAGCTCGGCCAGCACCGGGGTGGCCATCTCGGCGGCGGCGGTCGGGGTCGGCGCGCGGCGGTCGGAGACGAAGTCGATCAGGGTGGTGTCGGTCTCGTGGCCGACGGCCGAGATCAGCGGGATCGTCCCCTCGGCCACCGCGCGGGCCAGGCCCTCGTCGTTGAAGGCCCACAGGTCCTCGACCGAACCGCCGCCCCGGGCGACGATGATGATGTCGGGACGCGGTACCGGCCCACCCGGCGCTATGGCGTTGAAGCCGCGGATGGCCGAGCTGACCTGGCCGGCGGCGGCGTCGCCCTGGACCACGCAGGGCCAGACCAGCACCCGGCACGGCCAGCGATCGCGGATGCGGTGCAGGATGTCGCGGATCACCGCCCCGGTCGGGCTGGTGATCACCCCGATCACGGCGGGCATGGCGGGCAGGGGACGCTTGCGCTCCGGGGCGAACAGGCCCTCGGCGTGCAGCTTGGCCTTCAGGCGCTCGAGCTGGGCGAGCAGCGCGCCGACGCCGGCCGCCTCCATGGTCTCGATGACGATCTGGTAGCGCGAGCCGGCCGGATAGGTGGTGATCTTGCCGGTGACGATGACCTCCAGCCCATGCTCGGGCCGGATCTGCAGCTGGCGGACATTGCCCTTCCAGACCACGCCGTCGATGGCGGCCTTGTCGTCCTTGATGGTCAGGTAGACGTGGCCGTTGGAATGGTGGGTGACCTTGGACAGCTCGCCGCGCAGCCGCACGAAGCTGTACCGGTCTTCCAGCGTGCGCTTCAGGGCGAAGGCCAGTTCCGAGACCGAATAGGCCTGGGCGTTGGAATCGGGGGCGACGGTGTCGGTCATGGAACCCTAGATAGGACGGATTGGGGTTGGGCTGAAATGGGGTGCGCCGCGAGCCCCCTCCGGCCCTTCGGGCCACCTCCCCCAGAGGGGGAGGATCTGAACGGCGGTCGCCGCACCGCATAGCTGCTCCCCCTCTGGGGGAGCTGTCGGCGAAGCCGACTGAGGGGGCCTTTCGCGGGCACGATCTCTCATCCTCACGCTTTTGGCTGTGAGCTGATGGAAAGGGTCGCGGAGCGCCGGACAACGTCCGGAGTGCTTTGAATAAATACCGTTTCGACGAAGCCGATCGCTCCGCGCCATCGTTATTCGCCTGCGTCCGGTAGGCAGCGCTCTTAACGCTTAGCCGGACCCGGTCTCGATCCCTTTCGGGAGAAGCCGGACGACAGGGGCGCGGGCCGCCGGGCAATCACGCGCTTGGTCCCCATCGACGCCGACGGCGGGCGGGGCCTGCA